>NZ_JCANUR010000015.1:0-74816 GCF_059569055.1 Sporacetigenium mesophilum DSM 16796 | reverse complement strand
CAATAGCTTTATATATTAAATAATAAGATAAAAAGTTTAAAATATGGCCTATCATGTTTGACTGTCCATATACACTTGCATATGTAGTAAACATAGATCCTGCTAGTATGTCTATTATAAATGAAGCAAAAATTAAATTATACTGACCTTTTCCAAAGTGTTTTTTATTGATTATAAGAATAATTGAGGCTGCAAACATTATTATCATAGTTATATATTCACTATTCTTTTTGAAATCTGTTAAACCTTTTCCTTCAACAAAACAATCTGGAAATATTGTTGTATAAAATATTATGTATATTGATAATACAGTTAAAATGCAATATATAAATAGTGTTTTGTTAAATTTCAATTCTCTATTTATGTATACAAAACTAATGACAAGAGAGATACTTTGTACATACCTACTAATAATCCATAATTGAGTAGGAACATTTGCTGTAATATTTGGTATAATGTTCATTCCCTTATATGTTAAAACGTGTACAAAAGTTATTGCTGCTATAGAACTATAAGCTATTCCCAAGAACCCCATGAAATTATTTTTGCTTAGAGAATAAGTATTATAAGCTATTACGGTTGTTACAATTCCTACTATTACAGCGAAGAGGTCTATAGTAGTGTGAAATAGTATATAATTTTTATTTGCTACTGATGTCATTATTGCTACAAATAGTATTAAAGCAAAAACTTCTTTGTACTTTTTAATTGAAAAGTACTTTGCTTTTGACTGACCCATCACCGTATCCAAGATGATACCCCCTTTATAATAATATTGTTTCAATTTCTTATAGTTCTGTAACCATACAATACCCCTAGTATAATTTACCATATTATGGGTTATTTTTCCATATTTCAACTAAAAATGAGCCGCTATAAGTGGCTCATTTTTGTCTTATATACACTTGTGTATTATAGTATTTCCATCCACTACCTGAATAAATTGTAATATATTTCCTAGTTCATAAGATGGTGAAGTAGGGTCCATACTTTCAGCAACATATATAGTATATACTCTACCAGGATTTAGATCTATGTTTAATCCCTGTATATTGCCATTGGGAAGTTGTACTTGTAACCTTGCTTCTCCTGGAGGTATTTCCAAATAATTAGTGCCGCTACGATATAGTAGCTCCCCTGAATTGTTATAGTTACTTGAATTAATATTGAATGCTATTTTATCACGAGTTAAATTAAATATTCTAATTTTGGTTTCATCTGAATCTACACGTTGATTAATATCATCTATTACTTGTAAAACTCTTAAGTTTTCCAAATCTCCTGTAACTACAAGAGTTGATAGTTGATCTGTTGGTACTTCTAAATTATCAATTTCAAATAAAAGGGTATTATTTTGAGGTGAATAAAATTTAAAATCATAAATCCCAGGTACTACAGGAAAATAAGGACTAAAGTCTAAATAATTTGCACGTATTACTGGTCTATCATTTAAATATATACTTACTAATCCTAGCTGTGGTAAAACGTGAGCTATTCTCAAAAATGAAAGTCCAGGTGGCAAGCATGGAATTATATCTATTGGTACATCCTGACGGTTGGTTTTGTACATAACATCACACCTTTTTGTTTAATTTTTTTAATAATTAATTCTTAATTATAATATGTACAAACTAACAAGTGTGATATTAAAAATTTCTCTATGCTCATGTCGCCAACGACCTTGAAAAACAGGCCCGTTGCTCAAGTTTAGCATTTGGATATTACAAATTATCCATAGACCGGATAAATTATAATATTCTTGTGATTAAAAAAGGTCGTCTTAAAATGATTTCTAAAATCATTTTGAGATGACCTCTTTTGGGGAATAAAGTTGGACAGACGAATGCCAACTTACTTCAAAAAAATATATTTATCTAAGGGATAAGATAATTAATTCTATATAAAAATTCAAAAACCTTTTTATATAGAACATTTTTATTTTATAATCATATTTTATTATATACACTATTAAGGGGTGAAAAAATGGCTTCATTTTCTCAAAGATTATTTTATTATAAAATCCAACATGGAGATACTCTCCAAGGTTTAGCCCAAAGATACAACACAACTGTTAACTCAATATTATCTGCAAACCCATGGTTAAATCCTAACAACCTTTGTGTAGGGCAAATAATTGCAATATATACTGGAGGCTATATACCTGATAATAGACCGTCTAACTGTATCCCACAGTCAGTAGTTAAATTAAGGGACCTTATGCGCATGCTTTGGGAACAACATGTTGAATGGACGAGAATGGCTATTACAAGCATAATCGACGATTCACAAGATAAAGATTTGGTTATAAATCGACTGCTTCGAAATCCTTCAGATATGGGTGAAGCCTTTAAGGCCTACTATGGAAATCAAATAGCATCAGTATTTGCTAACTTATTCAGAGCTCATTTAACAATTGCAGCAGAACTTGTGGTTGCAGCAAAATCAGGAGATACAAATGCTGCTACTGATGCGGAAAGAAGATGGTATGAAAATGCAGACCAAATTGCTACATTTTTAAATAGTATAAATCCTTACCTACCTAAGAGAGATGTTTTGGCAATGCTTCATGAACATCTATCATTGACAAAGGATGAAGCTTTATCTATACTAACTAAGGATTATGAAAGAGATATAGAATTGTATGATGAAATTGAAAAACAGGCTTTAGGTATGGCAGATATGTTTGCCACTGGAATCGTAAGACAATTTCCAAATAAATTTTTGAATTAATGTATATAATTTTTTATTCTGTCTATAATTAGAATGTACGGTAAATAAATAAAACATAATTCCCCCAAGAAGTAATACCTTAACGGCCAGGATATATCCCCCATATCCTGGTCAATTTTTTTGTATTAAAAAACTGCCAGCGATTTACACTGACAGTTAATTTTGTATTCCTATATAATTCTAATCTATATTAACACTATGGCTTCCACCTTCTCCTCCTACCCCTAAAAATAAACTATTACTTTTAACTCTAAATTTATAATAGTTTATATCATATGATATACTAGCATTTTTTAAGTCATATACATCTTCGTCAAATTCAATACCATTTGGTATTTTAAATATTACCTCTATTTCTTCTCCTGGATCTATTCCCATTTTTCTGTTTTCTATATCTTCTTCAAAAAAGCTTTTTTCATATCCCCTTATATAAAAATCGCTATTTCCTTCAACTGAATCAAAACTCAACTTAAACTCACCAGGGCTTGCAATGTTATCTGAATTATTCTTAACCAATATTGTAATTATTTTATTATTATTATTCACTTCACTACTTTTATAAACAATAGTGGTTCTCATACTTTTACTAGAATCTTCTTCTCCAAACTTGTTGTCTTTAGTAATAAAACTACTAAGACCTATAAATAAAATCAAAGATGTAAGTATTATTCCAACAACTTTTATAAACTTTTTATCCATAATATTATCCCCTTTATATTAGTTAATAACTTCTTTTTTAGAATACATTTTCAACGATAAATACATAGACATTATATACAAGACTATGCTAGTTGATATAATTATAAGCGACTCTATTGTTATATTAAATATAGTTATTAATTTATAACTTTCTATAGTTCTAGGCGTCACAGATATTGCAAATGCTATGCTACATATAATTCCTAGGACTAGAGTACATATCCCAGATGATTTCATATATCCATTTTTAAATATTATAGGAAAACATATAGATATAAGTAATAGGCTAAAGCCTATACTCATTAATATCATATTTATGTTTATAGGAATTTTGTACAATACGAAAGGGCTATTAAGGTAAATATAAGTTAACATTACAGATATTAATATAATTAATATAGAAAATATATATTTGCTATATACTATATCTTCTTTATCTATTGGCATACTACTTAAAAATAAATTACATTTATTATTTTCATCCATATGAAAAGTTTTAAATATTATTATATAACTCACAAATAAAGGTATATATATAAAAGCTGCACCAGGTAAAATAAAAGAAAAAATTATTATACCTATTATAAGTTTTATAATTGTACGTATATCAGTTTTGAAATTTATTAATATATCTTTTCTTAATAAATTAAACATGAATATCCCCCTTTTCGTAGTAATACATTATTTCTTCCAAAGAAGCTGTTTTTATATTAGAATTACTTTCATAACTATTTTGTATAAATAATCCTTCACTAAAATACTTTGTATCTTTTCTTTTTATAAAATCTACATTCATACTGTCCAGTTCTTCTTTTGTTCCTTTTATAATCTTATATTTTTCATTTATAGCTTCCTTGCTTTCACTAAATACCATATCCCCTTTGTTTACAAAAGTTATATAATCTGCAATTTGCTCTAAATCTTGAGTTATATGTGTAGAAAATATAATGCTTTTATCCTCATCTTGTAAACACTCTTGTAATATTTTCATCAAATCTTTTCTAAATATAGGGTCAAGTCCAGATGTAGGTTCATCTAATATTAAAAGTTTTGCTTTGTGTGAAAGTGCGTTAGCAAGCATTAACTTTATTCCCTGTCCCTTTGAAAGATTTTTTATTGTTGTATTTCTAGAAATTTCAAATCTATTAATATAGTCATCAAATACCTTACCTTCAAAATTTGAATAAAAAGATGAAACAATATTTTTAAAATCCTTAACCTTTAGACTTTCATAAAAATAAAGATTATCGTATACAAATCCTATATTCTCTTTTGTATTTTTTGAATTAGATTTTATGTTTTCTCCAAGAAAATATATATCCCCACTGTCTTGTTTTAAAAGTCCCATAATAGTTTTAATTAAAGTAGTTTTACCTGATCCATTCGGACCTATCAAACCCATAATATATCCTTTTTCTAATTCAAAAGATATATTATTTAATTTGAAATTACCAAAATCTTTACTCACATTATCAATCTTTAACATATCTTCACTCCTCATATAAACAGTTTAATATCTCTATTAATTCATCTTTGGATATATTTATAATTCTAGATGCATTTATTGCTTCTTGTAATTTCATCTCTATTTCCTTTAGTTTGGCTTCATATATAAGTTCTTTATTAAAAAATGATACATAACTTCCTTTACCAGGAACAGTTTGTATAAATCCTTGTCTATCTAGTTCTTCATATGCTCTTTTAGTTGTTATAACACTTATATTTAGTTCTTTAGCCAAAGTTCTTATAGATGGAAGCAATTCATTTTGTTGTAATTTACCAGATATTATAGCTTCTTTTATTTGCTCTAATATCTGCATATATATAGGCATATCAGACTCATTAGAAATAATTATGTTCATATCATCCTCCTATGTTTAATTAAAAAATTCGCTACGCTCATATCGCCAACGACCTTGAGAAAAAGGTCCGTTGCTCAAAACATACTGTATATATACATTATATACAGTATGTTTTAAAAAATGCAACTATTTTTACAAGCGAAAAATTAAACAGCTATAAAAGGTAAATCTTTAACATTGTCGAATATATATATCAAGACGGGATTATGGGGGGATTGACATGAATATTGCAACTAGTAACATCAATGCAAAAATAGTGCAGCCAAAATTTAATTCTAATTCTTTTGTTTTTGTTATACTAGCATTTATATTATTTACAGTTAGAATGTCTGCACCTTTTGCAATAACAGCTATAATAATTTTTCTTTTTACGCTTATGTTATTTGACTCATATGTGCTCAAAGTGCCATGTATATTTTCATATAGAATAGACTTTGAGTGTCCATGTTGCGGCCAAACAACATACGTTAAACTTGGGAGTATGGAAAAAAATATAAAAAAATTAGAACACATAAAAATAAGTTGTAAAACATGTGATAATACATATGAATTATAGTATAAGTGCTTGCTAAATGCAGGCACTATTTTTTGTAATTAGATGTTATAATATAGTTAATAACTAAACAACCGGAGGGAATTATGGATTTTAAACAACTAGAGATATTCGTAGCTGTAGCAAAACATAAAAGTTTTTCAAAAGCAGCAAAAGAGCTGTTTTTGACACAACCTACAGTTAGTTCACATATGCAAAATCTTGAACACGAATTAAATACAGTTCTTATAAATAGAAATAATAAAAATGTTACTATAACTGAACCTGGAAAAATATTATATACGCATGCACTTGAGATATTAAACAACCGCCAAAGGGCACTGTACAATCTAAATGAATACTCTGGAAAAATAGAAGGAATTATAGATATGGCATGTAGCTCTATTCCTGAAACTTATATACTTCCAGAATTTCTAAAGTTTGTTGTAAACAAGTACCCTGATGTTAAATTTAATATAAGCCACTATGACTCTCAAGATGCAATATCAGAAATAATTGACGAAAAAATAAGCTTTGGCTTTGTTGGAAGCAAAGTTAGCAACTCTCAAATTAATTACATAGACTTAGTAGATGATGAGCTCGTTCTTATAGCATCTAAAGAATTAGAAATACCTAACGAAAATGGATATATAAATATAGAAGATATAAAAGGTTGTAATTTTATTATGAGAAAGGAAGGCTCTGGAACTAGAAATCTTATAGTAAAACAATTTGAAAAAAACAAAGTATCATTAGATGACTTTAATATTGTAGCCCATGTTGAAAACAATGAAAGTATAAAAGAAATGGTAAGAATAGGACTTGGATTATCACTTGTATCCTATAGATCCACTATTGATTATATAGAGTCTAATAAAATAAATTATTACAAAATAAAAAATATGGAATTTAGCCGTAATTTTTATTTTATACATTCTAAAAAGAAAATACTAACTCCACTGGAAGAAAAGTTTTTAGCCGGATTATATAAATATTTTAACATATAAAATTAGCTGGGCTCATGTCTTAAGCGGCATTGAAAACCAGAGATCTTGCTCAAAAAAGGAGTTGCCCCGTAAGGGGACAACTCCTTTTAATATTATGGCCAAGAAAATCTATTTTACAAAAGCCTTATAACCTTTGTACATTTCATATATATCTGCCTTTGATACTACTTCATATGGAGCATGCATACTCAAAACTCCAACTCCACAGTCAATAACATCAGCACCATAGTTTGCTAATATATAAGCTATAGTACCTCCGCCACCTTCGTCAACTTTTCCAAGTTCACCTATTTGCCATATAACATTATTATCATTAAATACAGCTCTAACACCTGACATAAATTCTGCACTTGCCTCACTAGCTCCAGATTTACCTCTACTTCCAGTGTACTTAGTAAGTACAACCCCTTTTCCCATATAAGCATTATTTCTCTTATCTATAACTTCTGGGTAATTTGGGTCATATGCATTACAAACATCTGCAGATAATACTTGAGAATTAGCTAATGCTCTTTTTAGCTTTAACTCACAGTAATCTGTTTGTAAGTTAATAAGTTCTGCAACAGAGTTTTCAAAGAATCTAGATTGCATACCAGTACTTCCCATAGAGCCTACTTCTTCTTTGTCTACAAATAATCCAACTGATGTGAACATTGGGTTTTGAGCTTCAATTACAGCTCTAACTCCTGCATATGAACATACTCTATCATCATGTGCATAAGCCAATATCATAGATCTATCAAATCCTAAATCGCGTGCTTTCCCTGCAGGAACTATTTGAAGATCAGCACTTAAAAAGTCACATTCAACCATATTGTATTTTTCATTTAATAATTTAAGTACATTACATTTAATAGCTTCTTTTTCTTCACCTTTAAGTGGCATATGGCCAACTAATAGATTTAGATTTTCTCCAGTTATACCTTCACCTAGTTTCTTTTGCATTTGGCTTCCTGCTAAGTGAATTAGTAAATCTGTTATACAAAATACTGGATCATTATCATCTTCACCTATAGATATATCTACTGTAGTTCCATCTTTTAATATAACAATTCCATGTAATGCTAAAGGTATAGTAGTCCATTGGTATTTTTTAATACCGCCATAGTAATGAGTCTTGAAAAATGCCATTTCTCCATCTTCATATAGTGGATTTGGCTTTAAATCTATTCTAGGTGCATCTATATGTCCACCTATTATTCTCATTCCCTTTTCTATATCTTCACTACCAATAACAAATAAAGCTACTGCTCTATTTCTATTAACTGCATATATTTTATCTCCAGGAGATAAACTCTTTTTGTTCATAGCTTCTTCTAATGATACAAATCCATTTTCCTTAGCTATTCTAACTATTTCTTTGGCAGACTCTCTTTCTGTTTTTCCAACATCTAAGAAATTCATATAATCCTTAGAATATTTCATTATAGCATCTACGTTATCTGTTTCTTTCCAAATATTTTTGAACTCGTGTTTTAAGTTTTCCATAAATACCTCCAAAATACATTTACTAATTCTTATTATTTTCCTTTTTGTTCTTTTCGTATTCATCTGGAGTGACTACTTTTATAGTGTCTAATTGTACCTTAAGATTTTTCTTAAAACTGTCTATGTACTTTCTTCTTAGAATGTCTCTTTCTTTAGTTTCTTCTTCAGTAAGTCCTACAGTTTTGGCTTTTTTTGCCAATTCATTTATTCTATTTATCATTTCGTCTGTTATCATGTTATTTCCTCCTAGTAAAATAATTTATTGTTTGTAAAGTGAGATTTGTACTTATAATTTTGCAAAAACTCATCTAGGTTATCAGATATTATATCTATACCATTTATTATTTCATCTTTTGATGTTGAAGCTATGTTTATTCTAAAATATCTATCATCTACAGGATTTTCAAAAAAATAGCTTCCAGGAAGTATTAATACCCCTTTAGTTAACATGAAATCTTTAAAGTCCTGGGATGAATATCCTCTAGGTAATTCCAAGAAGAAGTTTATTCCACCAGATGGCATATTGTATTTTATCTTACCTTTTAATTTATTATTTATAGCTTCACAACATGCTTCAAACTTTATATTATATATTTTTCCAACATTTTTCAAGTAATCGTACCAATCAAAATGCTCCATATAATAATAAAGTGATCTTTGTATAAGGCCAGATGTTGATATATCACTTGAATATTTTGCCCAAAGTACCTTATTTAATATCTCCATAGGCATTTCAATAAATCCTATTCTAAGACCTGGCATAAGTATTTTTGAAAAACTTTTTATATATATAACTCTATTTTTATCGTCATATGACCTAAGTGGCTTATTGTCATTTGAATTAAACTCAAAATCACTTATAAAATCATCTTCTAATATATAAAAGTCGTATTCTTCAGCAAGTTTTATTAATTGTTCTTTTTTCTTAGTAACATATGATATTCCAGTTGGATTTTGAAAATTTGGCATTACATACATTAACTTTGGCCTTATTTTTTCTAGCTTCATTTTGAGAAGACCTATATCTATGCCGTCATTTAACATTGGTATACCTATAACCTTCGCCCCTCTAGTTTTGAACACCTCAAGTGCACCGCTATATGTAGGTTCTTCAACAAATACAACATCTCCATAGTGAATTAAACTTTTACATATTATATCTATCCCTTGTTGTGCACCAGATATTATTTGTATATTGTCCTTTGAAGTATTTATATTTAGATTTTCTAAGTATTTACATATACTTTTTCTCAAATTAGTATAACCTAGTCCATCGTCGTATTCAAATATAGCTGGCCCTTCTTTTTCAAGAGCCATATTTATAGCACATTTGAAGTTATCAATTGGGAACATATCCATAGATGGATTACCTATATCAAAGGTTATAACATCTTTATTTATTTCAATTTTAGTTTCTTCTTTATATCCATTTATATCAGATACATAACTTCCACTTCCTACAACTTTATATATATATCCTTCTTTTTCAAGTAGTTCATATGATTTAACTATAGTAGTATTGTTAACAGTAAGAAGTTCTGATAACTTCCTTATCGGAGGAAGTTTCTCGTGTTTCGCTAGTTTATTATTTTCTATAATATCTTTTATATGATTATATATCTGCAAATACTTTGAACTTTCTTCATTTATATGTAATTTGTATCTATCCATATTATCACCTTTATAGTTTATAGTATTACATTCCTTGAAGGCTACTATCATCTTTGGTATTATTATTATATAATACCAAAATTCAAATAAAAAGGGGTAATAATCATGTACTACGATTATCATATGCACTCAGACTTTTCTGCTGATTGCAAAATACCTATGAAGGATATGATAGAAGGTGCTATAAAGCTTGGTCTTAATGAAATATGTTTTACAGACCATATTGACTATGACATAATAGGTGAAATACCATTTGAAGTAAATTACAAAGATTACTTTGAATCTCTAGAAAAATATATAAAAATGTATAAAAACAAAATATCTGTAAAAAGAGGTATAGAGATAGGCCTTCAACATCATATAATAGAAAAGTGTTCTAATGATATAAAAACTAATCCATTTGACTTTGTAATATGTTCTGTTCACGCAATAGACAGAGAAGATTTATATTATGAAAACTTCTACAAAGAAAAATCTCAAAG
Source organism: Sporacetigenium mesophilum DSM 16796 (assembly GCF_059569055.1). Lineage (NCBI taxonomy): Bacteria > Bacillati > Bacillota > Clostridia > Peptostreptococcales > Tepidibacteraceae > Sporacetigenium > Sporacetigenium mesophilum. The sequence continues at coordinate 64,345 of NZ_JCANUR010000015.1, read as the reverse complement.
TGAAGCATATAGAGTTTATTATGAAAAACTATATGAAATAGTAAAAAACTACAGTGATTATTCTGTTATAGGTCACTTAGATATAGTAAAGAGATACGGTGGATATGAAAATCCACTAAAAGACAACGACTTTGTAGATATAATAGAAATGATTTTAAAAGAAGTTATTCATAATGGAAAAGGTATCGAAATAAATACGTCATCATTTAGATATAATCTTCCTGATTTTTCTCCAACTACTTATATTCTTCAAATGTACAAAGATTTAGGTGGAGAAATAATAACTACAGGCTCTGATTCTCATATACCTTCTACAATTAGTTATAAGTTTGATTATGTATATCATACACTACAAAAACTTGGATTTAAATATGTAACTAAGTTTGACAAAATGAAACCTGAATTTATAAAAATATAGTTAAAAGGAGTGTGTTTAAAAAACACACTCCTTTATTACTTAATCAACAGCTGCAATAATACATATTTCTACTAATTCATCAGGATTAGTAGCTGCACCTTCTATACATGCTCTAGCTGGAGCACAGTCTTCTGGAACCCAGCTATCCCAAACTTCATTCATTTCCTTAAATGTAGTAATATCTTTAAGATATATTGTTGCAGAAAGTATTTTACTTTTGTCACTTCCAACACTTGCCAAAAGCTCATCGATTTTTTCTAAAGTAGTTATAGTTTGTTCAGCAACGTCTGGAACAAGTTCCTTTGCAACCTGACCGCAAAAATATACAGTTCCGTTATGTACAACTGCTTTACTCCATCTTTGATTTGTTTCATATCTTGTTATAGTCATAATATACCATCCTAATTTTATGCGTTTACTTCTTCATTTAAAGCATCTATGTTATCAACATAATGAGGATAATCATTTAAAATAGTTTCAACAGTCATTTCTAATTTGCTCTTATCTTCTTTTGAATTAACTTCATATACATATTCTTTTCCATCTTCTCTTAATAAGAATTCATTTTCTCCAACTCTTACTAAACCAGGATTTGTTGAATCTTTATATTCTTCTAAATCTCTAAAGATAGTAGCTTTCTTGAAATATGGGAATCCGCCTTTTGGACAGAACATATGACAGTTACCACATTCATTACACATATTTTCTATGTGAGCTATTTGGTAATTAGCTGTAAGTCCTTCAACAGCAACTTTCATGTTTGCTCTATTTGGACAGACATCAACACATATTCCACAGCTCTTTAAGCAGTCAAAAGTTTCTAGCTTGTCTTCTAAAACTTTTCCATTACCTTTGTTTCTATAGTTAGTATCCATTTTTGATTTGTCAGCTAATGCACTTATAGCTTCAATATTTAATCCATTAGGTGCTTGTCCTGCTTTTTTCATTTCATTTAATACAGCATTGTTGTTTGTATATCCCTTTGGTTGTAAGAATAATGTTGACATAGTAATAGGAGCAATTCCAGTATTAAATACATCTAATACGTTATTCTTATCTATTCCACCTGACATAGACATAGTTATACCACTAAACTCTTTTGATATATTTTTAGCTACATTTATTGCTATTGGATATAATGGTTTTCCAGACATGTACATAGCTTCACCTGGCATAACCCCTCTATTATTAACAACAGGTAATGTATTTGTTAACTTAACTCCAAATGTTACATTATTTTCTTTAGCTATTTCTAATAATTGAGCTATTATTTCTTTAGCTGTATCGAATTGTAAGTCGTGATCGAAATCATCTCTCTTTAATTCTATATCATTGTAACCTAAGTTATCTAAGATTTCTCTTACAGCATCATATCCTAATAATGTAGAGTTACACTTTAATAATGTATTTATCTTTTTATTTGATATTAAATGAGTTGCTATGTCTAATATTTCACTTGCCTTACATCCGTGCATTGTAGAAAGTGTAATTATATTTGTAATCTTTGAAGAAATCTTATCTATATCTTCTAATTTAAATCTATTGAACTTATCTATATTTTTCTTTAATACTTCTATACATTCTTTGAACATATCAGTATCTTTTGCATCTTTAAGATCATCTATAAAGTTAGATATTTTCTCCGATTGAATTCCCTTAAGGTCATATCCTACACTTATATTAAGTATAAAGTCTTTTACATCTGATAATCCAAGTTCAATTCCCATAACTTGCATTAATATTGAAGCTTTTATATATTCTTCTTTAGCTTCTTGAACTGTTAATTCTGTAGACCATTCTACGTTGTATCCTACGTTTTTAACATCTATACATGGTCTTGATATCATTTCTTGCATTTCTTTTCCATCTACTATTTGAACAGTCTTAGGTTCAAAATATCTAGAACCTGTTAAGTAACCTGCTAAGAAGTTTTGAGTTAATTGTGTGTGAGGGCCAGCTGCAGGGCCTATTGGGAATCTTAAATATTCTCCGCAGAAATCCATTTCTATGCTGTTATTAATATCTCTATGAAAATCTTTTTCCTCTATTCCAAATATCTTTCCTTTTGTAGCGTAATCTTGAAGAGATAATTCAAGAATTTTTTCAAAGGACATCGTTTTCATTACTTCACTCATTGTTATTCCCCTTTCTTCAAATAAGTTTTATGAATTAATATTTCTATTAATTTTCCTATATATTTTATATAGCAATTTTCATACCAAATATAACGGTCAGATAATGTTTTTTACTGTTATAAAATGTAACAACAATATTTCTTATAGCAAATTGCTATATATTTCACAAAACTTTCATAACAATATTAAAATCAAAATTTTTATTAAAAATTGTTATACTGCAGTAATTATCAATTTGATAATAAATTATCAATTTGATAATAGAAATATCAATCTGATAATTTTTTTCCGTGCAATTTAAAAGCTAGGATTTAAAATCCTAGCTTTTTTATGTCATCTAATATACTTGGGCAAAGCCCCTGCTTCTCGATGCCGCTTAAGACATGACCGTAGCAAATTTTTATTTAACCAAAGCTTCTAACTTATCTATATCATAATAAAGCTTTTCTATATCTATAGTCTTTAGCTCTCTTTTTTCCATAAGTATCTTTCCATCTACTATAACAGTATCTACATCAGACCCTTGAGCTGAGTATACAATATTACTTATTGTATCTATATCAGGATATAAATGTGGTTTTCTAAGGTCTATAAGTATTAAATCAGCTTTATAACCTTCCTTTACATCTCCTATATCCATATTAAATATATATTTTCCGTTGTATGTTGCAAGTTTTATAGTATCACTGGTGTTTAAAACTGTCGGATCCAAATTATACCCTTTATGTATAAGTGAAGTTAAGTGCATTTCTTCAAACATATTAATATTGTTATTACTAGCACTTCCATCAGTTCCTATTGTAACTATCGCTCCTTTTTCTATTAACTTAGGAACTGGTGATATTCCACTTGCTAGCTTTAGATTTGAAGATGGATTGTGCGCACATATAACCTTTTTACTTGCTAGGATTTCTATATCATCATCATTTATATGAACACAATGAGCTCCTATTACTTGGCTATTAAAATATCCTAAGTCATCAAAGTACTTAACAGGTGTTATCCCAAATTTATCATATGCATAATCAATTTCATCTTTTGTTTCTGCTATATGAGTATGTATGCCAATCTTATGTTTATTTGCATATTCTAGTGCATCTATTAAAAATGGCTTTGAGCAAGTATACATAGCATGAGGTGCTACTTTAACTTGAATCCTACCATTGTCTAAATTATTGTAGTTATTGTATACGAAATCTATATCATTTACTACATCTTTAAAATCCTCTCCCATTACACTAACCCCTATACTTCCCCTAAGTCCACTGTCTAATACTGCCTTTGCTGCATGATCAGCATGAAAGTACATATCGTTAAGTGATGTTGTTCCGCTCATTATAAGTTCTGCACAAGATAACATTGATCCTAAATATACATGATTATGACTTAAGTTTTTTTCAGCTGGAAAAACATGATTATAAAGCCAATCCATAAGTACCTTATCAGAACCTAACCCCTTTAGTAAGCTCATAGGTATATGAGTATGTGCATTTGTCATTCCAGGCATAAGTAATTTATGTTTTCCATCTATTTCATAGTTGTATTTAAAATCATCGGGCAAATTTTCATTTATAAACTTTATAATGTCATTTTCTATTCCAACAAAAACATTTTTAAGTATAGTTGCCTTTGGATTTACTTGAAGTACATTTACGTTTTTTATTAATATATTCATTTCATATCCCCTTTCAAACTATTTGCAAATTTATATTTATATAATAGCTATTATTTTTAATTCTCTTTATATATAATAGAGATTTTTTTAATTTTTTATGAATATATTTAATCATAAGGAGGTGATTTATTGAGAGTCCCTAATTTAGTCTCTTCGACTATAATATTATTCATATCAAATTTTATAGTAAGGATTTTAGGATTCGCCTATAGAGTATTTTTATCACGGGCCCTTGGTGCAACAGGTCTTGGTATTTTTAGCATGGTTGTAAACTTACTAATGATGTGTGTATCAGTAACTACAACAGGAGTTCCTATCGCTCTTAATTCACTTATAGCTAAGAAAAAAGCCTTAAAAGATAAACATAATATGAATGTTTTGTTTATATCTACTTTGTATATTGCTTTTTTTATATCAATTACAATATCTATAGGGGTTTGTTTGAACTCAAGTTATTTAGCACTTAAGCTATTAAAAAGCTCTCAGCTAAATATATATATTTTGTCAATTGCTCCAGCTATAAGTTTAATAACAATATCAAATGTTATTAGGGCTTATTACTATGGTGTAAAAAAGGTTAGTATACCTGCTACTGGCCAAATTCTAGAGCAATTAAGTAAAATAGCATTTGTAGTTTTATTAGTTAATTATTTCAACAATCCTAATATGAATACTTTAATTGCATTACTTGGAGTATCCTTAGGTGAAGTAGTAAATATATTATATATTACATTTCATTTGGCAAAGGATCCAGATATTGAAAATAAGTACACAATAAATGTACGTGAATTTTTAAATGGAACAGTTGAAACAATTAAAATGGCTGTACCCATAACATGTAATAGAATGTCATCTGTAATGCTTCAATCTATTAGCTCTATGATTATACCAAGTAGACTCGCCCTTAGTGGTATGGAATACTCAAAGGCCCTTGGGTTGTATGGTGTTATAGGTGGTATGGTGTATCCATTTTTATTACTACCTTTTACTGTTACATCTGCACTTATTGTTAACTTAATTCCTAGTTTATCACAAGAGATGGCAACAAAGAATTATAAAAATTTAAACAAGAAGATTTATTTCTCTTTATTATTGACATTTTCAGTTGGAATATTATCTAGTATTGTTTTTTATTTGTTTGGTGAACAGTTGTGTTTGCTTATATTTAAGAATAAATTAGCTGGTGAATATTTGAAAGCTTTATCTATTTCTTCATTATTTATAGTTATGAATCATACCTTATCTGGGATTCTTAATTCTATAGGAAAGGAATATATATCAAGTATCAATAATATAATAGGAATGTGTATCCAACTTGCAGCTATCTACTTCTTACTACCTATGCCAAATCTTAATATATATGGATATGTATACGCAATTAATTTTACTTCTATTTTGACTTTCTTACTACAATTTACAGTTTTAATGAGAGCAAAAACAAAATTAAAGCGCTAAGGGGGTTATTAAATGGATATTAAAAGTAACATGAAGCCTTTTTATATATACACTGAAAATGATACTTTGTATATTAGAAATATTAACGAGGAAACATCTAAAATAGCTGACGATATTAAGTTTTATTCAGTAGCTATAGATGATAAAGAAGACATACATATATGTTGTGTGAACTCTGATGGAAATTTACTTCATATATACAATATAAAAAACAGCTGGAGAAGAAAATTATTATTTAGATATAGAAATCCTTTGGAAAATATAAGGGATGTAAAGCTTCATTTAATAGAAGATCATCTAAACGTATTTTTACTTGAAAACAGTTCGTTAAGCTCAAATTTATATCATGTAACTCATATTAATAAAAATGTAAATAGAAGAAAGTTAAGTATTAATGAAATAAACAACGTTATCTATGAAAATAACTCTTTTTATAAAATAGATATAGACGAAGATAATAATATTAGATTTGAATATAACTGTTTGGAAAATAGAGGTGGAAGACGTAAGTTAAAATTATTTAATAATAAAACTAAAACTTGGTCTAACAAAGAAATTTTAGAAGAAGAGGCTAATATAGAAAATGTTGTTAAAGAAAGTGTTCAGGATGACGTTAAACAAAACAAAGATGATGTTGAAAAAGAATATCCTATACCAAAGGAATACTTAGATACACCTATTATCGAGCAGAGAAGAAATTCAAAAAATAAAAGAAATAATCAAAATAATGTAGTAGCTGAGGTTAAAGAAGAACCTACTATTAAAGATGATATAATGAAATATTGTCACACTATAAAATACAATAAATAATTAAAAAGAGAGCCTAGGCTCTCTTTTTGCTATTCATTATACTAACTTTATCAGTTACATTAATTTTTCTCTTAGTTTTCACATTTTTATCCTTTTTATAGTCTTTAAATTCTGGGCAATTAGGTACAATTGATTCTACATTTGAGCTTACACAATATGTTACAACTAATTTTCCAAGTAACTTTTCTATATTACCATCACAATCTGGAAGTGGAGACAAAAATATAAAACTTTGATCTATTATTCCAAGCAAATCATCAGTTTGTTTTAAATAAGGTTTATTATTATCTTCTATAAAGTTTGGAACACTTATAGTATACATAAGCGGAATGCAAAGTTCATCATCTATACAACTTACAGCTTCAAAGCATATTTCATCATCACAGTCGTCAACATAAGCCACTGCCTGTATGCAAACGTCTATTTCAACACATGCCTCTACCCATTCATTTACCTTTAGAGCAAACTTTGGATATTTTTTTGATTTACATATATTTATTAAACTTTCGTCTAATTTAATTATATTAGGTTCATTACAAAATGAATCACTATCTAAGTCTATTTCATGTCCTTGTATAAATATTTTATTACCTAATTTTTTTACCTTAGTTGTAATTGTTGTTTCAAGAATTTCTATTTTACAATTAAATGGTAGTTCACACTCACCTTTTATTTCAAATTCCATACATCTCGGGCTATTTTCATTTTCAACAGTTTTTATACTATCGTATACTTTGTCTATTAATATAGGTTCTTTATTTTTGATGTACTTATTATTAAATTTATCTTCATATTTATTTTTTTTAGTACTTGTGTTAATTTTACATATGTCATCTTTATTCACATATATTTTAGCCATAAAGTTCCCCCCTTATAAATGCTTCTATACTACAATATGAAATAATGTGCAAAAATGTTTATATATTTAAAAAAACCTAGGCAATTTTCTGCCTAGGTTTTTTTGAACTTATTCTTCTGATCTACATCCACATTTATGCTTTTTATTGTTGTTATTGCTTACTCCTTGTATGTTTTCACATATACTAGTTGTTCCTAATACTCTTGATTGTACTGGTTGAGCAGAACCTAATAAAGCTAATTGTTCTCTTGATATAACGTTTACTGTAGTTTCTGCACATAATACGAAGTCTATTTCATCTATACATAATTGGAAGCATCCATGACGATCTCTAACTAATCTTGCATCGCCTATACAATCTATAGTGAATATTGCGTCAAATCTTTGTGTTAATCTAGTATTTCTAGATGGTATGCATATTCTAGTTGGACCAAATCTTAATCTAAAATCTACTTCATCATCGAAACAAGCAACTGCTGTAAATGTTGAACAACCAAATCTACCTTTTACTTCTACTTTTAGATTTCTAACTACTGCTCTTACATTTCTTTGAACAAATCGTACAGAAGTACCTAATCCATCGTCTTCACAGTCATCACTTACATTACATCCTGTAAGATTAAATTCAAATTCATCATTACATTCTTCATTTTCAGTTATTAAGTCTACTTCACATCCATTTACTGTTGTTCTGCCGCCACCTACATTGTAGTCTATACAATCAAATGATAAGCAAACTTTCTCAATAGTAACTTCTATACAGTCTCCATGTGGTTTATCTCCACATAATTCTTCAAGTTCAAATTCTACGCCTCGTTCTTCACAATCTTCACCAAATATAAACGGATGGTCATCTTCATCTCTTAATACTATGCTATCAAATATTCTATCTACTTCTACAGGGAATAAAACAGCATTTCTTACGTTTATAGTGTTATCTGTAACTGTTAATGGTTCACAGCAATTTGCTCCTGCTACTCCACCTACATCTCCATTACATGAATCTGGGCAAACTATACATTCATCACCATGTATATCACATGGTTTTTCGCATTTTCCAGTACATGGATTAAAGCAGTCATCATGTTTATGATCACATTTGTCATGGCATTTGTCATCACACTTGTCATGGCATTTATCATCACACTTATCATGGCATTTGTCGTGTTTCATATCAGAACATTTGTTGCAAAACTCATTTTTCTTACATCCACATTTTTTTCTCATTAAATCTTGCATATATACATCCTCCTAACTAAGAATTATTAAGATAGATTAAAATTACATCTTCTCACTATAATATGATTTTGTAGTAATAAATGTTACTACCTTAGCGATACAAGTAAAATAATTACAGTAGATTTATAAATATAACATTTACTAATTTATACTATGAAAACTATGTATAAATGTTTACTACTAAAATATATATATTAGTAGGATATTTTTTAAGGAGGGATAGTTATGGCATTTGTAAATAACTGTGAAGGTTTAATAAGGAAATCCAACAAAGACATGATAAATTTCAAATACGATAAGGGTCTTGTTGCAGACTACATAACAGAAGATGGGAATATAGCTAATTCTAAAAGATTAGCACATGGGGATATATCTTTTATTGATACTTGCTTTGATATAGATAATAATGACAATGTATATGGAGTAGTAAATAACAAAGAAGGTCATTTATTATATATTTACCCTAAGGATACAAGCTTCGATACATCAACAATTTTAAACTACGATCATAATAAATTTAATATATCATATCCATATATAAAAAATATTAATAAAGATCAACATCTTATATACTACTTAAGTAATAAAGCTGGTAATAGTGTATCGGCATTATTTCACCATTATAATAGAGATGGAGAATGGTTTGAAAACAAAATAGACTTTATAAACCACATTGTTCTTAATAACTTCGTAGTTACTTGGAATGGAGACACTCCTACTTTATTTTATTTCAATAGTATAAATGGAGCTGAAGAAATTTTTGCTTGTAGATTTAATAATGCTACTAAAGTATGGTCTAATCCTATACAAATAACTAATTCCCAAAGTCCAAAGATATATTTATCAATTATTAAAGATTCTATGAATTTTTATCATATAACTTATTCAGAAAATGTTAATTTAGGCTATGCTGTAAAATATGTAAATGGTTATCTTAAAGAAAATTCATTTGAAACAACTAGATCAAATTTTGTAACTGGAGCTTCTACTTGCTCTTTCCCTAGCTTGACTCAAGTAAATTCAGATTTATATTTATCTTGGATTCAATATAATAAACTTTGTACATCTATATCAAATGACTTAGGAAACACATGGAGCGATAGAAATATAGATGAACATAGTATAGAAGAAGAATTTATAAGATTTTCATTTAGATCTAATTGCATAAACGACAAAGACTATAATACAGATAGTGTTTTTGGAACTAAAGAACCATTTGGAATATTAGGATTTTAGCAGGCCCGTTGCTCAAAATTCGCTGAGCTCATGTCGCCAACGGCCTTGAGAATCAGGCCCGTTGCTCAAAAAATAATAAAAGTGTGTGAACTTAAGTTCACACACTTTTTTGGCAAAAAAAAAGAAAATTCCGGAACACCGTTTTTCCCTATAAATTCATACCTGAGTTCTCCCAGGTGGGTGTCTTGATATCAGTTTCTAACTTCCCCTGCATAATGGAGGCTTGTTATCTGCTGATAAACTCAACTCCCGTATTAATACTGTAGGTTGAATTTATAAGTTATCTCGAATGCTCTAGTAATTTCTATAATGTTATTATATATGATTATTTCATTTTTTTAAAGTGTTTTTTATTTCCAAAAAAGGCAAAAATCCCGAAACACCGTTTTTTCCTTATAAATTCATACCTGAGTTCACCCAGGTGGGTACCTCGATGTCAGTTTCTAACTTCCCCTGCGCACTGAGGGCTTGTTATCTGCTGAAAAACTCGGTTCCCGTATAAATACTGTAGGTTGAATTTATAAGTTATCTCGAATGTTCTAGGATCTTTGTTAATAATATTATATCCCATGGATCTATTTTTTAAAAGCATTTTTAATTTCCAATTTTTCTAATAAAATCTATATTTTCTACTTTTTAATTTTCATCTTCGACATCAAATTCTTCTTCTTCTTCATCATACTCTTCATATTCATCATCTTCATCTATTTCTTCATACTCTTCGTCTTCAAATGTGTCTTCATCATCTTCATCTTCATCTTCATCTTTATTACTTCTAAATAAACTACTTAACAATTCTAAATTACCTAAACTTCCTAAGTTATTTAAATTTAATATGGATCCTAAGTTAAATCCTTCGCCACTTTCTCCTATATCATCAGGTAAGAATAATTCTGCAAATAATTCTATTTTATTTTTCATATCCATAGCTTTTTCTATAGATTCTTTTTTGTTTTCAGGGAACACTTCTATTATTTCTTTTATCATCATATTTTTTTTATCTTCTTCATCCATACTTCTAAAGAAATCCGATTCATTTATATCATTGCTAAAATCTACACCATTTAATCTTTTTATTCCACGAACTAAATCTAACATACTTTCTACTTTAATTAAAAATACTTGCTCGTCTGGAGTAACATATTTTTTGCTTCTACTTATGACTTCAAGACCTCTATCTAAATCTTCTTCACTTAAATCTAAAAGTCTAATTCCTTTATTTATATCTGACATATTAAAGTTAAAGGTATTATTTTTATCTGAGCTTCTGTTTTTATGTTTTTTTATGTTAGTTTTATTTTTGTTAGTTTTAACTAAAGCTGGTTTATTTTTTGTTTTATTGTTATTAAGTAAGTTACCTATATTTATATTCCCGTTGCTTAAGGCTACTATCCCCAGTAAGAATAATAATTTATTACCCACGCCTTTTCCCCCCTTAAAAATACCTTATATTAAATACTACTCCATAATATATAAAATATGTATAATTTATAGTTTTTGTTACTTTTTTTTATAACACTGCATATACATTATTATATGAGAGGGGGTATTTTAATATGAAAAAGGTTAGTAAAGAAAAAGTAGAAAAAATGGCTGAAGAAAAAAATATAGACAAGGATAAAATAAAGGAAAATCTTGAGAAATATGAAGATAAATCCCAAGAAGAATTAATGAGTGAACTAACAAAAATAGGCGAGAACCTTAAGGGAAAAGAAGAAATAATGGAAAAATTTAAAATGTTCCTTGATGATAAGCAAAAAAAGAAATTAGATAATATAATGAGTAAACTTGCAAGTTCTGATGCTCAGAAAAAGGTTCAAGAAAAAAAGGCAGCTAAAAAAACACAAAAATAGCATTTAAAAAGGGTGTCTCAAAATTATTTAAGAGACACCCTTTTTTTAATACTTGAGCAACGGGCCTGTTTTTTAGGCCGTTGGCGACATGAGCAAAGCGAATTTTATGCTTTAGCTGGATCTAAATTTTTATGTATGTTATTCATAATTCTATCTTTTATTTCAGTTCCTTCATTTATCATAGAAGTACATTTATTACTATACTCTTCAACTACTTTTGTATCATCAAGTCCCATTAAGTTAACTTTTACATTTAATATTGCACCTTCCATACCACTATATGTAAGAAGTGTTCCTACTCCAACATCTGTTATAGCATTTTGGTTACCATAGCCTACAAAATATTCTAAAAGTCTTAAAGCTTCTAGAGATAACTCTGCAGTTTTATATGGTACTTCTATAGAAAATAAAGTTGCTTCTTGTATAGCTCTACCTCTAAGGTTCTTTTCTTCATCCGTTGACTTTGGCATTTTAAAAGCCTTCATAACTTCATTAAAAGACTCAGTGTCTCTGTCAACTAATTCCATTAATTCATTTCTTATATCTCCTAATTTATTGAATCTGTTATTAAACTCAGCTTTTATATCTTCATCTAAAGCCTCATATTTTTTCTTTCCAAAGCTTAAATTAGCCATCATACGAGCAAGGCTTACTCCTATATTTGAAGATAGTGCTGCAACAGATCCGCCTCCAGGAGCTGGAGAATTTGAATCTACCTCATTTGAAAATTGGTTTAAAGTCATTTCTATTAGTTTCATATGTATCCCCCCCGATTATAATTATATGTACAAGTATTCTTAATATACCAGGTTTTGATTATCTACAACTAACTTTCCTTCTTTATAAACTTTTTTAGTATGATTGATTCCAAAATGGTACATTAAATAATCTACATTTGGAGCATCAAATATTACTAAGTCAGCTTTTTTGCCTACTTCTATAGACCCTATTTCTTTTTCTCTTCCGATAGCACAAGCAGCATTAATAGTAACTGAGCTTAGTACTTCATTTGGAGTCATTTTAAGACCTAAACATCCTAATTGCATTACAAACTGCATATTTTCACTAGGACAACTTCCTGGATTATAATCACTAGACAAAGCTACAGGTACTTTTAGCTCTATCATTTTTCTGGCATTTGCATAGTTTTTCATTAAGCTAAATGATGTACCTGGAAGTATATTTGCTATAACTCCCTTATCTGCCATCATCTTCATGCCTTCTTCACTAGCTGCCATTAAGTGATCTGCTGATATACATCCTACTTCTGCAGATAGTTCTGCTCCACCTAAAGATACTATTTCATCAGCATGAATTTTTGCACCAAATCCTAGTTTTTTGGCTTCTTCTAATATTAATTTAGTTTCTTCAACTGAGAATACTCCTTCTTCACAAAACACATCACAAAACTCTGCAAGGTCTAATTCCTTAACCTTAGGCATCATTTCATTTATAATTATATCTATGTATTTCTTTGGATTTTCTTTGTACTCAATAGGAACTGCATGAGCACCCATAAAAGTAGAAACTAAATCTACTGGATGGTCATTGTTTAACTTTTTAGCAACTTCTAGTTGTTTTAATTCAGTATCTAGCTCTAATCCATATCCGCTTTTACCTTCAACAGTTGTAACACCAAACTTAAGCATTATATCTAAGCTTTTTTTAGCTTTATTGTATAACTCTTCAAAGCTAGCTTCTTTTGTAGAATTAACAGTACTTAATATTCCTCCACCTTTTTTTAATATTTCTATGTAAGGAACACCTTCTAATTTCATTGCAAATTCATGTTCACGAGACCCACCATGAACTATATGAGTATGTCCATCAACAAGTCCAGGAGTTGCAGTTAATCCATTTGCATCATGTATAATAGTATTTTCGTCTACTAGATTTGAATAATCACCGCATCCTAAATCTATAAACTTTCCATCTGCTATAGCTACATATGCATTTTTTAATATTTCTATATCATGCATGTCAGTTCCTACCCTTGGGGCACTTCCTGCCATTGTAGCTAGTTGACCAATATTTTTTATTATTAATTGTGCTTTCATATTATCACTACTCCATTAAACTAGTTTCTAGTACTTTGTCCATTGAAAAATTTTCAAGACCTAAATAATAAGCAGCAGTGTCAATTAATGCTTCCATAGGGCATAATCCTACTACTTCACTTCCTGTTACATTTACTCCATATCTTCTGGCTTCCATTTTTACAGTTTCAAATGCTCTATACATAGCTGTTTTTGTATAGTCAGTTAAATTCATAGTAACTTGAGTTATTCCTTTTTCAGGTATTTCAACTGGACCTGCTTTTATAAATCTAAATCCACCACTAGAATGTCTTATAGCCTTAGCAATTTTACTTGCTACTTCTATATTTGGTGTATCTAAGTTTATATTGTAAGCTATAAGTGGTCTTCTAGCCCCTACTGCTATAGCACCAGCATTTGGATGTTTAGCATTTGGTCCAAAATCTGGATACCAATTTGGATCAGCAAGCTTTGCATCTAATCCTTCATATTCACCTTTTCTAACTGTAGCTAGGTTTTCTCTTTCTGGCTTAGATGCAGCATTTTCATATAAAAATACTGGTATATCATATCTATTACCTATTTCTTGTCCCATTTCACGAGCAAGATTAACTGCATCTTCCATAGTCATATCTTTTATAGGTATAAATGGACACACATCTGTAGCTCCAAATCTTGAATGTTGTCCTTTATGAGTATTCATATCTATTTCTTGAGCTGCAACCCCTATAGCTTCAAGAACTGCATTTTTAACAGCTTGCGGCTCACCAATAACAGTTACAACAACTCTATTGTAATCCTTATCTGCTTCATAATTTAATAATTTAACTCCTTCTTTTCCTCTAAGTGGAGTAACTATTTTTTCAATTTTTTCTAAATCTCTACCTTCACTAAAATTTGGTACACATTGTACTATAGCCATTTTAAGTTCCCCCTTTATCATATTATTGGCCCATCTTATAGATGAGCCAATATGTTTTTATATAATTATTCTCCTAGTCTATCACTTACAAGGTTTTTCACTAAATTTTCATCAGCTATAAAAGGTAATGTTATATGATCTTCTCCATAACACATTTCGTTGTATTCCATAGCAGTAGTTATAGAGTTTTCATTTCTAGCCCATGCACGTCTAGCAACTCCACTCATAACATCCCATGGCATAGCCATTCTTAATATTTCATCAACTCTATGTGATCCATCAAGTACCATACCAAATCCACCATTTATAGACTTACCAATACCAACTCCACCACCATTGTGAAGTGCTATTAAACTCATGCCCCTTGCAGCATCACCAGCAAAACAATGAGTAGCCATATCAGCCATTATATTACTTCCATCTTTTATATTAGAAGTTTCTCTAAATGGAGAATCTGTACCTGATACGTCGTGATGGTCTCTACCTAACATTACAGGACCTATTTCTCCTTTTCTTACCATTTCATTAAACTTAAGAGCTATTCTAGTTCTTCCCATAGCATCTTGATATAGTATTCTTGCTTGAGTTCCAACAACTAATCCATTTTTCTCAGCATCTCTTATCCATATCCAGTTATCTCTATCTTGATATCTTCTGTTAGGGTCTATACAATCCATAGCAGCATGGTCAGTTTTTATTAAATCTTCTTTTTTACCACTTAAACATACCCATCTAAATGGACCATATCCATAGTCAAATAACTGTGGACCTAATATATCTTCAACGTAAGATGGGAATATGAATCCATCTTTTTCATCTACACCATTTTTAGATATTTCTTGGCATCCAGCATCGTAAACCGCCTTCATAAAGCTGTTTCCATAGTCAAAGAAATAAGTACCATTTGAAGTTAATTTCTTTATTACTTCAAAGTGATTTCTAAGTGTTTCATCAACCATTTCTATAAACTTAGGTTTTTCTTCTGCTAATAACCTAGTTCTCTCTTCAAAATCTATACCTTGTGGGCAATATCCTCCGTCATATACAGCATGACAAGAAGTTTGGTCAGACAATAAATCTATATGAATATTGTTATCTACAGCATATTCTAATAAATCAACTATATTACCGTGGAAAGCTATAGCACATGGCTCTTCTTTATCCATACATTCCTTAGCAAGTGCAAAAGCTTCCTTAGGACTTCTAGCTATTTTACTTACCCATCCTTGAGTATATCTAGTTTCTATTCTTGAATAGTCAACCTCTGCTATTATACCAACTCCATTAGCTATTTCAACAGCTTTACCTTGAGCACCACTCATTCCACCAAGGCCTGAAGTTATAAATAATCTACCTCTTAAATCACTATCAGCTGGTATTCCAAGTACTAATCTACCTGCATTTAATATAGTAGAATAAGTTCCATGAACTATACCTTGTGGCCCTATGTACATCCAACCACCAGCAGTCATTTGACCGTAGTTAGATACACCTATTGCAGCAGCTCTTTTCCACTCTTCTTGATTATCAAACATTCCAACCATTAATCCATTAGTTATTATAACTCTTGGAGCAGATGGATGAGATTTGAAAAGTCCAAGTGGATGTCCTGATTGTATAACTAAAGTTTGATCTTGAGTCATAACTTCTAAATACTTTTTAATCAACACATATTGCATCCAGTTTTGGAATATTTGTCCTGTTTCTCCATATGTAACTAGTTCATATGGGTATAGGGCTATATCAAAATCTAAGTTATTGTCTATCATAACTTGGAAAGCTCTAGCCTCAACAGTAACTCCTTTGTATTCATCTATAGATTTAGCCTTTAGATTTCCTTCTGGTCTAAATCTATATCCATATATTCTTCCTGTAGTTAATAATTCATCTAAGAATTCTGGAGCCATTTGTTCATGATACTCTTTTGGTATATATCTCAGAGCATTTTTTAAAGCTAATTCTATATCAGATCTTGAAAGCTTTGCTTCTCTTTTTGGTGCTCTTCTTATACCATCTATAAATTGTGGTATACTATCTGGTACTGTATCTAGTTTTATAGTCATTCCACTTCCTATATCTATATTATCTAAATTAGATATTTGATTTAATTTATTCATCGAATCTCCTCCTTTATAGCCTTTAAATATATTAATGAATAGACATTTTTATTGTACGTCTACTTTGCTCATCTGTGATTATAGCGTGGCCTAATGCCTTTTCAACTACCTCAACTATTTTGTGGTTTCTTACTAAATCTTCACACTTGTTTATTTCTCTATACATCACTAAGTCATTTTCTATTTTAGCAGTGTGCTCTCTTACTAATTCATATGCAGCTTTTGTACCTTTACCTAAGCCACTGTTTCCTCTTAAATCTATAGCTTGACAAGCTCCTAGTATTTCCATAGCTACTACACTTTGTGCGTTTTTAAGTATTTCTCTAGCTTTTCTAGATGCTATTGTTCCCATTGAAACATGGTCTTCTTGGTTAGCTGAAGATGGTATAGAGTCAACACTTGCTGGATGTGCTAGTACCTTGTTTTCAGATACTAATGATGCAGCACTATATTGAACTATCATAAACCCTGAGTTTAATCCACCATTTTCAATTAAGAACGCTGGAAGCCCATGGCTTATTGCTGGGTTAACTAATTTTTCTAATCTTCTTTCAGATATATTTGCAATTTCAGCTAGTGCTATTCCTAAGAAGTCAAAGCTTAATGCCATTGGTTGACCGTGGAAGTTCCCACCCGATATAACTTCTTCAACCTCTGGGAATATTATTGGATTGTCAGTTACAGCATTTATTTCTATATTTACTCTATCTTTTATATACTCTATAGCATCTTTACTTGCACCATGTACTTGTGGAGTACATCTTAAAACATAAGCATCTTGAACTCTCACTTCTCCTTGCTTAGTTGTCATATTACTTCCATCTAATATATTTAATAAGTTTCTTGCTGTATTTATTTGTCCTTTGTGTGGTCTAACTGCATGTACTTTTTCATCAAATGCAGTAGTTATACCATTTAATCCTTCTACTGTTAGAGCCATTGCTATATCAGCAGTTTTTAATAAATTTATAGAATCATATACTGTTAATGCTCCAACTGCAGTCATAGCTTGAGTTCCGTTAATTAAAGCTAGTCCTTCTTTAGCATGTAAGTTTTCTAAAACAGGTACTCCTGCTAACTCCATAGCTCTTCTAGATGGCATTTTTTCTCCATTATAAAATGCTTCACCTTCTCCAAGCATTGTAAGTACCATATGAGAAAGTGGTGCTAAGTCTCCTGATGCTCCAAGTGACCCTTTTTCTGGTATAACTGGATGAACACCATTGTTTACCATTCCTATTAATGTATTTAAAGTCTCAACTCTTACACCTGAGTGACCTTTTGATAATGCATTTATTCTAAGTAACATCATTGCTCTTACTATTTCTTCAGCAAATGGTTCCCCAACACCACATGCATGACTTATTATTAAGTTTCTTTGTAATTGTGCTGTTTCTTCTTTAGATATAACTACATCTGAGAATTTTCCAAATCCAGTAGTTATTCCATATACTACTTTTTCTTCATCAACGAATTTGTCTACTAAATTCCTAGCGGTGATAACCTTTTCCCAAGCTTCATTAGTAAGCTCTATTTTGTGCCCTTCTCTTGCAACCTTAATAACATCATCAATAGTCAGACTACATCCATCTATAAGTATCTTATTCATTTTTCGTCCTCCTCATAAAAATTTTCCTCTTTGTTTACTAAATATTCAACATAACTTATTTTTATCCTTCTTTATATTTGCGGAATTTTTGTTTTATTCCAAAAAATTTCAATTTACTACAAAATTCCCCTTTTAAAATCAATTTTAAAATTTGCTATGCTCATGTTTTAAGCGGCATTGAAAAACAAAAAGAAGTAAATTCATGTGAATTTACTTCTTTTCTATAACACTTTCTCTTTCAACTATTCTATATGGTAGTTCTACCTTTTTTTCATCTAGTACTTCACCATTTATCATTTTTATAACCATTCTTATTGCAACTGCGCCCATATCGTATAATGGTTGATGTACAGTTGTAAGCTTTGGCCTATATATAGAAGCTAATCTAACATCATTAAATCCTGCTACAGAAATATCCTCAGGAACTTTATATCCAGCATCAAATATAGCATTTATAGCCCCTATTGCAGATTCATCTCCTGTTACAAAAACAGCGTCTGGTATATTATTACTCTTTAGTATTTCATTCATACCTTTATATCCGCCTTCATACTCTGTATCGCCTGATTGTACTAACTCATCATATATTTTTAAGTTAGCTTCATTCATAGCTTTTTCGTATCCAATGTATCTTTCTTTTTCCATAACAGTAGTGTCTTCACTAGTCATTATATAGCCAATTTTTTTGTGTCCTTTTTCTATTAAATACTTTGTCATATCATATGTAGCCTTTGTATTACTTATACTTACTGAGTAAACATCAAATCCTCTTGCTGTTTTACTTATATATGTTGCAGGTATTTGACATTTGTTTATAAAATCTATATGTTCTTCGTCTATTAACCAAGACATCATTACTATACCTTCTACTTGCTTAGCTCTAAGTAGGTTTATACTTTTTAGTTCTTGTTCCTTATCCGAGTAAGTATTAGCTAGTAATATGTCATAGTCATACATCTTAGCTACTTCTTCAATACCATTTACAATTTCACTTACAAAAGAGTCCGCTACCTCAGGTACTATTACACCTATAAGTTGACTTTTCTTAGTTACCAAACTTCTAGCTAATGGGTTTGGTATATAACCTGTTTCTTTAATAACATCAAGTACTTTTTGCTTTATTTCATCCGTAACTGGTTTAGAATCATTTATAACTCTAGAAACTGTAGATATAGATACGCCCGCTTTTCTCGCTACATCTTTTATTGTAATACTACTTTTCATAATCCGGTCCCTCCTTTATTTCAATTTTTGCCTATATTGCCAAAAATTATTCTATGAGATATTAAATTTTAATTGTATCATAATGGTAAAAAAAAATAAAGAGCACAAGGCTCTTTATTTTATAAAGCTGTATACTATTAGCATCCACAATGATTATCATCAAAATCAAATGCAAGAAGTATTAATAATAATATTAAGAATGGTATCCAATCACTTAAACATATTTCATCTAAAGTATCTTGGAATACTAAGAATAAGAAGAATAATACTATTAGCCACCATCCATCAAAATCATCAAAGAATCTACTCATAATGAACCTCCATAATAAATTTTATAATGAAATTATTTTTTAGCAATGATCTAAATCATCATCAAATGCAACAAGTATTAATAATAATATTAAGAATGGTATCCAGTCACATAATGATATTTCTTGCCAGCAATCTTGGAATACTAAGAATAAGAAAAATAATACTATTATCCACCATCCATCAAAACCATTTAAAAATCCACTCATAATAATCCTCCTATTAATTATGTCTTTATAGTTTAAATCACCGTGTAATATATAATATGTCGATGCTAAAAATGTGTTACTCGATGTATTAAATATTTTAAAGGCTTCAATGCCTTATACCTTATATTATGAAAGCTCATATTTTTGTGTTACTATTTTAGATAAAAAATGCTTACGCATGTCGCCAACGGCATTGAAAAACAGGGACCTTGCTCAAAAAAAATGAGTTACCCCTAAGGGTAACTCACCTTTTTTATTTATACTTATCTTTTACAGCATCCGTCGTCGTCGTCTTCAAATGCAACAAGTATTAATAATAATATTAAGAAAGGTATCCAGTCGCCTAAAGATATTTCTTGCCAGCAATCTTGGAATACTAGGAATAGGAAGAATAATACTATAATCCACCATCCATCGAAATCGCTAAAGAATCTACTCATATTAAATCCTCCATTTTAAAAATATTTAAGGCATCTATACCTTATATCATATACTATGAAAACTTATATTTATGTGTTACCAATTTTAATTAAATATAAAAAATTCGATTTGCTCAATTGAAAATAAAAAAAGGAGCTAATAATTTAGCTCCCCTTTCATGTTTAATTATTATTTACAGCAAACCTCATGGTCGTCGTCATCAAAAGCTACAAGTATTAATAATAATATTAAGAACGGTATCCAATCTTTTAATGATATTTCTTGCCAGCAGTCTTGGAATACTAAGAATAAGAAGAATAATACTATTATCCACCAACCATCAAAATCTTTAAAAAATCTACTCATATTAAATCCCCCTTTATTTAGTTATTAGCATCCACATTCGTCGTCATCAAACGCTACAAGTATTAATAATAATATTAAGAATGGTATCCAATCACATAATGATATTTCTTGCCAGCAGTCTTGGAATACTAAGAATAAGAAAAATAATACTATTATCCACCAACCGTCGAAATCACATAAGAATCTACTCATATAAATCCTCCTTGAATGTATTAATATTATTACTTAGAAGCTTCAACCTCTATAATCCATACTATGTAATTGATATAAAATGTGTTATTATTTTTTATAAATTTTTTAAAATATTTTTTAAATCAAAAATTCGCTTTGCTCATGTCGCCAACAACCTTGAGAAACAGGTCTGTTGCTCAAGTTTATAGGTTGGAAATTATAATTTCCTTCAATTAAAAAAGAGCCAGTAAAACTGGCTCTTTCATCATTAGCAACAGCAGTCGTTATCATCAAAGTTACATAATAACAATACTATTAATACTACCCATATTAGCATATTATCGTCACAGAATAAGTCTTCTAATAAATCAGTACATAATACTAATAAAACTAATACTATTATTAATATACTGTTATTTCCACCAAATAAACCACCATGTTTTCCACCGAACAAGTTACCAAATCCACTACCTCTTAATAAATTATCTAATTTTGCCATAAAGTCTACCCCCTTCATGATATTTGAAGAATTACTCCTTCATTTATTTATAGTATGAATTGGTAGACAAATATGTTACTTTTATAAAATTATTATCTATAACACCTTTTAATTTTTTATTAGCTAAAACATTATAATTATTAAATTCTTTTAAATATTTATTGTCTTTATTTTTTCCGCTGTTATCTTTTAAATGTTTTTTAAAACTTTCTATTGCTAGTATTTTATATTTTACATAATCATCTATTAATATAGATACCTTTGTATTTTTAATTCCTTTGTTTATTTTGTTTATTCTACTTATATATTCATCATTATGGTTATATACATAATTAGCATTATCGTAATACTCATCTAATATAAAATTCATCTCTGTTATATAGGGTTTTATTTTTTCAATATCATATTCTAATGTTTTATAATACGATCCTACAAGCAACATAACACTAATTGAACATAAAACTACCACTGATATAATATACTTCATAAAATTCCTCCTTTGTACAAGCTTATAATAATATATATTCTATAAAAAATATATTATTCATATTTATTATAGAAATATCTATTGAATATTTAATTGATATATATTAAACTACTATTAAAATTAAATCATAAGAACTTTTTATGTAGGGAGGTACATATTATGGTATTTGATAAGGTAAAAGAAATAGTAGCAGATCAATTAGGAGTAGACGATATAGATTCTATAACTCCAGCTACATCTTTAATGAAGGATTTAGAAGCTGACTCACTAGACGCTGTTGAAATAATAATGGCTTTAGAAGATGAGTTCAGTGTAGAGATATCAGATGAAGAAGCTGAGAACTTCAAAAACATAGGTGATATCTGTAAATATATAGAAGAAAATAAATAAACTTTATAAATTAAAATAAGAGAGCCAATTGGCTCTCTTATTATTTTTCTTCGTAAAAATTAACATTTTTTATTGTTATATCCATACTTCCATCTTCATTTTGCTTTATAGAGTACTTCATTTGATCTTCAAAGTCCGTTAAATTAGATCTTATTTCAAATCCAGTATCTGTTTTTATATTTCTCTTTTTTAACTTCTTTTCTACCCACTTTTTATCTATAGTAAAAGTAGGCTCTATACCTTTATCATATATATGTTCTTTAAAACTTTCTTTAAGTTCATTATCTTGTATAGACTTATCTACAAAATCATCTAAATCTACTTCTTGTTTTTCTTTTAGTGTATAAGTAAGTCTTGATCTTACATCTTCAGCTTGTCTTGCATCTTTAGTTAATGCATGAGTTATCCACTGCTCTGCACTATTTTTAAACAACTTAGTTCTATATTTATCATCTATTATTTTTTCGCAATTTAAAAAATCAGTTATAAACCTAGTATCACTACCTTCTTTTTCACCATCTTTATCTAATAGTCTTAAGTGATATTCATCGTTCATTCCGGTTACACCAACTAATGCACATTGCTTAGGTTTTTGAGTTTCTGGTATTCCTATTTCGTTTGGAACCATTTGTATATTAAATTTGTCATCAACAAACTCTATAGAATGAGTATATAACTTTTTATAATCAAGTTTTAAAATAGCTACATATTTTTCATCTTTTACAGTATATAAACATATAGCCAGATCACAAGATGTCATCTCTGGACCAGAATTTTGCATTACATCAAATAAATACGCTGCTATTTCCTTAGAGTTTTCTAAAAAAGTATTTTCATCGTATATTATTTGTTCACAGCAAGTTCTAACGATATTATTATTGTAATCTTTAAAAACACCTTTTCTCATATCATCATCTTTTGATACTTTATTTATTATTTTTTGGAAAAACTTTTCTACACCTTCATTTACTCTTCCTTCAAAGTCATTAAGTATAGGCACATCACTATTTTTATCTAGCACATGGACTATAAGCTTATGTATTACCATTTAAATTCCCCCTATCTCAAGTTGTCTATAAGTTCTTTTATATCATTTGGAATCTCTGCCTCAAAGGATAATTTCTCTTTAGTTCTAGGCTGTTCAAATTCTAGTTTGTAAGCATGTAATGCTTGTCTATTAATTAAACCTTCATCTACATATCCATAAAGTTCATCACCTATTATACCATGACCAATGTGATTCATGTGCACTCTTATTTGATGAGTTCTTCCAGTTTCTAAAATAACTTCAAGAACTGTAGCATCTTTTAATCTTTCTATTACTTTATAATGAGTTATTGATGGTTGTCCTTTTTCATCTACAACTCTTTTAATACTATCTTCAGTTGGCCTATATATAGGTTCATTTATAGTACCTTCATCATCTTTAACAATGCCTTTAACAACAGTTAAGTATTTTTTAGTTACTTTATCTTCGCTCATATCTTGAGATATTATATGATGGGCATAAGCGTTTTTAGCCACTATTAATAACCCTGATGTATTCATATCAAGTCTATTTACAAATCTTATTCTAGGGTATTCACACTTGTTTAATAGATAATAAGTAAGTCCATTAGCAACAGTGTTGTCATTGTGACTTTTAGTTGGATGAACTACAATATAAGGAGGTTTATTTACCATAATAATATCAAAATCTTCATATAATATATTAAGATTAAGATTTTGAGGTGTAAAATTTCCCATCTCTTCATCTATTTTTATTTCTATTAAATCGCCTTTTTGTATTATATAACTTGGAGTTCTATGTACTTTATTTACAAATACATTTTTGTCTTTTTTAGCTTTTGATACAAACCTTGATGATAAATTTAATTTATTTAATAATAATTCTTTAAGAGTAACATTATCATCATCGCTTACATAAGATATTAAGTTATAACGTTGATTCTCTTTTATTAGCAAATATACACACCTTCTTTCTGATGATATAATAAATATATTATATCCTTTATATTTTTTACCTACAAGTAATTATATATTAATAAAAAAAATTCGCTTTGCTCATGTCGCCAACGACCTAAAAAACAGGTCCGTTGCTCAAACTTATAATTTTTTATAAATTTATAAATCATGCAAAATGTTAATTGTTTGCCATCTATGATATAATTTTGATTGTAAAGAGGTGAAGATACATGGCAAGAGTAATAACTATAAATTCCAATGATGTTGAAAGATCTTTATCTACTAGAGATATACTGACTAAAAAACTTATAGATGCAGGTTTTGAGGTATATTATGAATTTGATCCTAGATCAGAACTTATTATATCAATAGGTGGAGATGGTTCATTTTTAAAAACAGTGCACGATTTTGATTTTCCTGATATACCAATAATGGGAATAAATACAGGACACTTGGGGTTTTTTACAGATATAAATCCTGATGAAATTGATTATTTTATAAGTGATTATATTAATGGTAACTATTATGTTCAAGACATGGCTCCTCTTGAAATCACAACATGTACAAAAGACAGTTGTATAGAAGCTATGGCTATAAATGAGGTAGTTGTAAGAGGCAATAGATCAAGGGTAGTTCACTTAAATTTAAAGGTTAATAATCATTTTATAGAGAAATTTAGTGGAGATGGAATGCTTATATCTACTCCAACAGGCTCTACTGCATATAACTATTCTGCAGGTGGAAGTATAGTGGATCCTAGTTTGAAACTAATTCAATTAACTCCACTAGCTCCTATAAATACAACTGCTTATAGATCATTTACATCTAGTTTGATACTTCCTTATAACTCTACAGTAAAAATTGCACCTGAATATAGATTTGAAAATTCTATTTTAATGGTTATAGATGGTATTGAATATAAATTTAATGAAATAATAGAAATAGTTATTGTTTCATCTTCAGTTAGAATAAAACTACTTAGACTTTCAAACTATGAGTTTTGGAGTAGAGTTTCTGAGAAATTCTTATAATAATTAGGAGGATATACATATGAAAATAGGAGTAATGAGTGATACTCATGGAAGTTTAACTTATTTAGAAAAAGCATTAGATGTACTAGGTGATTGTGATGTAATATTACATGGTGGAGATATTTTATACCATGGCCCAAGAAACCCTCTACCAGATGGATATAATCCAGAGGAAGTAGCTAATAAAATAAATGAAATAGGAAATATATTAATAGCAAGGGGTAACTGTGATGCCGATGTAGATCAAATGGTAATAAGTCATCCTATACAGTCACCTTATATTCTTACTCAATTTGGAGAAATAAGAATATTACTTACACATGGATATACTCAGTCAAAAGAAGATACAATCGAAACTGCAAAGAAGTACAATGCAGATATACTTATAATTGGTCATACTCATGTAAAAGAATTATATGCAGATGAGAACTTAATAGTTTTAAACCCAGGTAGTATGTCACTTCCAAAAGACAATACTCACTCTGTGGCAATTATAGATATAATATCGCAAGATGATGATGAAATAGATTTAGAAATAAATCATATAGACATAAACACTAAAGAGATAATACATGTAAATGAATAAAAAAAATTCGCTACGCTCATGTCGCCAACTAGCATATGGGACCTTGCTCAAAAATTTGCTTATAAATAAAAAATAGACCATTGATAAGATTTTTATCAATGGTCTATTTTTTTATATGTTTTACCCTACTTTTATATAAAAATATATAACACTTAGGATAACCATTAAGAAAGAAAATGGAAATGAAAATGCTATATATGACCTAAGGTTAAATATATCATTAATAGAATTTTTTATTCCTGAATTTAGTTCAGATTTTTTTAGGAATCTATTTACTTCACTTAACATTATAGGACCTCCTGTTGCTGACCAAGGAAGCATACTACTTCCTGCTAGGATTCCAAGTGCAAGAGCTGCATATACTAATTTATCTCCAACAACTGGGGCTACTTGTATACATATAGGCATTAATGTTGCTGCTGCAGGACCTGCTGATAAAAATGTTGCTATAACAAATGCTGATAACATTATACATAGTACAATTAAAAAGCTATTTCCACTTGTAAATGCCAAAATATAATCTACAGCTACTTTTAAAATACCAGCATATTCTAAAACTCCACCTATTAAAAATAAGGTAGAAATAAAAACAACCGAATCCATAATAGGTATGGTATTTATTATATCTTCTGGTTTACTTGTGTTCGTAATCAGAAGAATAGCACCAAAAAACATCGAAACAAATGCTATTGATATATCTAAAAATGGACCTATACAAACACTTAGAATAAATAGTATGAATAGTAATATTGATAATTTTACTCTTCTTGGACTAGTGTGATCATTCCATCTATAGAATTTATTATTAAACGGGTTATGAGACTTCTCATATTCATTTCTATGATGTGGTGGTTTATGTGGTGGTTTATGTGGTGGTTTATGTGGTTTATCATGTTCATGTTCTTTTTTGTGGTGTGGTGGCTTATGTGGCTTATCTTGTACTTGTTCTTTTTCATTACTTGTTGAATTATTTGTTTCGTTCTGAGTTTCTTCTTCAGTAGTATCCGATTCAATAACCGCCGTATTCGAGCATTTAAACCATATCAGTGTATATGCAGCTAGTAAAATTATATAAACCAAACATGGTAAAAATAGTTTATTTAGAAAGTCTATTAAATTAAAGTCCGTGTATAGAGTAATAATAACAGCTGGAGTATCAGCCCATGGAAGGGGTGCCCCACCTATATTAGATGCTATAATAGTTGATACAAGTAAAGGTGTAGTTGGTAGCTTTAGTTTTAGGGATAATCCCAAACATATCGACGTAAATATTAGAACTACACTTAGATTATTCATAAATAATGATGCTGCATATATTGTAAATGGCATTAATATTACAACTAATACCTTATTTCCTTTAGTAATGTTAATAAAGGAATGTCCAATATAATCAAATATTTTATTATCCTCAAATATTCTAGCAAATAAAGCCAAAACTATAATAAGGATAATTATTTCATATGGAAATTTTTCAAAAATTTTATCATAAGGAAATGCATTTGTAACACTTCCATATATTAAAAGTATCCCAGATCCTAATATTGCAATAGGAGTACGATATCTTGTAGAAAATATCATACTTATATATGTTATCAATACTAATGTCAATATAACTAGCATTTATATTCCCTCCATTGTGATTAATTCCTCCCGTTATATACATAAGAAAGTTCGCTTTTATATGTTTGTACTATAATATGTTTTTTTATCCATATAGTTACTGTATAACAAATAAAAATTCACTATATTCATGTCACCAACGACATTGAAAAAATTGTCCGTTGCTCAAGAATATTATAAATTAAAAAGCCTCCTCTAATTAATATTTGAGGAGGCCTTTAGTTTAACTAGTTTTTTGGTTCAAAAACTTTTATAGCTACTTTAACTATATCTCTTTCTGTAAGTGCTGCTATAAAGTTTTGATTGCTTATATTACCATCAGAAGTTTTATATACAGTTTCTTCATCATAAAGATATACTCCACCTAAATCATTCTTTATGTTAACTGACATAATTTCATAATCATAGTTAGATTTAGCACCTGCTAATTCTACAATGAATTCAAATGGAATTCTTACTGTTGTATGACGTACTACACCGTCAATAGCTATACTTTCTGGCATAACAGATTCGCAAGCTGCACATTTTTTATTATTTTTATCATTATTATCGTTTTTATCATTTCTATCGTTTTTATCATTGTTTTCATTATTTTCATCTTCATTTGCATTATCTTCATTATTTTCTTCTTTTTCTAAATTAAAAGCTTTTTCTATATCTTCTCTTTTTACTGTTTTGTAAATAATGTTTTTGCTTAGAATTCCTCTTACAATAGCTATACCATCAGCCATTTCAACTTCAGTAATTTCTGCATCTTTAGATACAGTTTCAACTCCAAGCACAACATCATTGTCAGGAGGGTTGAAAACTATTCTTCTTTCTACTAAAAGCTGTCCTTCTCCTTGAATGTCTTTTTGAACATTTTTCTCCTTGTTTTTCCATTTAATATCTTTTTCATCATCTTTCCATTTATCTTCTACTTCCTCTATTACAGGAGCTGCATTAATTTCCACTATAGGAGCTACAGCAAGATCTTCTGGAACTGGTTTTTTATCTACTTTAGAAGCTACTTTTTTATCTACTTTAGGAGCTACTTTTTTGTCTTTTTCCCATTTATTTTCATACCAATATGTTTTAGATGCCATTTATATTCCTCCTTAATTAATTAATGTTCTCTATATTCTATTCATGTATAACTTGAATTGTTACTAAATTAGAAAACTCATAAATTTAATAAAACAAGCTTTAAATACTATATCAACTATAATATTTTAATTTTAATATTTTATATTGAATCACAAAAAAGTATATCTCCTAAAATGATTATTAATATAAATCAAAATTAGGAGATATACACTATTAAATATATTTTTAAATTTTTATAACTTAATGAATTCTATTTTATCTTGCTCTTGTAACTTTTACTTTTATCTTTACAATATCTTTTTCTATTATTCCTATAATAAAGTTTTCGCATTCTATAATATCTTCTTGTAATGAATCTAAAACTTCTACAGATACAATCTCAACATCATCCCCTGGAAGAGCTCCATCAATTCTTACTAAGCTTTCGAATGGTATCCAAGTTGTTATATGTCTAACTACTCCGTCTATAGCAGCACATTCAGGTGCAAGAGATTCACATTTAGCACCTTTTTTATCTTCTTTCTTATCCCCTTTATTTTTATCTCCGTTATTTTTATCTCCTTTATTATCTTCTTTTTTGTCATCCTTATTATTTTCTTTATTCTTGTCTTCTTCTTTGTTATTTTCTTTTTCCTCTTTTTTATCTTCCTTATCTTCGCCCCTGTATAAATCTCTAGATTTGTTATTGTATTTTTCTTTTCTATCATTATCTCTGTTATCTCTATTACCTTCTCTTTCTCTTTCTCCATTTTCATCCATTTCTTCTGGCTCTTCTTCACCCATAAACTGCTCAGCATCAGGTCTTTTTGCTGTTTTATATAATATACTCTTGTTCAAAAATCCATTAACAACTACATAATTAGGAAATACGTCTGTATCTTTAATTTGCACAGTTTTAAGTATCTCACCTACGCCAATAACTACATCCTGTTTAGGTGGGTTAAATAGTATCTTTTTTTCTATTAATTGTCTAACTTCTCCCTCTCCAACCTTTTTGTTTTCTACAGATACATAATTCTTATCCAACATATAAAATCCCCCTTCCAAAATTGTTTCATATATCTAAATATATACAGTTTCTATTTTATTATATTCAGTAGTGCTAAAATGTTTACTAATATAACGAGATTGTATATTATTTATTTAGAAATTTTTCAAAAAATTCGCTACACTCATATCGCCAACGATCTTGAGGAGCAGATACGTTGCTCAAGTTTATAAGTTGGAAACCATAACTTATCCATAGACCGGATAAATTATAGTTTCCTTATAATTAAAAATATCCTAGAGATATTTTCTCTAGGATATTTTTGCTTTATTATCTTTGTGTATATTTTTGTGCTATTTTAACTATTAATTCAGTAGCTTTTTCCATATATGTTACTGGTATGTATTCGTATTTACTATGGAAGTTAATTCCACCTGCAAATATGTTTGGACAAGGTAATCCCATAAAAGATAATCTTGCTCCATCAGTACCGCCTCTTATAGGTTTTATATTTGGAACTATACCTACTTCTTCCATGGCTTCCCTAGCTATATCAACAACAAATTTAACTGGCTCAACTTGTTTTACCATGTTGTAGTACTGATCTTTTAAATTTAATTCTATTCTCTCATCACCATATTTGTCTTTCATCTTACTTATAACTTCATTTACATAAGCTTTTCTTTCTTCAAACTTTTTCATATCAAAGTCTCTTATTATATAAACCATAGTACATTTTTCAACATTACCATTTAAGTCATTTAAATGATAGAATCCTTCATATCCTGATGTAGTTTCTGGTCTTTCACTTACTGGGAACATTTCTGATAATTCAGCTGCTATATGTAGTGCATTAACCATTTTACCTTTAGCATATCCTGGATGTACATTTGTACCATTTACAGTTATAACTGCAGATGCTGCATTGAAGTTTTCATATTCTAATTCGCCTATTGTGCTTCCATCCATAGTATATGCATATTTAGCGCCAAATTTTTCAACATCAAATTTGTCAGCACCTCTACCTATTTCTTCATCTGGAGTAAATCCTATTCTTATGTCTCCATGTTTTATTTCTGGATTATTTATTAAATATTCTATAGCAGTAATTATTTCAGCTATACCAGCTTTGTCATCTGCTCCAAGTAATGTCGTTCCATCAGTAGTTATTAAATCTTCTCCTACGAAATTTAATAACTCAGAAGAATCCTTAGTTGATAGTACAATATTTAATTCTTTGTTTAATACTATATCTTTTCCATCATAATTTTCTATAATTTGAGGTTTTACGTTTTCACCACTCATGTCTGGTGCTGTATCTAAGTGAGCTACAAATCCTATAGTATCTACACCTTCTACATTCCCTTTTAATGTAGCAAATAAGTATCCATTTTCATCAACAGATGCATCATCTAATCCTAATATTCTTAGTTCTTCTTCTAAATACTTTGCAAACACTATTTGTCCAAGACTTGAAGGACAAGTTTCAGAACTTGGATTTGCAGTTGTATCAAAAGTCACATATCTTAAAAATCTCTCTACAACTTTGCTTCTCATAATTTTATCTCCCTCTCTTTTGATATTTGTTATAGTATGCCTGATTTTTTTAAAATTTGATGCATACCTACTAAACCTAAAAAGTAAAATATTCCTAGTACTCCATAAACCTGAACACCTATAAATATAGCTGCTAAACTTGCAAGTGGAGCAATTCCTACATTCATAGAAACAAGTTTAGGTTCTAGTATTTGCCTAGATATGGAAAGCACTGCAAACAATATTATAACAGATATTGATAAAAAATAATCATTAATTATTAAATAATAAGCTATCACCGGAACATATATAATTACTAATCCCAAAAATGGTATAAGGTCAAGTGATGCACCTATAATGCCTAATATAAATCCATAAGGAACTCCAAGAGCTGTAAATCCTATCCATGTAGCCAAAAATGTAATTCCCATTAATATTGAATAGGCTTTTATATAACCTAGAGTTGTTACTCCTATCTCATGTTTTATATTCTTTACCTTAGGTCTAAACTGAGGTGAAAACATATTATAAAACCAATCTTCTATATCATCTGTATCTTTAGCTATAAAATATGTAGATACAAATATTGTTATAGTATAGACTGCTATATAAGGTATGGACACTACTAAAGCTAATATTCCCTCTAGAAAATTCCTAGCAAAATTAACTATATTATTGCTATACTTAGTAATTGTGCTTTCTAGACTAAAACTTCCTATATCTTGCACATATCCTATATAAATATTGGCTTGATTTATCAATCTCATAATATTGTTATATAATTCATTAGAGTCTAAAGATAAAGCACTTATTATATACAGTGTTTGTTTTATTCCATTAACTATAAATATCGTAAATAAAGCTAATAGTATTATTACAGATAAAAAACTCAAAATTAAGGTAGATAGTCCCTTATCTATGTTATATCTTTCTTTTAATCTTTTAGATATAGGCTTTATAAAGAAGGCTATTACACCGCCTATAATAAATGGGGCAACATATGGAAATGTGGCATATATTGCTATAAAAATTAAGGTATATATCCCAAAATATATAGCATTGTTTTTGAGTTTATTCAAAAAAATCTTATCTAAAACCATTACATACACCCCTTTTTATTATGCCTTTTTCTAAAAAATATAAAACACTGCATTTTTGCAGCGCTTTATGTGTGTATTCTGATTTTTTTTATTCTATTTTTGTCTATGCTTTCTATGCAAAATTTTATTTGATCAACTTCTATAACTTCATCTTCTTCTGGCAATCTACCTAGATGACCTATAATAAATCCACCTATTGAATCAAATTCTTCTGATTCTAATTTGGTACCTATCATTTCATTTACATCAGCTATCTTTGTACTTCCTTCTACTATATATTCATCTTCTTTTATTACTACTATCTCTGCTTCCTCTTCATCGTATTCATCTTCTATTTCTCCAACTATTTCTTCAACTAAATCTTCCATAGTAACTATTCCTGCAGTTCCACCATATTCGTCTAAAACTACTGCCATTTGAACTTTTTCTTTTTTCATTTCTTCAAATAACTCAGTAATTTTTTTAAATTCATATGTGTAGAAAGGTTCTCTCATGTAATTTTTTATATCAAAATTCTTAACTTCTTCATCTCTTAAGAAAACTACATCTTTTATATTTACTATACCTATTATATCGTCTATAGTTTCTTCATAAACAGGCATACGTGTAAATTGTTCTGCTTTAAAAGTATCTATTATTTCTTCAAAACTATCTTCAACATTAATAGCTACTATATCCATTCTTTGAACAATGGCTTCTTTAGCTTGCATATCTCCAAATTCAAAAACATTGTTTATAATTATTCTTTCTTCTTTTTCTAGTAACCCTTCTTCATGGCTTACATTTACCATAGTCTTTAATTCTTCTTCAGTTATATACGGCTGAATTTTACTAGAATCTATTCCAATTATTTTAAATATAACTTTAGTTATTATATTAAATATCATAACTACAGGAGTTAGTATCATTATAATAAATTTAATAGGCTTAGCTACTTTTAAAGCTACACCTTCCGATTTTTGTGCAGCTATGGTTTTAGGAGTTATCTCTCCAAAAATAAGAACAAGTACAGTCATAACTCCAGTTGCAATAGCCACCCCTTCATTTCCAAATATACTTATAAATAAAGATGTAGCAAGAGATGACGCACCTATATTTACAACGTTATTACCAACTAATATAGAACTTAATAACTTACTTGAATCGGAAACTACATTTGATACCGTCTTAGATCCTTTTACCCCTTCATCTACCATATGTCTTAATCTTATTTTACTTAATGACATAAGTGCTGTTTCTGAAGCTGAGAAAAATGCTGAGAACATAAGAAGTACTATTAATATTATGACTTGTATAACAATTGCCGAATCCAAAATCTATCACGCCCCTAATTTCTAATTAATATTGTATAAAAATTATATTTCTGTTAAATTCATCATACTTTATTATTACCATAATTTCTAAATATTATGGCATAAGTATTCACTTGAATAAAAAAATTGGCTACTAATTAATATTAGCAGCCAATAAGAATTTAAATTTATTCTTTTCTCATACCTTTAGTTATAGCTTTTTCTATTTCAACTACAATAACTATTGAGAATGCTAATCCTAGAACTGTTAACCATTGGTTAGTGTTTAACATAACTATACCAAATAAGTCTCTTATTCCTGGGAATAAAGTACATAATTGTATTATCCCAGATACTAAAAATGCTCCCCATATATATTTATTTCTAAATAAACCTACTTTAAATATAGAGTTTCTATCTGAACGAGCATCAAATGCGTGGAATAACTGTGTAAACGCAAGTGTCATAAATGCCATTGTGCTTCCTACTGTATGGTTTACTTGTACACCTATATAATAAGCTACAAAAGTTGCTATACCTACATATATACCTTGATACGTTATTCTAATTCCTAATCCATCACTAAATATTGAAGCTTTAGGATCTCTTGGTTTTCTATCCATTACATCAGGCTCTGCAGGCTCAAGTCCAAGAGCTATTGCTAGTAATGAGTCTGTAACTAAGTTTACCCATAGTATTTGAGTTGCACTAAGAGGCATATAGTCCGCTGTGCTTGCAAATATAAATGGTCCAAGTAAAGACGCCAATAATATAGTAATTATCTCACCTATATTACAACTTAATAAGAAGTGAGTAGCTTTTTTAATGTTAGCAAATATACTTCTACCTTCTTCAACAGCTGAAACTATAGTTGCAAAGTTATCATCAGTTAATATCATATCTGAAGCGCCCTTTGAAACTTCTGTTCCAGTTATACCCATCGCAACACCTATATCAGCAGTTTTAAGTGCAGGTGCATCATTTACACCATCACCTGTCATTGCAACTATATTTCCATTTGCTTGCCATGCTTTAACTATTTTAACTTTATGCTCAGGTGCAACCCTTGCATATACAGAGTAATTTTTTACAGTTTTTGCTAGCTCTTCATCACTTATTTTAGCAAGTTCAGCCCCTGTCATAGCTTGATTTTCATTTTCTATTATTCCTAAATCCTTAGCTATTGCAATAGCAGTATTCTTGTGGTCTCCAGTTATCATAACTGTTTTTATACCAGCATTCTTTGCTACTTTTATAGCATCCTTCGCTTCTTCTCTTGGTGGGTCTATCATTCCATATAACCCTAAGAATATTAAGTCGTTTTCTAATTCATTGCTATTTGGGTTATTTGGAACTTCATTTAATTCTTTATATCCAACAGCTAATACTCTAAGTGCACTATTTGCCATTTCTGCATTTGATGCATTAATATTTTCTATATCTTTATCATTTATATCACGAACGCTACCATTTACATATATCTTATTACATCTAGCTACTAATATATCTGGTGCTCCTTTAGTTATAGATACATATTTTCCTCTTAGATTGTTTACAGTAGTCATTAATTTTCTTTCTGAGTCAAATGGTATCTCTGCTTTTCTGTCATATTCATTTATTATATCTATAGGATTGTATTTAACTTGTAGAGCTAAATCTACTAATGCTATTTCAGTTGGATCACCTATTTTTGTAAATGTTCCATCAGTTTCCTTATTTACCTTAGTATCATTACATAATACTCCATAATCTATAAGCATTTTAGTTGTATTGTCTGAGTTGTTTATATTCTCAACATTAGTTATAAATCCATCAGTATAAACTTTTTTTACTGTCATTTTGTTTTGTGTCAAAGTACCTGTTTTATCTGAACATATAACACTAGCTGAACCTAGTGTTTCAACAGCTGGCAGCTTTCTCATTATTGCATTACGCTTAACCATCTTTTGCATACCAAGTGCTAATACTATTGTAACTATAGCAGGTAATCCTTCAGGAATCGCTGCAACAGCTAAACTAACAGCAGTCATAAATAGTTCAAGTATAACTTCTCCATTTATTTCTCCTGCTTCAAATAATCCAATAGCAAATATTACGGCACATATAGCAAGTGCTACTACAGCTAGAGTTTTTCCTAATTGTTCAAGCTTTCTTTGTAGTGGTGTTTGAGTAGATTCGGCATTGTTTATCATATCAGCTATTTTACCTATTTCAGTATTCATACCTGTTTCTACAACTATACCTGTTCCTCTACCATAGGTAATTACACTACCCATGAAAGCCATGTTAGTTCTATCACCAATTCCAAGACCTTCATCATCAAGTTTATGTGTTATTTTCTCAACTGGTACTGACTCCCCTGTTAGTGAAGATTCTTCAACTTTTAAGTTAAATGAGTCCACTATTCTTATATCCGCTGGTATATAGTCTCCAGTATCTATAACTACTACATCTCCTGGAACTACTTGCTCAACGCTTACAATTCTTTGAACTCCATCTCTAATTACCTTTGCATTTGGAGATGACATCTTCTTAATAGCATCTAGAGATTTTTCTGCTTTACTTTCTTGAATAACTCCAAGTAATGCATTAAGTAAAACTATAGCTACTATTATTATAGCTTCTTCCCACTCACCCAGCGCTAATGATATACCACTTGCTATTATAAGCACTATAACCATAAAGTCTTTTAGTTGTTCAAAGAATCTTTGTAACATACTTTTGGTTTTTCCTTCAGCTAGCTTATTCTCTCCGTACTCACTTAGTCTTTTTTCGAAGTCCTCACCAGATAAACCGGCTTTGGTATCTACCTTCAGCTCACTGGCTACTTCTTCTACTTTCTTTGCATGCCATATTTTTTTCACTAAACTACACCCTTTCCTTTAATTTAAAAGGTCTTGCTTCAAGAATATCTCTATTATTGCCAATTAATTAACTTTAATAAACATAAAAAGACCTTAGGAATATATAACATGAATAAAGTATATATTCCTAAGGTCTTGCTACCAAGAAAATTCTTGTTAATCAACCGAGTGCGATGCACTGAGATGACGATTGATTACCACTTATGTGTAAGCTACTCCCCTTTTATTAAGTTGTTTTAAAAATAGTTTATATTATATTATATTCGTATTGTGTAAATAATGTCAACTTATTTTTATTTTGTTTAATATTATTAATTTTAGTAAATAATATACTTTGTATTTAATAAAAAATTCTCTACCCTCAAAAATTTAATTGTTTACATAAAAGGAGGTAATATTATGCCAGATTTATTAGACAAAGGTGCCGTATTACAAAGAGACAAAGAAAGTTATGCAATAGCCCCACACTTGCCAGGTGGACTTGTAACTTCTGCTCAACTTAGAAAATTAGCTGATGTGGCTGATAAATACGGTGCACAGGCTATGAAGTTAACTAGTTCACAGCGTATAGCTATGGTAGGTTTCAAAGAAGAAAATTTAGATGAGATATGGAAAGAACTTGATATGAAACCAGGTGCTGCTGTAGGATTATGTGTAAGAAGTGTTAAGTTTTGTCCAGGAACTACATTCTGTAAACGTGGACAACAAGATGCAGTTAGCATGGGACTTAAGTTTGATGATGCATTCCATGGAAGAAACCTTCCTAATAAGTTAAAAATAGGAGTTAGTGGATGCGCCAACTCTTGTTCAGAAAACCACTTTAGAGATATAGGTCTTATGGGAACTCCAAAAGGTTGGACTGTAACTGTAGGAGGAAAAGGTGGCATTAAGCCTAGAATAGGCGATGTATTATTAAATAATGTTGATGATGAAGATGTATATCCATTAGCCGAAGAAATAGTTAAAGTTTATGAACAAAATACTCATAAACATGAAAGACTAGGAGCTTATATAGACAGAGTTGGTATTGAAGAATTTAAAAAACAAGTTAATATAGAAAAATTTATGTAATAACCTATCACCGTATAAAATTATACGGTGATTTTTTACTTGTAATAATTGTCTCTTCCTAATATGCAAATATATTGTAAGAAATTATATTTTTTTGCACTCTTCTTTCCTTGTCCACATATATTGATATTAGAAGGAGGACAAACCTTCTATATTAATTTAAGGAGTGTGCATTTTAAGATATGTCAATTGAAAATATACTTTCTCAAATGCAAGAACTTACAAAACAACTGGGTATAGAAATAAAAGGTCCTATATCTACTCAACAAGATGAGCTAGTTATTGGCTGCAGTAATATAGAATTTTTAACATCCGCTGTAATTAACTTAACAGAAGCTGTTATATCTTTTGTAAATTCTTTAATATTACAAGAAGAATCTAGAGTATCTCCAAACCTCTCTTATTTAGCTCAACTAGAAAGATTAAGATGTATATTAGAATTACTACTATCTAGATTAGAATCATTACCTTGTAATGAAAGATGTCCAGAGTTGCTAGAAGAATTATACTGTATATTAGTTAAGTTATACAGTGTAATAGATTCAATATTCCTTTTATTAATTGTTTCAGTTGAATTTAGAGATGCTTCTGTATTCTTTGAATGCTACTTGTGTGACTTAATAGGAAAAATAACTGATCTTGAAAATTTAGTAAAGGAGTTAGTTTGCATAATAATAGCATTAATATCATGTGAAACAGATACTTGTACACCTTGCTATGTAGCAACTAATTTTGCTAAAAGACCTAGACCTTCTATAAATATCTCTTTAAACCAAAAGAAATCTAATTGTAATTGTAAGAAGTAATGACTAAAATACAGAGGTGAACTTATCACCTCTGTATTTTAGTTATTACTGATTTATTTTTATATACCTCTTGTATCATTATTTCTTATTAATTCATATGCTTATATTGAAGGGAAAAATATTAAATTAATAGGGGGAACTTTTAAATGAGTGATGATTCAAGAAAAAATTGTGATTGGTGTGATTCAGGTAAAGAAAAAGATATATTTTGTGAACATGATAAGTGTAAAAAATGTGACGATGATTGTTGCTGTGATATAGATACATTGAGAAAAATATTAAAAATATTGCAAGAAGCAGATATCATAGTAGCTATAGCTACTAAAGCCGATATTTTTGGAGAGTTTATTATTGATATAGCAAATGATGTAGTATTTATTTCTAATGCTGCAAATGCTAACCCTACTGAATTTGTTCCACTATGTAATATAGTTAGAGTTTTTGCTGAAGTTGATGGTCTTGAAGATAACGTACGCCAAGAACTTATGGATAAAATAGAAGACCTTATACGATCTACGTGCAACCTAAATAGATGTTGTTGCACCGATGGACTAGCAGATACAATCAATGATATAAGAAAATTTAATTCTAATAACTTATTATGTTTTAATTTAGATACTAATGTTGATTTTGCAATAAATCCAGATAACTGTTTTGAAATAGGTAACATAGTAAAGGCTAATGCTGATGTAGTATTTGCTATATTTGAAGATAACTTTTTTATATACCCTACTTGTGCAATAGACTCTATGCATCTAGAGGTTCCAGTTCCTTAATATTTGTAAATAATTTAAAGTAATACAATCAATCACCGTATAAATTTATATGGTGATTTTTTTTATAGCCTGTATCATTACTTCTTACTAATTCATAGCTTATATAAAGGGACAAATATCTCTTAAAATATCAATAAATTAATAGGAGGAACTGTTAAATGGGTAGAAGTTCAAGAAAAAAATCTAACTGGTGTGATTCCGATAAATGTAATAAAAAAGATAAGTGGGATAAATGTGATAAATGCGATAAATGTAATGAAAAAGACAAGTGGGACAAATGTGCTAAATGCGATAAATGTAATGAAAAAGATAAGTGGGACAAATGTGCTAA
The DNA here is from genome assembly GCF_059569055.1 of Sporacetigenium mesophilum DSM 16796. NCBI lineage: Bacteria > Bacillati > Bacillota > Clostridia > Peptostreptococcales > Tepidibacteraceae > Sporacetigenium > Sporacetigenium mesophilum. Next base: position 24,854 of record NZ_JCANUR010000015.1, on the reverse strand, counting down.
ATGCGATAAATGTAATGAAAAAGATAAGTGCGATAAGTGTGTTAAATGTAATGAAAAAGATAAGTGCGATAAATGTGTTAAGTGTAATAAAGATTGTCACTGTATATGTAAGTCATGCACTAAAGTAGTTTTTGCAGATATAAATATATGTCCTTTTAAAAATAAATGTAAAAAAGAAAATAAAGATAAACATCCAAAGCCTCATAAACATCCAAAACCTAAAAAACATCCAAAGCCTGATAAAGATAAGGATAAAGACAAATCTTGTGATTCAGTGAGTAATGATAAAAATAAAAATTGTGACTAAGTTAATAACGATAGTCAAAAATATAAAAAATGAAGATAATTGCTTCAAGATAGATGATATAGTAAAAGCCAATGATGATGTGGTATTTGCTATATTTGAAGATAACTTTTTTATATTCCCTACTTGTGCAATAAACTATCTGCACTTAGAGTTTCCAGTTCCTTAATACTTGTAAAAAATCTAAAGGAGCAAAATCAATCACCGTATAGAATTATACGGTGATGTTTATCTATAGTCTGTATCATTGTATCTTATTAATTCATATATCTGATTATAGAAGAAAAAATTCCTTAATAGAGATATGAATTATGGGAGAAAATTGTTAAATGGGTGAAGGTTTAAGAACAAACTATAACTGGTGTAGTTCAGATACGTGTAAACAAATTTATAATTATAATAAAGATTGTCACTGTGAATCAAATTCGTGCACACACAAAATATGTTATCAAAATAAAAACATATGGCCTTTTAAAAATAAATGCAAAGAACAAGATAAAGATAAAGATAAAGATAAAGGTTGTGATTCAGTGAATGAAGAGAAAGTCAATTATTCTAATTTAATAAATAAAGCTTGTTGCTGTGATACAAGCACATTAAGAACAATATTAGAATTTTTTAGAGCAGCGGCAGAAACAGATATAAAGGTGTCTATAGTTACTAAAACAGATAAGTTCACAGGATATATTTTTGATTTAACAGAAGACATATTATATATTTCTCCAGAAAAAAATTCTAAGCCTCATGAATTTATTCCAATATGCAATATAGTTGCAGTATTTGCAGATAAAATTGTACCAAAACCATTATGCCATAAACTTAAAGAAAAAATAGAATACCTTATGAATTCGACTTGCGACTCAACTCCATGTTGTTGCGCAAATGAAATGGCTAATGTAATAAGTTCTATTAGAAGATTTAATGATTCTAAAACTCATTTATGCTTTAATTTAGATACTCTATTTACTATATCTTCTGGATTCTTCTGTATTAATATAGGTGATATAGCAAAAGTTAATAAAGATGTTATATTCATTATTAATGAAAATAATTATAGTATAATTGTTACTTGTGCAATAACCTCTGTTTCCCTGTGTAAAGCTAAATCTTCTAATGATTCTACATCTTCAGAAGGAAACTCCACACAAGTTCAAGAATCTAATAATTCTGAGATTTCAGAAGAAGAAAACTCTACACAAGCTCAAAAATCTAGCGATTCTGAGGTTTCAGAAGAATGACTAATATTAAGAAGCTGTATAAGGTATCTTGTACAGCTTTTTTTATGATTTACGTAACATTACGTTCTACTGATTCATATATTTAAGTGTAGGGATAAACATCTCTTCGATAAATCCATAAATTACTGGGAGGAATTGTTAAATGATAAAAAATCTAAGAGGACCTGGAAAACATCATGGACCGCACTTAAAACCTCATGAAAAACATAAAAAAGAGCAAGAAGAAAAACAAAAACAAAAAGATGCAGAAAATAGTTCTGAAAATAGTACAGAATCTAGTTCTGAAAACAGCACAGAATCTAACTCTGAAAACAGCACAGAATCTAGCTCTGAAAACATCACAGAATCTAGCTCTGAAAGTAGCGTAGAAAAAGAAGAAAGTAAAGAAGAAAGTAAAGAAGAATCTAAAAATGAAGATAAAAATAAAGATAATAAAAAAGATAATAAAAAAGATAATAAAAAAGGAGATAAAAATAAAGATAAATAACTTAATATAGTTTTAAAAATAGCTGTATAAAATCCCTTATACAGCTATTTTTTATTATGACTGCCTGTACTTATAAGTTTTCAAATATTTAATTTATATATTTTTTATTTTTTGTGTCAATTTTGTCTTGTCCTCATATATTGATATCAGAAGGAATATAACCTTCTAAAAAATTAAATTATTGGGAGTGTTTTGAATATGGAAAAAAATATGATGAGACAAGGATGTTTAAATGATTTTATTGACGATATACAAGATTTTTTAGCTGCTTTACCTGCTGATCCTCCAGCTGGTGGTTTATGTACAATAGTAACTACAGAAGCTACAGAAGCATTAGCAGATTTACTTGATGGTCTTGCAAATTGTATATTAGATGAATTCCCTGCAGGTAACACTGCTCTTCCACTTGGATTTAGAGCTCAAATAGAAAGATTAGTTTGTATAATAAGACTTTTAGCTAACAGAGTAAGAGCTATAACTTGCCCTGACGCTGCTGACTGTTTAGAAATATTAAATGAAGTATTATGTGTATTAGTAGAAGCATTAGCTATCCTAATAGGCATAGTTATAAAACTTATAGTATTATTATCATTCTTAGGCGACGACGACAACTTCTTTGAATGTCTAGTATGTAGCTTAATAGGAGAAATAACTTGTTTAGAAGAATCTGTAAGAGATTTATCTTGCTTAATAATAGCGTTAATATCTTGTGATATTGAAGAATGTACACCTTGCTTCGTTCCAACTGCTGCTGGCAAAAGACCTAGAGTAAACATCAACAAGAATGTTTGTAACTCTAAGAATGAATGTAGCTGCAAGAAACACTAGTAATCTAAATAAAAGTCCCTGTTAATCAGGGGCTTTTTGTAAATAAAGGATGTGGCACTATGATTTCTGGTATATGCAAATCCAATTGGTGTCATAGTTGGGAAAATGGATGCTGTGACAAAAAACCAAAATCTTGTTTATCTTCTAACTGCAACTCATTTAAAGATTTAAATGACCATATGATATCATTGATGAAGTCCAAAAGAAAAGTAAAACTACTAATTGAAATTTGCAAAACTACTAAAGTAATTCAAGGAACAATATGTACAGTAACTGATAATACAATATTTATCATTGATGATAAATGTGTCGTACCTACGGCAATATCAATAGCTAGTATAAAACATGTAATTCCTTTATAAAAATATAGGAGGTGTAATATGCCATTACAAGATAACCTTAAAGTGGTTGTTAGTGACTTAATGGAAATAAGGTTAAATTTAAGTATGAGTAGCTTAAATTCAAATAAAAGCGAAGAATTAAACTTCATAGAGAGTGTTGTATCAGATTTTGTAGGTGATTCATCTAGAGATTTTTCTAATTGCAACGTTAATAAAGGTTTACATCTACTAGATTTTCTAATAGCCATTATATGTGACACAGATTTAACTTGCTGTAAAAATAATTTCGCTTATTTAGCTCAAAGACAAAGATTATGCTGTATATTAAAAAATTTCAAAAAATTCCTTTGTCAATTAAAGTGCTTTGATTTTGAAAATATAAAATGTGAATTTTTATCTCAGTTACTATGCTTACTTCTACAAATAATAGAAAATTTAATAAGTATAATTTTAGATTTAATAGCGCTAGAAACGTTATGTGCATCATGTAGATTTGAATGTAGAGATGAAACTTTTGAATGTATATTATGTAATTTAATTAAAAATATAAATGACTTAGAAGTTTTAATTAATGAGCTTGCTTGTTTAGTTTTAGAGATAGCATCACAACAAATTATAATCTGTACTACTTGTACTACTAATGTTCATCCTACAAAACATAAAAAATCATGGGACTGTGACCATAATAAATGCTCTTGCGATAAAAATCCTTGTGATTGTGATCATAGTAAATTCTCGCCAAACAAAAAGTACTATTGGCGCGATTCTGATGAACAAGAATTATAAATACAAAAACATCGTTGGTAAATACATATCAACGATGTTAAATGTTATCACAAACTTGTATGACTTTTAATATATTATTAATGAAAGGAGAGATAAATTAAATGGCTAAAAAGTTACCTGATTGGGCTTATGATATTAATACTTGTAGTAAGTGCCATAATTCAATTGGAAATTGTAATTGTCAATCATCGTGTGAACCTATAGATATAAATATAAATGTAAATTGTTGTTGTCCTGAGCCTCCACCTCCAGAGAATATTAATTGTTGTTGCAACGAGGGTATGTCTAAGGTTTTAGACTTTATAAGAACTAATATACAAGATCCAGCAGATCCACAGCACATACCTCAAGTTGATATATTTGGTATAAATTCTAGCCCTTTAGCTGGCAATGCTATAATTTTAGATCCTGATCCAACTGATGTAGGTAACATAGATATAGTTAAGGTAAGAGAGCAATCAGATAATCCTAGTGAATTTAGATATATATCTACATGTGCTATATATTATATAGGAATTAAGCTGAACCCAGAGAGTGATATTAATCTTGATGAAATAATTGAACTAATTAAGGACGAATTTGTTCTTCTAGACAATCCTGACTGTTGTTGTAAAGATACCATAGCTAGAAAATTAGATGAATTAAATGGAACATGTGTTGAATTAGATTTAAATAATCAAACCCCTGAACATAGCGATGTTTCTGGAGAAATTATAGCATCAGATAAAGATGTAGTTTGGTTGGATGATGACCGTTTCCCTCCTAACAACTATGATTTAACAGTTGCCTCTATATGTTATGTATCAATGATAAAACCTGTAGTGTGTCAATAAAACTATAGATTATATCTCGTAAAAAATGCCGTTAATATACTTAGCGGTATTTTTTGTGGAATGTAGCTTTTACTTAGTAGCTATACTTTTCTAGTTAATAGAAATAAATCATTAATATTAATTAATTTATAATAATTAAATTATAATATTTTGTAATTTTTTGTGTCAATTTAACCTTGTCCACATATATTGTATTAGAAGGACAAGAATCCTTCTATCATTTTAATTAATAAAAGGGGATGTTAGTTATGTCTAAAAATTGGGATTGTGAATGTGACCCTTGTTGTCCACATGATGATAATTGTAAAGATAATGTTGCAGAAGGCCAATGTTGCTGCCAAGAAGGTATATTCGAAGCACTACGCTTTTTAAGAAATCAAGATGCAGAAATAGTAATAAGAGGTTTTAGACCTGGTAATCCAGGTATATTAGGAGAAGGAAGAATAGTAGAACTAAATAGAGATATAGTTATTCTTGATGGGGATCCTGAAAGAGTAATATCTTTATGTGCTATATTTCAAATAAGAGTTGATGCAGATGAATTACCTGATGGATTAAATAATGCAGCTTGCGGAAATACAGATACTAACTGCTGTTGTAATCGAGGTTTAAGAAGAAGATTACGAGATAGATTAGGTGAAGAAGTTGTAATAAATTTAGATGATGCAAATGCAAACCTAAATGATACTATTGGTGTTGTTAGATTAGTTTGTGACGATCTAGTATGGATTCAACAATGTGTGGGTGCTCAGAATCCTCCACAATGTAATGGAGATTTTGTTGCAATACCACTATGTAGAATAGCTTGGTTTGAACCTGTGATATAGTATAGGTATTCATAAAGAAGTATTTAGAGCTTATTTATAAGCTCTAAATACTTCTTTTTTTATATTTAGTTATAGAATTTTAGCCGTATTTTTTATGGCATATATTTTGCACTTTATAAATATATTTTATAAGTAATAAAAATATATTTATGTGAAAAGGGGATTTGTTTATGGAAGAAAAAGATTTAACTCTTGAAACTGTAGATCAATGTTGTGGTGAATGTTCTGATGACCGTGCATTTAATCACTCATGTGGTTGCTCATGTGACCAAACTCATGTCCATGAATTTTTAGGTAGCACTAGATTAGCTGAAAGATGTAGCGACAGACATAATCATAGATTTGCTGGAGTTACTAGTGAAAAAATTAATGTATATGTAGATGGATGTAAAACCCATGTACATGATTTTTGTGTAAATACTGATTACTTCAAAGAATATGGTGATAAGTGCGGACATTACCATCAAGTTGTTGGAAGAACAGGTCCTGCTATTCCTGTTTGCGATGGAAAACATGTACACTTTGTAGAAGTACAAACTTCATTTGATGATGGCCATTGCCATAAAGCAGTTTTTGCTACATTAATTGAAAACCCAACTGCATAGATAATACATAAGCCACTATGATTTTAAAATCATAGTGGCTTCATTTTTAAGAAAAAGGATATAACTAGCAGTATGTAACAACTTATCCAATTTCTCATATAATTTAGTATAGAGATTGTTCTCTACGCTAAATTATAATTGGAAGGAGGCTATTAAATGGATGAAAATTCAATAAAATATTATGATTTTTGTGATAGAAATTCTCGGTGTGACAACGGTTCTAGCGTAGAAACATTGAGAAAAATATTACAATTATTTGAAAAAAAAGATATATTAGTGATAGTAGTTGCTAAAAATAAAAGCTTTAGGGGTTATATATATGAGATAACTAAAGATACAGTATATCTTTCTGATAATATGATATCTAAACCTAATGTTTTTATTTCTATATGTAATATAGTTAGACTTAATACTATGAATGCAATTACTGATTCGAACACTATTATGCAACTCAGTGAAAAAATAAGTAACTTTATAAGTTCAGATTGTAGTATAAACCCCTGCAGTTGCATAGACGGCATATCAGAAGTTATAAATTGCTTTAAAGAAACGGATAATGCAGATTTACTTTGTTTTACCCTAGATACTGATATTAATTTTCCAATTTCTAACACCAACTGCTTTACTAGAGCTCAAATAATAAAAGCCAATACTGATATAGTGTTCGCTATTAGAAGCAATAGGATTTTTATATACCCTACTTGTGGAATTTGCTCTTTAGAAATACGTGAAAAATCAGTACAAGCAACTTAATTTTTTATAAAATACTTTATTATTTATGTATAACTTTTTCTGTTTTGTTAATAATTAAAATATGAGAGCGGAAGAAACATCTCTCCCCCTGAACAATATAAAAAAGGAAGCGTCTACACTCCCCCTGTAGACGCTTCTTTTTTTAACTATATTCTATTTTAACTTTTGATCCATACCCACCTTCACTTGAAGTTACTATAAGTTTTACAGGTACTCTATTTTTAAGTTCTTCAACATGGCTTATTATACCTACGCTTAGCTTATCACTGTGAAGTCTTTCTAGTGATTGCATAACTATCTCCAACAAATCGCTGTCTAATGTTCCAAATCCTTCATCTAAGAAGAAGAATTCAAGTGGGGCACTTCCCTTTAGCTGTATTTGTGATGATAATGCAAGTGCAAGTGATAATGATGTTAAGAATGTTTCTCCTCCAGATAATGTATCTACAGACCTTCTAACTCCACCATTAAAGTCATCCCTCATTATAAAGTTACCACTTCCATCTAGTTCAAGTGCATATCTGCCTTTTGTAATATTTTTTAATCTTTTAGAAGCTTCTATGGCTATATACTTTAATTGATTTGTAGCTACATACTCTACAAACTTATTACCTTGAGTCACTTTATCAAGTTCGTTTAGTAAATCCATTTTCTTATCAGCTTCTTCATAGCTCTTACTTATATCCTTAACTTTATCTAAAGATTGTCTTATATTGTTTAACCTTTCTTGTTTACTTCCAATTTCATGTGTTTTTTCATTTAAACTATTTTTTAACTCTTTTAATTTAATTTCTAATTCCTTATATTTTTCCTCTGTTATATTTTTTCCATCTAACCTATCCTTTAAGTTAACTATATTTAAAGAAATAGCTTGATACTCTTCTTCATATAATTTTATTTCTTTTTCCATTTCTTCCATTATGTTTTTATCCATTAAACACTGCATAACTTTGTATATATCACTAAATTTATTTTCAACTAACAATTTATGAAGAGTTTCACTTTGAGTTTTTAGGTGTTCTTTAGAAGCATTTAGTCTTTCTTCTATTTTATCTCTTTCAGTAGCTTTAGTACTTTCTTGTGTTTTTTCACTTTCTAGCTTTACTTTTAAATTTTCTTCATTTTTATTTATAACATTTATTTCTTCTAAAAGTTTTTCTAATAAATACTTAGCACTAATTCCTTTAGTGATGCTAAGCAATTCATTTTGATTTTGGTCTTTTTGTTTTCTTTTTTCAGATCCTACTTCTTTTAGCATTATAGCTTCTGTATTATGCTTTTGTATACTTTCTTGAGTATTGTTTATATTTTCATCATAAACTTCTCTTTGTTTACTTAAGTCATTAAAAGTAATTCTAAGTTCTTCTAGTTTCTTTTCATTTTTATTTATTACTTCTAATTTTTGAGATATATTTTCTATTTGTAGTTTATGCTTGTACCCATTATAGGCATTTCTAACTTCATCGTGTTTTTTATTTATATTTTCAAGTTCATTTTTTAATTCATTTAAAGACTTACTAGAACTATCTATATTTTGATGTAATTTTACTTCTTCTTGATCTATTTTAGACTTTTCTTCTCTATACTTGACAAGTAAATTATCTACTTCTTTTTTAGAATTATCATACTCAACTATTTTATTTTTAAGTAATATAACCTCATTTTGCAGTAAGTTAACAGAATTGCTTAGTTCGTTTATATCTATTCCTTCTAGCTTTGATTTTATAGCCTCTAATTCTTCTCTTTTTTCTTTTTCTTGAGACATATATACAGCATTTTGAGGTTTTATTTGATCTAATTTACTTTTTAAACTACCTAACTCTTCTTTAAAAATAGACAATCTTTCTTGTTTGTGTGCTATTTCCATATCTTTATTAGATGAAGTTAAATTTGGATGGTGGGTAGACCCACAAACTGGACATGGGTGACTTTCTTTTAACTCCTTTGCCAATCCACTTGCCAAGTTTAAATATCTTAGCTTTTCCAAATCTTTTTCTAATTCTAATATATTATTTTCTTTAGTTTCTACATTTAAAGATAACACTGGTATTTCTCTATCGAATTTATACCTTACATCTAATATTTCAGTCAAAGATTTTTGTAGTTCATCTTTTTTACTTTGGTTTTCCTTTGTCTGTTGTAATTTTGTTTTTAAATTCATTAATTCTTCGTTTTTACTTAATATTAAGTTGCTATCTCCAGGACAGTTTTTTTCAAGTTTTTCTTGCTTTTCTACAAATTCTTTTACTTTTGTATCTATATCTTTTTTAATTGTAGATACTCTTTCGTAGTTAGTTTTTGTAGATTGTAATTCCTTTTTTATACTCTCTACCTTTGTTTCTTTTTCTTTTTTATCTTTAACTAATTTATTGTATTCATTTTCTATATTTGCACCTTCATATACACTTTGTTTAAAGTCTGCACTTATATTTATTTCACTAATACTATTTTCTATATCTTTTATTTTTCTTATTACTATCTCTCTTTTGCTAACTAAATCCTTAAACTCATTTTCTAACTTAGTTTTTTGTGTTATTTCTATATTGTATTTATCTCTTAAGCCTTGTAATTCACTTTCTAACTTTTCAACTATTTCTTCTAACTTTATAGCATTTTCTAATCTTTCTTGATTTTTAAGAAGAACTGGAACTTCATTATTTTTCTTAGCATATGCTTCGTCATATTTTTTTTGTGTTATTGTTATACTTTGTTGTATCAGTTTAAGTTCACTTTTTATATTTTCTATATTATTTTCATGTGAACTTATATCTTTTTCAAGTTTACTCATACTTTCTATATATGGATTTATAGATAGTGCTTTTTTTCCATTTTCTAATTTTTCTTTTTTATTGTTTATATCATTACCTTTCGTATCTAGGCTTTCTTTTTTAGTTATATATTTACTTAGCTCAACTTGTGTTTCATATATAGATTTACTTTCTACATACTCGTTTTCAAGTAAAGCACTTTCTATCTTTAGTTTTGATTCTTCTGTTTTTAAATTATTTAACTCATTTTCAGTTTCCTTATATAAATCTTCAGTTACATTATCATATTGGCTTAACTTACCTTTTAACTCAGTTAATATTTCATTTTGTTTATTTTTTCTACTTCTTATTTTATCAGTTAAGTTTCTTCCATACTTTTCAAGACCAAATATACGCTCTAACATATTTCTTCTATCAGACCCTGTAAGTTTTAAAAAGTCATTAAACTTACCTTGAGGTAAAACTACTGAACGAGTAAAATCTTCAGATGTAAGTCCAATTATATCTGCTACTTTTTTATTAACTTCTGTAGATTTATCAGCTAACACTTCTTTAGTTCCATCGCTGTATACTTCAACAATTCTACATAATGTAGTTTGGAATCCACCGTCTTTTTTTCTTTTTATATTTCTATCTATTATAAATCTTCTTCTTAAGCTTCCTCTACCTATTTCAAATTCATAACTAACACTTGCAGTATCAGCCAATGAATTTATAAATTCCTTTGTATTTCTAGGTATTTGACCATACATAGCTATAGTTATAGCATCTAATATTGTAGACTTACCGCTACCTGTAGCCCCAAATATTCCAAACAGACCTCTTTCTATAAGCTTTTCAAAGTCAACTTCTTGATTTTCTATATAGCTATTCAATCCACTTAAGCTTAGTTTAATGGGCTTCATTCTATTCACTTCCTTCTTCGTTAGTTATATCTAAAAACAAATCCATTAATTCGCCCTTTGGTTCTAGTTCTCTTGTATTTTTATAAAACTCTTTAAATAACTCAGCCATTGATCTTTCTTTTATATCTATATCTTCTTCAAAGTCTTCAATACCATCTATTATAGGTTTTATTTCTATTATGTCTGGAAGTAATTCTTTCATTTTTTTAATTATAGACTGAGGTATTACTTCATCAGTTTTTATTTCAAAATAAGCCCATATATCTCTATCCTTATTTTCTTCACATTTACTTATTGCTTCATCTATAGAGTTACATTTAAATACTTCTATAGGTTTGTAGTTTTTAAAGTATACTTCTTCTACATTTGCTTTTTCCTTAGGATGTATGTCTACTATATAAGAACACTTTGAATAATTTATTTCACTTTTGCTGTATTGAAGTGGTGATCCAGAATAATATATATTTAATCTTTCAGATATTTTTTGTGGTTTATGTAAATGTCCAAGTGCTATATATTGAGCATTTTGTGGTAAATGTTCTTTGTTTACAATCAAGCTCCCACCTAGCTCTATAGGTCTTTCTGAATCTGACCCCTCTCCACCTAATACAAATAAATGTGATACTGCTATGTTTATAGTATCGTCCCTAAATTTAGATGATAGTGTATCAAATATTTGTCCTATTTTTTGTGAGTATCCTATTTGTCTAGATTCATCGTCAGTGGATTCACTTAAAACTTCATTTAACCTTTTTTCACTTGGATAAGGAAGGGTTAAAATTACTGCCCTTTCATTCTTTATATCTACTTCTATATATCCTTCTCCACTTTCTAATATGCTGAACCCTTCATATCCTCCAGTTTCTACCTTGCTTTTAGGATTTCCCATTATCATTATTCCATGTTCATATGCTAAAGGACTTGCAGCTGCAAGCCTTTCAGGATTATCATGATTTCCAGCTATTATCAAAACTGGTCTTTTTCCGTTGTTAGATAGTCTTTTTATAGTTTTATAAAACAATTTCTCAGCTTGAGCTGGAGGATTACTAGTATCGTAAATATCTCCAGCTATTATAACCATATCTATATTTTTTTCTTCTACTGTATTTACAAAGTCTTCTAAAAACATTTCTTGTTCAGGTAATCTTGAATGGCCTTCTAGGTGTTTCCCTAGATGCCAATCTGATGTATGAATAAATTTCATTATATCCTCCAACAAATCTAATATTTTACTTCTTCATCAATTCCAAATAAATATATATATTTTTCTTTTACTTTTTTTCCTGTAAGATTTTGTAGTGCATTTGAATATAAATCTAGTTGTTTTTTGTATTTATTTATAATTTCCGTTTTGCTACTAGAATCTACATAATCTGTTTTATAGTCTATTAGAACTATCTCTTCATTTTCTTCAAAATAAGCATCTATTATACCCCTGACCATTATATACTCATCTTCATATTTTTCTTCTAGTTCTTTGTATATTTCATTAGCTCTAAATTGAATATAAAAAGCTTGCTCTCTTTTTAAAAACTCTGCATTTAACATTCTCTTTCCAATGTTTGATTTAAAGAAATTATATATTTTAAATGGATTTATAACTTCACTTTGTATTTTTGTTATTATTTCATTTTTTACTAAATTATCTAATTGATCTTTAATATCACTTATATTTCCTACTTTAGTTAAGTCTAACTTTTGCATAATTAAATGGGTTATAGTACCTCTTTCCATACCACTTATTTTACTTATTGCCTCACCTTCTTGTATGAACAATGGCTTTTTAAGTTTTGTAACTTTATTAAACATGTTTTTATATTCAACAGTGTCTTCACTTTCTTGTATCCTTTTTATTTCAGTAGCTGCAAGTGATGTAGGAAGATCTATAGCTTCTTTATATGGATACTCATATGACAATCTAGTTCTTATAATATCTCCGTAGTCACTTTTGTCATTACTAAAGTCCATATTATCTAAAATTTCAATTATATCCTTTTTTTCTTCTTCTTTTGTTTTTTCAATTTTTATTAATTCATCAGGATACCATAACCTAGCTTCCCATCTAGACTCGTGAATAGACTCATTACAATCTAAATTTGCCATAGTTCTAAGCTTGTTACAGTCTTTGTGCTTCATTATTGAAGGCCCAATCCAGTCTAAGAAGTTTCTACCTTTTAATATTTCATATTCTGGAAGCGGATTTTTACTTTCTGCATTTTCAGACCATTTGTCTACACTTTTTTGTATATCTCTAACAGAACCAGTCATTATAAGCTTTTCTTTTGCCCTAGTAAATGCAACGTATAATATTCTCATTTCTTCAGATAAACTCTCTACGTTTAATCTTTTCTTAAGAGCTTCTTTAGCTATACTAGGATAAGCTATTCTTCTTTCAAAGTCTACAAACTGTGGACCGTATCCTAATTTATGATGGTATAAAATATTTTTTCTTATATCTTGAAGGTTGAAGTTTTTTCCCATTCCCGCACATATTACAACTGGGAATTCAAGACCTTTACTTTTATGTATACTCATTATTCTAACAACGTCTGCATTTTCTCCTAATGTTTTAGCACTACCCATATCTCCACTTACATTTTTTAGCTTATTTATAAAGTTTATAAAGTTAAACAATCCCTTGAAGCTTGTCTCTTCAAATTGTTTAGCTCTTTCAAATAATACTTTTAAATTAGCTTGTCTTTGAGATCCACCAGGCAATGCCCCTACATATCCAAAGTACCCAGTTTCTTTATAAAGATGCCATAAGAATTCATCTGTATCCATGTAAAGTGACTTTTCTTGCCAAGTTTTTATTTTAGATATAAATTCCCTTGATTTATAAGCTCTATCGTCTTCACCTTGTGAAAAACTTAAAATAGCCTCATAAAAACTCTTTTCTGGTACTTCAACTCTTATATCAATCATATCTTCAAGAGTAAATGCAAATATAGGTGATTTTAATATAGAAAGTAGAGGTATATCTTGCATAGGATTGTCTATAACTTGAAGTAATGATATTATAGTCTTTATTTCTATAGTGTCAAAGTAACCTATTGATGTATCTGCATAAGTAGGTATATCAAGTGCTGTAAGTTCTTCTACAAATACCTGAGCCCAGTTAGATGTAGCACGTAGAAGTATAACTATATCTTTATATTGAACAGGTCTATAGTTATCTATTTTCTTATCATATACTTTAAATATCTTTCCATCTTCTTTTGATTTCATTAAGTCCTTTATTATATTTCCTATCATTCTAGCTTCAAGTTGCATATTGTCTATTTCTTCATCTTCGTTTTCATCTAAATTTTCATCTATACTATCTTCTGCATCGACCTTAGATTCTTCATCGTTACTGCCTTTACCCTTAGTTTTTTCTATTATATGTATTTCAGTAGGCCCTCCTACTATTGTATATGTATCATCTATTTCTTTAAAACTTGCGCCTAGATTTAATCTTTCATTTTCTGTGTACTCAAGTTCTCCTACATTTTTACTCATTATATTTTCAAATATATAATTTACACTTTGTATAACTTCTTTTCTACTTCTAAAGTTTTTATAAAGCATTATTTTTTTACTGTCAGCACTTTCATCTTCACTGTATCTATTGTATTTATCTAAGAATATCTCTGGTTTTGCCTGTCTAAATCTATAAATACTTTGTTTAACATCTCCAACCATAAATCTATTTGGAATATCTATTTTAGCAATAGTACCTAATAATACTTCTTGTACTAGGTTACTATCTTGATATTCATCTATAAATATTTCTTCAAATTTTTCTCTATATTGAAGTGCAATGTCTGATGGCTTACTTTCTTCTTCATCGTTATTTATAAGTATTTTTAGAGCAAAATGTTCTATATCGTTAAAGTCTATTATTCCTCTTTCTCTTTTCTTACTTGAGTACTTTTCATTAAATCCTAGTACTACCTTGCTAATAGTCTTCATAAGTGGATAAAGATGTTGTATTTCTTTTTTTATTTCTTCTTTATCTCTATTAAATGTATCTTTTATTGTTTTTTCTAATTTTTCTTTTACTCTTTTTCTTATTGCAGTTGCTTTATCTCTAATTTCTTTTATATATTCTGATGTATCAGATGGAAGTCTAACACCCCTAAAGTTCTCAAACTTCATATCTGTCATAGAATCATATAAACTATCCCAAGATATATCACAACTTCTAAGTATACTTCTTATTCCTTCAAGTTCAGATCTAAATTTAACTATATACTTTTCTAGTTCTTCTATATTTTCTATAAATCTTAAGGCCTTTGACATTTGAGCTTCTATACCGTATATTTCCATCTTAATATTTTCAATTATATTTTCTGCCCAAATTGATTTTCCAAAATCGAAATCATCATTTATATTAAATTTCTCTGCAGATTCAGTTAGCCATTGTTCAGGATATGGAGATGCCATTGCAAAGTTGTATATACTAAGTACCATTTCTTGAAGGCCACTATCTCCTCTTCTTTCTGCATAGCTTTCAACTAAGTTTAAGAAATCTTCATCTTCTATTTCGTAATATTCTTCAAATAGCTCTGATATTGCTTCTTGCCTTAATAAAGTATTTTCAGTTTCATCTCCTATTCTAAAATTAGGATCTAAATTTGTTTTATGAAAGTTAGATCTTATAACCTCTAGACAAAATGAATGTATAGTAGTTATATTTGCTTTATTAAGTAAAACAAGTTGATTTTGTAAATGTCTACTTTCTGGGTTTTTGTCTAATTCCTTTGATATAGCATTTCCTACTCTTTCTCTCATTTCTGATGCTGCTGAATTAGTAAATGTCACAACTAAAAGCTTGTCTATATCAACTAAATTATCAGTGTCAGTTATTATTTTTATTATTCTTTCAACCAATACTGCTGTTTTACCAGAACCAGCAGCAGCTGCTACTAATAAGTTGCTGTTTCTAGCATCTATAGCCATTTGTTGTTCTCTTGTCCATTTAGGGGCACTCATTAGCACTCAACCGCCTTTCTCATAAGTTCTAGCACTTCATCGTCTTTTTTATCATTCATATTTCTATATTTATTATCTTTTATTGATCCATCAAATTGGCATATAGCTGAATACTCACAGTACTCACAAGATGTGGATTTATTTTTCTTATATGGTTTTATCATAATATTTCCACTTAACATTTCTTCACATAAATCTTTTATAGTTGATTTTACATATTTTCTAAGTATGTCAAACTCTTCATAAGTTGCTCCATGGGTTTTACTACTTAAAGTTCCGTCCTTTTTTATAGATGCTGGTATTATTGATGACGTAGACGAATTTTCTTCTAAATCGTGGTCCATTTCCTTTACTATGTCAGCATCTTTAACTACTAACCCCTTCATTTTTAACTTTTTCATTATAGCTTCTTTTATAGATTCATCTTCCATGTTTTCTTTTGCAGTTATGATAGGGTCATCTATTCTAAAGTATAATATTGCAGCTGGGTTTAAGTTATTTTCCTCTTCTTTTGCACCTTCAATTATTGCATCTAAATATACCAATAGCTGTAATTGAAGTCCATAGTATATATCAGATAAACTTAATGATTTGTTACCTGTTTTATAATCAACTATTCTTATATAACTTTCATCTTCTTTCTCAAATATATCAACTCTATCTATCCTACCCCTTAGGTCTATTTCTTCTCCTGTTTCTAGCACTATTTTTATAGGAGGGTATTTTTCCTCATATCCAAATCCAACCTCATAATCTAATGGCTCAAATGATCCCTTTTTAATTTGCTCTGCTATTATTTGTATGGCACTTATCAATATTGTCTTTAGTCTACGAGATAAGTATTTATATCTAGCTGAGCTTTCTAAAATATATCCAGGTATTTTGGATATCATTGTATCTACTATATCTGATATTTTATTTTCTATATATTTATTGTCTATATCCTTCCAAGATGAATTGTCTTCTTTAATTGAGTTTGAGAATTTATCTAATACATTGTGCATAAATGTACCTAAATCAGGTGCTGAAAATGAATATACTTTTCTTTCTTTTGCCTTAAGCCCATATTGAACAAAATAAGCAAATGGGCATTGAGCGTATTTTTCAAGTCTTGATACACTAAAGTACATTTTATCTCCATATAATTTCTTTAGTTTTTCTACATCTACACTTTCAACTTGATTTGTATAATATATTCCCTCAATAATTCTACTAGTTAAATCACTGTATTTTTCGCTGTCTATATAGTACTTATAAACGTCTAACCATATATTATTTATATAATCAGTTTCATCCCATGACTTTATAGATTTTATCATTTCATTAAAAGTAGGTAGTTCTCTAGTAATAAGTTTTAGTATATCTTCATCTTTATTTATATCTGGTTTTATTATATCTGTTTCTATTTTTATATTTGGAAACAGCTTCTTAAGCCTAGATATTATTATAGATGGTCTTAGGGTTTTTCCTTCATGGTCAGCTATAGGATAACTAATTCTCATATATTCACTACTTAATGTCAGCGCTTTATATACTAAGAATTGTTCTTCAAAGGTTTTTGTCTTGCTGTCTATATCTACTTCAACTCCAGCTTGACTTAGTCTTTCTCTGTCCATATCGTTTAATAACCCATTGTCCTTTGCTGCAAGTGGAAAAATACCATCGTTAGTTCCTAATAAGTAAAAGTATTTTGTATTAGTGTTTTTCATTCTATCTACACTACTTACAAGTACTTGGTCTAGTGTAGGAGGTACAACCCCTATTTCATATTCTTCAAATCCTGAAGTTATAATTTTTATGTATTGATCTAGTGGTATCCATTCATCTCCCATTATTTCAACCATTTGGTCTAATATGTCTACAACAATATCCCAAACTTGTGAATACTGGTTTGCTGTATCTAGTTCATCTTTACTTTTTAGATATTCAATAGTTAACTCTAGTATATTGGGAATATCTGCATCTATTAAAAATTCATATACATATCTACATATATCCTTTACTTTGTTTCTTCCTTTTAGTTTCCCATGGAACTTGAGTATTGGAGGCATTATTTGGCTTTTTGTTTCATTTACCTTTTCTATAACATATGATTCATATTCACTTATATCATTTTCTAGGTTATAATCTAGTCTATAATTCCACTTATCTTCAAGCCACTTTTTACCTTTTATGTCATTTGCAAGTACATAATTTTCTATTAAACTTATGTCGTCTCTATCAATACCTATAAGTCCACTTTTTAGATATCTAAATACAGATTCATAGTTATACCTTTTAGAATACATCTCTAAAGCTGATACAATAATAACTACTATTGGATTGCTTTTTACTTCTCTTTTTTCATCTATAAATGAAGGTATATCATATTCATTAAATATTGATTCTATAAGATTTGAGTATCTATTTAAATCTCTAGTGGCAACAGTTATATCTCTGTATCTTATGTTTTTTTCTCTAACAAGTCTTATTATATCCTTTGCAGTTTCCTCTACTTCGCTATATAAGTTCGTAGACTCGAATATACATATATTATTTGTTTCATTTTTATATGCTTTATATGGATAAGCATGATAGTATTTTTCTAAATGACTAAGTTCTATATTATCTTTAAATCTTTTTAAAGAGTTTTCATTTAAGTTTATAGGTTTTTCAATTTTTACATTTATTTTAGAACAAAGCTTCACTAGTTTTTCTTCAGTAAAATTTGTACGAGCAAAAACTTCAGTTTTATCATAACTTGCCCCATTATGTAGTGCATCTGTTACTAATGTCATATTTACATCGGTTTTTTGTAGTAATTTTTCCACTACACTATACTGACTTGGAGTAAATCCAGTGAACTCATCTATATAGATTTCTGCATTATTAAAGTAAGTGCAGTCCTCTAATTTTTTAGCCAACATATCTAATGCATCTTGGGAATCTATATATTTTTCATGTAATCTATTTTCAAATTCCTCATATATTTTACTTATATCTTGTAATTTTGATTTTAAAAATTCATTTTCCATATCAGCAGATGCAATTCTTAATTCTTCAGGACTTATTTTATATTGCTTAAGTTCTGATATAATATCTGATATATTGCTTACAAATCCTTGTTGAGATGCAGCAGTTGAAAATATTTTTAATTCATCTTTTAACTTTTCTATTATTTTGTATATAAGCATAACCCTTCCACCAGGTTCCATATATACATGTGTTAATCCACCACATTCAGTAAATACAATATTGCTCATTGTCTTAAAACTAAGTACTCTAGCTCTAAAATAAGGATCTTTATCTATATGCTCACTAAGCCTTTTTTCTGCTTGAAATGTGTATTGTTCCGGAACTAATAATATTAAAGGTGTTTTTTTATCTTCTTTTAATTTATTTTTTATTTCTTCTATACAATATGTAGTTTTTCCGCTTCCCGATCTACCATATATAAATTTCAAACTCACTCTATCACATCCTCACTATAGTTGTAACTTATATCTTGATTATTACAAAGTTTATTAAATTCACAAAAACTACAATGTTTATTATTTTGAAGTTCATTATCTTGGATATAAAAATCGCTATATGTTATTGTATTTAGATAAAATTTAAGTTTATCTTCATAAAATTTTCTTTTTTGTAAACTATATTTTATTGATATAGGTTCGTCCATATAATCAGGCTGGTAATAGTTCATAGTTATATTTTCATAGGGTATATTAATATTAAACAAACTTTTTAATGACTCTCCTAAAACATATAAATATACAATAGTTTGAATTCTACTTTCGGCATTTTTATATGTTAGTTTTCTGCTTTCTGTTTTCCAATCCCAAATCTCTATTTCATTTTCTTTTATAACTATTAAATCGTATTTTGCCTGTAATTTTATATCATCTTTTTTGTATCTTATTTCATATTCAGGTATATATTTATTACTATCATCTATTGGAATAAGTTCTTTTATTTTGTTTAACCATTCATTGAACTTTTTATATTTATCCTCATTGTTTAGTCCTGTAGGTATATTGCTAAAGTATCTTTCACAAACAAGGTGAAATTCAGTTCCCATTTCCAAACTTTCATAGTAATCTCTATTTTCTATATCATCACTTTTCCAATTTATGTTTTCTATATACTTATATTTGAACTTAAGAGGACAGCTTTTAAATGTGTTAATTGAATTTTGGCTATAATAAAAACTGTTTAATTTTCTTTTATCCATTATTAGCGCCCCCTCTTTTTATGTTTATATATCTACTTAAGTTTCTATAGTATATACAAGGGTTTTGTTTTTTCTTTTGGTTGCTTAGCTCATGGCCTGACAATATTAAAAATTCCTTTGCCCTTGTTATCCCTACATATAAAAGTCTTATTTTTTCACTTATTATTTCTATTTTGTGTTTTTGTAAGTAATCCTCATGGCTATCCCCTGTGTTTATAGAGTCTATTTCTGACTTACCTATGGCAACAGGGTTTTTCCACTTATCTTTTAGATACCAATGTTCTCCTTGGAATTTTTGATTAGTATTATCAGGGAATTTAAATTCTGTTAAGTCCAATAGAAATACACAGTCCCATTCCATTCCCTTTGATTTATGATATGTGCAAACAGTTATTCCACCAGGCTTAGGCTCATACCCATTCATTTCATATATTATATCGCTTATATAATTAAATACCCTATTTCTATCATCTAAAAGTATTTCATAAACATCTTTAATACTTATATTTAAGTTGTCTAAGCTTAAATACTTAACATAATAAGATAAATAATCAACCATAGCCTTTTCTTGTATATTTATATCTAATTTGCTTCCTATATAAAGGACAAATTCATCTATCTTTATTGAAGGATATTCTAATATATCACGTAATATATTTACTCCATTTACTAAGTCTTTATATATTTCTTCATTTGGATCTAATACTATGTTTTTTAGTATATTATCTAAATCATATAATATATCTTCAGTACTATATTCATTTAAAAATTTTAATAATTCTTCTTTGCTTATTTTGTTTTCAGTATTTATAAATATTTTATCTAGAACCCAAAGTAATTTTTCTATGTTATAGCAGTTATATACAAAATCTAGTATATATCCAACATAATTTATTACTTTTCTTCTCCCGGCAGAACTTGATGATAGTTCATCAAATTCAATATTTTCATTGGTCAAAATTTCTCCGATTTCTTTTATTTGCGAGTTATAAGGAACCAATATCCCTATACTTTTAGTTTCATAGTTTTCTTTAAGCCACTTTATATTTTTAACAGTTTTTATTATTTCATCTTCCCATGACTTGTACCACTTGTAGTTTACTCCATATCGCGTTGGCTCAGGATTTTCTTTATACCCCATACCTTTAGGTACAGTTCTTATGTTCATATCCTGAAGCGCATCACTACATTTTATTTCAGGCAAACTACTTCTAACATAAGTTACAAGATTGTTGGCAAGTTCTATTATGTCTTTTGAGCTTCTATTAGACATATCCATCTTATAGCAAACATCTGCCTTTTCCATAAATTCTTTGAAAAATTTTGGATCTGATGATGAAAATGTTCCGTTTATACTTTGATTTACATCTCCAACTCTAACTAAGTTGTTATTCTTTTCATATATTAACTTTAATATTTTCCCTTGTATTTCATTAGAGTCCTGACACTCATCTTCAAATATATATGTATACCTTTTTTGGAATTTTTCTAGAAGTGCACTATCATTTTTTAATGCCTTGTATCCTAACATAAGTAAGTCATCATAATCTAGTAATCCCTGAGATTTTAACTTTTTATCGTATTCATAATAAATAGGTGCTATACATCTTAAAAATCCCTTATAACTATTATCATCCCACGCTATTTCTTTTAGTGTTTGAGGTGATATGTCTTTGTATTTAAGAGCACTTATAATAGCACCTACTACATCGAAAAACCCCTTTTCCCAACTTTCATAAGATATCTGTACCCATTTAGCATCTTTTTGCTCTTTGAGAAACCATTTAAATATTCTATCTCCACCGTTACTTCTCCAATTTTGGATACATTCATTTAGTATCAAATACTTCTTAAGATCATCAACTATGCTAAACTCTTCATTTAACATAACTGTATCTGGTTTTTCTTTTATTATCTTAACTGCTAAGGAGTGTATAGTCATTACTTCATAGGAGTTACTTTCTTTTATATCTCTTTCATTAAGTATTTTAGCTATTCTACCCTTAAAGTTATTAACCGCACTATTCATATAAGTAAGTATAAGTATTTTACCAGGTTTATGCTTTTTTTCTTCTATAAGTTTAGCTACTAAGTTTGTAACTATAAATGTTTTTCCAGCGCCAGGAACAGCTGGAACTGCCATAGTTCCACCTTTATAATTAATAATTGGTATTTGATCTTCTCTATAATTTATAACACTCATATTACTCACCTTTATTTATAAGTCTTAGTAAAACTGTATATAATAAGCTTTCTTGCACATACCCATTTACTGTATATTCACTTCCATAGGCATATACTTTTTTATTACATTTTCTTAGCAAACAATTTAATGTATTGGCTAAATAGTATCTTTTATATTCATTTTCCATTTCTTCACTATAAACAGATTTTTCTTTATGAGTTTTCATTAATACATGAACATTAGATAATTCTTTTTCATTTTTCATATTCCATGTATTGTTAGTTATATCAACCCATATTTGAATATCGCTATTTATATTAGAGCTCAAGTAACTATATGGAGTGGTTAAAATAACACATTCCTTAGTTTCTAATTCTTCAATATCGCTAATTGTATAATAATCCTTTATATTTCGCTTTAAACAATCTATAAAAATATACTCATAACTATTGTTTTGTTTTATATTTAAATTTTTTAATATACTTATAAACTTTTCGCTTTCTTCTATTAACTTTTTACAAACTTCTATGTTATTTCTACCATCTTTAAGCATAATTAGTTTTTCTAAGTAAAATCGTCTTAGAAATTCATATATATTTAAATCATCACTTTTCTTATTTTCAATCCAAGTTTTAAAATCATCATATTCTTTTATATTTAATTCGCCTCTAATAATCTTTGAAGCTTTAATTTTATTTATATTAAATATTAAGGAATAAAAGTTTATTAAATCTTGTTCATTTAATAAGTCCTCACAATTATAAAATAGACAACCCCCTACCATTAATGCATGAGCATAAGGATAATCTATTATTCTTCTATCCTTTTTAGTATTGTGTAAATTTATATTGTTTTTGGCTAAAGTATTTTCTAATTGATAGTCTAGGGTTATATCATTGACTGGAGATATTATAGCTATATCATTTGGATTTGTACCATTGCTTATTAATTCTATAACTTTAGAACATATATTAGATACCATTTCGCTATGTAATTGGTTAGATACATCTAATTCTATATAGTTTTGTATATCTATATTTTTAAATAATTCATAGTCTATATCTTCTTTTAATGCTAATTCATATGATATCTTTGATATATTATTAAAAACTTTATCATCTACATCTTCTAACTTCATTAATTCACATTTACTATATAATGTTTTATTTATATAGTTAATATCTACACCGCTAAAACTTGTATAGTCTCCCATTGGATTTATATACATATATGCGACCTTTAAATTATCCATAATGCTATTTATAAAATCTACTTGAGATACTGAAGATGTTTCTAAGTCATCTACTATAAGATACTTTACATCTTTATTTAAATTGATCTTATATATTTCATTTTCTAATAAATAATTGTTATACAAATAAACACTAAGAGAATAATCTATTATTCCATTTCTTAGCATTTCTTCAATATATAAGTTTATCATCTCATCCATTTCTCTATAAGTAGACTTTGATATAGTTTCTTTATTTTCTTTAGAGTAATATATTCTGTCTCCTATTTCTTCAAATGGTATTTGTCCTTGTGAAGCTTTATTTATATTAAACAATATACTATTGGTTATATGGTAGTTTGAAGCTGTAACTTCTCCAAAATATCCTTTTAAATCTCTGTGATTTTCAATATAACTTTGCACTATATATTCACTCAAATTGTTTGATATAAACTTAGGTCTTATATTATGTTTTTTTATTAAGTTACAATTAGAACATATTATAGGCCAATATTTAACTACCTCTTTTTGAATAAAACCTGTGTATGTATATACATTTAAAGCACTAGAAATTTCAAAGTCAAATTCTCTACTCCATCTTAACTTTGAGTTTCTATTATTTATTAATACTAGTATATCTTCACTTGGAACTTTATTATCTATAAGCTCTTTATATTTGTTTATGGCATTTCTTGTTTTGCCACTTCTTGTTTTTCCTTCTATTATACATTTCATTATTATCACCTATATTGATTATTGTCTTATTTAATTATAACATACTACCAGAACATACTTTCGGTTTATAGAACTCTTTTTATTTAATAGAATTTATAATTTTTTCATAATATCTATATATTACCACTATTTTACAATAAAAAATACCTAAGCCCTTTTTAAAGAGCCTAGGTATTTTTATATTTTATTTTTCCTATCCAACTTCCTATACCAGTTAATAATATAGTTATAAAAGTAGATATTACAGGATAAAAATTATTTATATTATTAGGTAACATTTTAGTTATTGATATTGTTGGAGTTATCCATGGACCCATAAGCCATATAGCAGTTGATGGTTGTTCTGAAACTAAATAAAGGTATAAAGCAAAGAAACCAAATGTAAATGCAACTAAAGATCCTACTGCTCCAATTAATATTCCTTTTTTAAATCCCATTTTAGATTTGTATCCGTAATAGAAAAACATACTGTAAAATGCTATTGCAAATATAAAACCAATGTTGATCATAATAGAACTAGCTGGAAATACATAAAAATATATTGTTGCTAAACATATCAACTCTACTATTCTAAAAAATAAGTTTCCACCTATGTCTAATATCTTTACCATGCTGTCACCTTCTACTCAACCTATAAATTTAGGCCTTTTAATTATTTTATTAAAAATATCTTAAAATAGTGACAGCTTGTAAATATTTTTTTACACGCAAAAAAAAATTACGCGGCTACGTCCTACTCTCCCAGGCAGCTTCCCACCAAGTACCATCGGCGCTAAAGAGCTTAACTTCTGTGTTCGGAATGGGAACAGGTGTATCCTCTTTGCTATAGTAACCACATAAT
>NZ_JCANUR010000014.1:0-84366 GCF_059569055.1 Sporacetigenium mesophilum DSM 16796 | reverse complement strand
GGAAAGATAAAGAGATTCTTCGTTATAGCTGGATGTGATGCTCCAACTAAAGGAAGAGATTACTATAGAGAATTAGCAAGTTCATTACCAAAAGAAGCAGTAATACTTACAACTTCATGTGGTAAGTTCAGATTTAATGATATAGATTTTGGAACAGTTCCAGGAACAGATATACCAAGATATATAGATTTAGGTCAATGTAACAACTCAGGATCAGCAGCTAAAATAGCTATAGCTTTAGCTGAAGCATTTGAGTGTGATATCAACGAATTACCATTAACAATAGTATTATCATGGTTTGAACAAAAAGCTGTTGCAATATTATTAGGATTATTCAGCTTAGGTGTTAAGAATATGTACGTTGGACCATCAGCTCCAAAGTTCATATCACCAGGAGTTTTAAAAGTATTACAAGATGTATTTAACCTACAATTAATAAGTGGAGATGCTAAAGCAGATCTTCCAAAAATGTTAGGTGAAGTTAAAGCTAACGCATAATTGACCCCAATTATTCAATATAACTTTATTAAAAAGAGGCTACCGTTTTCGGTAGTCTTTTTTTGAGCAAGGTTCGATCTTTTCAAGGGCGTTGGCGATATGAGCATAGCGAATTTTTGGTCACAATATTTCAGCTCAAACATATAATACATTGATATTGAAAATAGGAGGTATTATATGTTTAATATTAAAAAAGAGATAGAGTTTTGGACTAGAATAATGAGAGATCATGGAGAATTCCAATATACCAGCTTAGCACCAAATGAGTATAAATATATTCAAAAAGCTAGATATTTTATGGATTTATTTAAAAACCTACATGAAGAAGCTAGAAATTTACCAGATGATATATCAAATAAAAATGCCTTTAGTTTAATTCCAAAGAACATAGTTGCACTTCAACAATTTGTTGACTTTAAAAGAGAGATGCTAACTATGTTGGTAAAATGTAATATAGGATTAGGATTAACACCTACATTTTTAAATCATATGATAAATGAGGCAATGGAGTATTATAGAGTTTTATGTATAATGCAAGGAACTATACCATATAATGGGGCATTAGAAAATATTAGACTACATAAGGTATGGCTTCCAGATGCATCAGGCCATGCTTCAGCAATAGCTTCTGACTTAGATGCAGTTGAGTCAGAATTTGTATATATAGGTGATAAATTCTCAAAGAGATTCCGTGAACTGTTTATAAAATCTTATGAAATGTATAAGATATTTGAAAGAACAGGTGTAGAAAATGGATCTTTATTATATCTAAATAAAGAAGTTGAAAAAGAAATAGATAAATTTATTACCTATCTTGAAAGTGTAGAGGTTTTAAGGGAAAGTTGCAATCTTCTTGGATCAGGAACATTAAAGTCACTAATTCCAAATCATATGATTCGTGAAGAACAATATTATATGTATAGAATAAAGATGTTATATGAATAAATTTTAGTTTAAATTAAATTCTTAAAATAAAAAGGCTTTGGATTAACCAAAGCCTTTAATATATTAAACGTATAGTTCGTTTATTTTAGATATAAGGTAATTACCTTGGCTTAGTTTATATTGATTAGATGATAAAACATTAGATATTTCTTTAATTGTACCTTCTAAAAGAATATCTTTTTTACAACATGAACAAGCTAATGTATATCTATTATCTAATCCAAGAAAAGTAGTAACAGTTGGACAAAGTGTAACGCTCTCATGCATGCACATAATAATCACCCCTTAGCAGTTGTTTATATTTATAAGATTATTATATACTATTTTCATGAATAGATGTACACTTTTTTGTATTTAGAACATACTAATAAACTCTTAAATTAATAATATAAAGTATATTATCAAATATATGAAATAAATAAAGTCTAAGTACTGTAATTCATTTAATATATTTTGAAGTGTATCATATATTTCTTAAAAGATTTTTTTATTTAATAGATTTTAATATTTCAATTAAATAATTCCATGTTCTTTGGGTAGATGAAATACTTAAATGTTCATTTGGAGTGTGGCAATCATACATATTAGGACCAAAAGATATTATATCTATATCACCTAATTTTTCTTTTAATAATCCGCATTCAAGACCTGCGTGTATAGCAGTAACTATAGGTTCTTGTTTATAAATGTCTTTATAAACATTTACACATATATCTCTTAATTTAGAATCTTTATTATAAGCCCATCCAGGATAATCTCCTTCAAGTGAAAGATTAGCATCTAATACATTAGCTAAAGACTTAATTCTGTTAGTTATTTCAATCTTAAGACTTTCTACTGAACTTCTTACAGCATTTCTAAATATTATATTATTTTGATTACTTTGTATAACTCCTAAGTTAGTTGAGCTTTCAACTAAGTCCATATCCATACTCATTGTTTGTACACCATTTGGAGTTAAGTCAATTAGCATAATAACCTTTTGCTTAGTGGTGTTATCAAACACATTTTCAAAATTATTTTCTATTTTATCAATTGATAATTCAAAGTTAGAATCAGAAGATTTTAGTTCATTAGATATATCTAAATGCATCTTTTTTACAAATTCTTGTAAATTGCAAGTGTCATTAGTCAAAACAATAGCTTCAGCTTCCCTTGGTATTGCATTATCCTTAGAACCGCCATTTATAGAAACTAAATCAAAATCTATATTATCATTTAGTATATGTAAAACTCTTCCTAGTAGCTTATTGGCATTTCCTCTTCCTTTATCTATATCGGAGCCAGAGTGTCCACCTTGTAATCCTTTAATATTTATAGAATATGAATTTAAAGATTTATTAGAAAGTTTATATGTTATTGGCAAGTTTAAAACTGCTCTAACCCCACCAGCACAACTTACTAGCAGTACTCCTTCTTCATCAGAATCTAAATTTAACATATATTTGCCAGATAATAAGTTTCCATCTAAGTCCTTAGCTCCATTCATACCTGCTTCTTCATCTACCGTTATTAATACCTCAAGTGGTGGATGTTCTATATCATTTGATTGTAGTATTGCCATAGCATAAGCTAAAGCTATGCCGTTGTCAGCTCCAAGGGTAGTTTCTGTTGCATAAATCATATCATCTTGTATTCTAAGTTTTAGAGTGTCTTTTTCAAAGTCATGTTTAGTTTCTCTGTTTTTTTCACATACCATATCCATATGCCCTTGGAGTATAACTGTAGGTGAATTTTCATATCCCTTAGTTGCTGGTTTTTTTATTATTATATTTAAAGATCCATCTTGTATTGTTTGTAGATTTAAGTTTTTACCAAAGCTGTATAAATAATCACTTATAGCTTTTTCATTTTTGGAACATCTTGGAATTCTAGAAATTTCCTCGAAATACGAAAAAACAGACTTAGGCTCTATATTTGAAATTACTTTATTCATAAAAATTCCTCCATATGTACATATTCAAACTATATTATAACACTATGTATAATATTTCCAATTAATTAAAATTCTATATATAAATAAAATATATAGAACGTGTATAATTGACTTATACTAAATAATTATAGCTAATATTGGAGGAAATATATGTTTAATGTAGGAAACTTAAGTTTAAATTGTGATTTTGAAACTAGAATAATAAGAGAAGATGAACTTGATGCTGATATATTTATAGATCTAAAAAATAAACCTTTAGATATAAACTTAGGCAATAATGATTTTGGAATTACATCTAGAATTCAATTTAATTTAGTAAGGGGTATTCTTCTTAGAATAAGTAAACAAGATTACAATATGACAGTTCATATACTTGCAAATATAGACCTTCATTCAGCATATTCAAATTTTGAGGCAAATTATAAAGATAGTATTTTGAATATAAAAGAAATTAATGGAACAGTATGTATAACCAAAAAATAAGCCTTTAATAGGCTTATTTTTCTGAGGGTATTAATAATTCTTCTCCAGATTGGATATCGTAGGTATCTGATACTTTATTTTTATTTTTTTCTTTTATAACTTTTCTAAAGTCATCTATATCACCTGTATTATTATTATATTTTTTTATAATTTCGTCTAGATTTTCTCCATCTTCTACTATATGGTTTATAAACTCTCTGTTTTTCATTACTTTATTATAAGTTCTTTCATAGGTAAAATTCTTCAACCCACCAATAACAGGCATAGAATCATCTATTATATCAAGTCCTGCATCTAAAGACGTTATATAATTGTATATACTTTCTCTTAAAAAATCACTAGACATCTTTATAGGTTCTTCTTTATCTACTTCATATGCAAAATGACTGTTGTGTTCGTCTTCTCTATATATTCCTACAAATATAGTAAATGCTATTAAAAAACCAAAAAAAATTTTCTTCATATAAAAACCTCCTACATTTTTATTATTACTACATCAATGGTTTTTAAACGATAATAGTAAAATTTTACATAGAAGAGTTAAATAAATAAAAAATTGTTAATAATAGGTAAATATAATAGCTTTTACGGAGGTGGTGCCTATGAATAGGTTATTAAACATAGGGTTAGATGTAGGGTCCACAACAGTCAAGATAGTTATATTAAATGAAAATAAAGATATAGTATATAAAGTGTATAAAAGGCACTTGTCTGACATAAAGAGTACTTTAATCAATATATTAGATGAAGCAAAAGATATAATTAAGGAAAAAGAAATAACTATTAGTATGACTGGATCAGGAGCAATAGATATAGCTGATGATATAGGGGTACCTTTCATTCAAGAAGTTATAGCTTGTACAACTTCAGTGCAAGAATATATACCACAAACTGAGGTGGCTATAGAATTAGGTGGGGAAGATGGAAAGATAACGTACTTCGGATCTACAATAGACCAAAGAATGAACGGAGCTTGCGCTGGAGGAACTGGTTCATATATAGATCAAATGGCGTCAATACTTAGAACTGATGGAGTTGGAATAGGTCAACTTGCAAAAAAACATAAAACTATACATCCTATAGCATCCCGTTGTGGAGTATTTGCAAAAACTGATGTTCAGTCACTTCTAAATGAGGGAATATCAAAAGAAGATGTATCTGCATCTATACTTCAAGGGGTAGTAAACCAAACTATAACTGCACTTGCACAGGGAAAACCTATAAAGGGTAATGTTGCATTTTTGGGAGGCCCTCTTTATTTTATAGAAGAGCTTAGAAACAGATTTGTAGAAACATTAAATCTTAAAGAAGATGAAATAATTGTACCAAATAACTCTCAATACTTTGTTGCATTAGGAGCAGCATTAAGTTCCAAAGATAATGAACCATTTAATAGCGACATACTTTATGAAAATATAAAAAATTTGTATCCTAAGTTGTCTATGGATGAAAATTCACAAGAACCATTGTTCTTAGATGAAAATGATTATATAAAATTTAAACAAAGACATAGCTTAAACAAAGTAAAAAGAATGGATATAAATTTATATAAAGGAGAAGCTTATTTAGGGATTGATGCAGGGTCTACCACTACAAAGCTTGCACTTATAAGTGAAAAAGGTGAACTAATTTACTCTTATTATTCTAACAATAATGGAACTCCTCTAGAATCTGTTTTAAATGGGTTGAAGGATATGTACTTAAATGTTAACAAAAACATAAAAATAGCTAATTCTTGTGTAACAGGATATGGAGAAGGGCTTATAAAAAATGCATTAGGTATTGATGTTGGAGAAGTAGAAACTGTAGCACATTATAAAGCAGCAAAATTCTTTTTACCTGATGTAGATTGTATTTTAGATATTGGTGGACAAGATATGAAATATTTAAAGATAGATAATGGAGTTATAAATTCTATTATGTTAAATGAAGCTTGTTCATCTGGATGTGGATCTTTTATAGAGACATTTGCTGATTCATTAAATATTGATTTATCAGAATTTGTAGCTTCTGCAGTTAGGTCAAAATCTCCTGTTAATTTAGGAAGCAGATGCACTGTATTTATGAACTCAAGTGTAAAGCAAGCTCAAAAACAGGGTTTTGAAATAGGAGATATAGCTGCAGGAATATGTTTATCAGTAGTAAAAAATGCATTGTATAAGGTAATAAAACTAAGAGATATAACGAGTTTGGGTGAAAAAATAGTAGTTCAAGGTGGAACTTTTTATAATGACGCTGTTTTAAGATCTTTGGAATTGGAGTTAGATAAAGAAGTTGTAAAACCTGATATATCAGGAATAATGGGTGCCTTTGGATGTGCAATTATAGCAAAGGAAAAATACAACTCAAAGTATGAAAATAGAAAAATAAATACTACAACACTATTAAATGAACATAATACCGACAATTTTAAGTATAGTACAATAAATAAACGATGTGGTATATGCACAAATAATTGTTTATTGACAGTAAGCAAATTTAAAAATGGCAAAAACTTTGTAAGTGGTAATAGATGTGAAAGAGCTACTAAGGTAGATAATAAAATAGAATTGCCAAATTTATATAAATACAAGTTAGAAAGATTGTTTTCATATAAATCTTTAGATGACAATGAAGCTACAAGAGGTGTTATAGGTATACCAAGAGTTCTTAATATTTACGATGATTATCCGTTTTGGCATACATTATTTACATCACTCAAGTATAAGGTAGTATTATCATCTAAATCTTCCAATGAAATATATGAAATGGGAATGGATACTATACCATCGGAATCTATTTGTTATCCTGCAAAATTAACCCATGGCCATGTAATAGACTTAATAGATAAAGGAATAGATAAGATATTTTATCCTGCTATATATTATAATGTTAAAGAAAATAAATCTAAAAATCATGTTTATAATTGCCCTATAGTTATATCTTATACTGAAAATATAAACTTAAATATTGATAAGATAAAAGAAAACAATATAAAGTTTTATAGTCCTTATTTATCATTAGAACACAAAAGTAAATTAGCATATAGACTACTAGAAGTCTTAAAAGATGAAAATATATCATTAAAGGAAATACAACAGGGAGTAAATAAAGCTTATGATGAATTATATAAATATAAATTAGACATAAGAAATGAAGGTCTAAAGACTATTAAAGAATTAGAAGAAAAAAATATAAGGGGCATAGTTTTAGCAGGAAAACCATATCACTTAGACCCTGAAATAAATCATGGAATACCAAATCTTATAAATTCGTTAGGATTTGCTGTTCTTACTGAAGATAGCATATCTCATTTATCGCAAAATCAAAATGAATGTATATCAAATCAATGGATTTATCATTCGAGACTTTATAATGCTGCAGATGTAGTTTGTCAAAATTCAAATTTAGATATGATACAACTAACATCTTTTGGGTGTACAACAGATGCAATATCAACTGATATAGTAGAAAATATGTTAAAATCAAAAAATAAAATACATTCACTAATAAAAATTGATCAAATAAATAACTTAGGTTCAGCTAAAATAAGGATACGTTCATTGGTTTCTTCAATAAAAGAAAGAGAAGAAATAAAGACTTATAGTAATATAGTAGACTATAGACCTAAAAATAAAAATAAATATAAAATAAATAATAATGTGGACATAAAAGATTCTTATACTTTATTAATACCTCAGATAAGTGATATACACTTAAATTTTATGGAATCTGCGTTTGAAAACTCTGGATACAAGGCAGAAGTTTTGAAACATAATGATGAGTATGTAATAAAAGAAGGATTAAAATATGCAAATAATGATTTGTGTTATCCATTTATTATAGTAGTAGGTCAAATAATGAAAGCTATAAAGTCAAATAAGTATGACCTTAATAAAATTGCAATTCTTATGATAAAAACCGATGGCCCGTGTATTGCTAGCAATATGACAAATATACTAAAGGATATATTTAATGAACAAGGGTTAGGAAATATACCTGTTATACCTTTATCAGCCACAAAAGATAAGTATAATCCAAAACTTAAGCTAAGTCCAAAACTTTTATACAAGATAGGTCAATCAATAGTATATGGAGATTTATTGACCAAAGTATTGCTAAAAACAAGGCCTTATGAAAAAGAAAAAAATTCAGCAAATGAACTTTATGAAAATTGGGTAGAGAAGTGTAAAAAATCTTTGAGAAGCGACAATATAGGCCAATATAAAAAAAATATACACAATATAGTAAATGACTTTGATAAGTTGCCTATATACGAAGATATAATAAAACCTAAGGTTGGACTTACAGGTGATATATACATAAAATTTAATGATTTTTCTAATAACAATATAATATCTCTTTTAGAAAAAGAAGGAGCAGAGGTTATAGCACCGGATTTAATGAGCTTTTTATTATATTGCGGTTATGGAGGAAAATTAAAACATGAAAATATAAGCCCTAGCCTTGTAGATCTAAGTACATCGAATATATCCATAGGAATTTTGGAGTTTTTAAGAAGAGATATGCAAAAGTCTTTAAGACAAAGTAAGAGATTTTCTACGGCTCCAATGGGATATGAGTTAACGAAATGTGCAGAAAATTATATTTCATTAGGAAATCAAGTTGGAGATGGTTGGGTAGTAACTGGAGAAATAGTCGACTATGTAAAAAACGATATAACAAATATATTAAGCATGCAACCTTTTGGATGTTTGCCAGGGCATATTGTATCAAAGGGAATAATTAAGAGGCTAAAAGAAGATTACCCATATATAAATATATCTTATATAGATTATGATCCAAGTGAAGCAAAAGTAAATCAACTTAATAGAATAAGGCTTATGAT
The DNA here is from genome assembly GCF_059569055.1 of Sporacetigenium mesophilum DSM 16796. NCBI lineage: Bacteria > Bacillati > Bacillota > Clostridia > Peptostreptococcales > Tepidibacteraceae > Sporacetigenium > Sporacetigenium mesophilum. Next base: position 75,676 of record NZ_JCANUR010000014.1, on the reverse strand, counting down.
GAGTATTGCACATAAAAACTTAGGCTAATACAAGAAAAGTCTTGTATATATAAGAAGTTAACATAAAGTTTAGAAAATACATTGACTTGGTAATTTTATACTGTTATAATTTTAATTAAATAAGAAATAATAACATAATGATAATAAATCAAAAGCATAGAAAAGAAGAGTAGATATGGAATGTAGTTTCAGAGAGCTAGGGATGGTGAAATCCTAGTACGATGTCTATATTGAAGAACATCTTGGAGCTTCTAACCGAAACCCTTTATGGAGAGTAGACTTAGACGGCATTGTCCCGTTATAGACAAAAAGCATGTATGTGCTTAATGAGTTGGTCGTGTATACGGCAATTTGGGTGGTACCGCGAGAGAATATAGCCTTTCGTCCCTTTTATAGGGATGAAGGGCTTTTTTTAATGTATAAAAACATAATGAGGAGGAATTACAATGCAAAAACAATTTTTAACAATAAGAGAATTATACAGAAATTCTCAAGATCATGTAGGACAAACTGTAAAATTAGCTGGGTGGATAAGAACTTCTAGAAGTTCTAAAAACTTTGGTTTCATAGAATTAAATGATGGAAGCTTTTTCAAAAACATTCAAATAGTATTTGATGAAAAGTTAGAAAACTTTAAGGAAGTAGAAAAGTTCCCTATAAGTTCATCTTTAATTATTGAAGGTGAAGTTGTTGAAACTCCAGAAGCTAAATCTCCTGTAGAAATACATGCTAAAAGTATAGTGGTAGAAGGGTTATCTGATAGTACATACCCTCTTCAAAAGAAAAGACATAGCTTTGAATATTTAAGAACTATAGCTCACTTAAGACCAAGAAGTAATGCATTTTCAGCTGTATTTAGAGTAAGATCATTAGCTGCGTATGCTATACATAGATTCTTCCAAGATAGAGGATTTGTATATGCTCATTCTCCGATAATAACTGGAAGTGACTGTGAAGGTGCAGGAGAAATGTTTAGAGTAACTACTCTTGATTTACATGATGTGCCTAAAACTGAAGGTGGAGCTATAGATTATAAAGATGACTTCTTTGGTAAAGAAGCTAACTTAACGGTTAGTGGTCAATTAGAAGGCGAAATAATGGCATTGGCATTTAGAAATATATATACATTTGGGCCAACATTTAGAGCAGAAAACTCTAACACTGCAAGACATGCATCTGAGTTCTGGATGATAGAACCTGAAATTGCATTTGCAGACCTAGAAGACAACATGGAATTAGCAGAAGACATGATAAAATATATAATAAACTATGTTATAGAAAATGCTCCAGAAGAAATGGCGTTCTTCAATGAGTTTATAGATAAAGGATTATTAGAAAGACTAGACAATATAGTAAGCTCAGATTTCGGTAGAGTAACTTATACTGAAGCTATAGAGTTATTAAAGAATTCAGGTAAGGAATTTGATTATGCAGTTGAGTGGGGATGTGACCTACAAACTGAACATGAAAGATATTTAGCAGAAGAAATATACAAAAGACCAGTGTTTGTTACAGACTATCCAAAGGATATAAAGTCATTCTATATGAGACTTAATGAAGATGGGAAAACTGTTAGAGCTATGGACTTACTAGTTCCAGGAGTAGGAGAAATAGTAGGTGGTAGCCAAAGAGAAGAAAGATTAGAAAACTTAGAGGTAAGAATAGAAGAAATGGGCCTTAAGAGAGAAGATTACTGGTGGTATTTAGAATTAAGAAAATATGGTACTGCTACACATTCAGGATTTGGTTTAGGTTTTGAAAGAATATTAATGTATATAACAGGTATGTCTAATATAAGAGATGTTATACCATTCCCAAGAACTCCAAAAAATGCAGAATTTTAATATAAAAACTCGTTGAATTTTCAACGAGTTTTTATATTGAAGAAAATTAAAATTACTATATTTTATATGTATAAATATAGATACTTTTATGTTAGAATTGTTAGGTATTAAGAATTACTTATTAAGGTAGGGGATATATTTTGGGATTTAATATAAAAAACAATGTAATAGACTCTTTAGTAGATACATCTAAGAAATTATTGGCAAAGAGACTAGATGCATTATCAACTAAATTTGGAGATAAAGATGTAGTAAGGGCAGAAATGTCAAAATATATTGATAGCTTAGTTAATCATGCAGGAAAGTATGGAGAGGAAATTAAAAAACAAATAATAGTATGGTTAGAAGAATCATTGAAAAAAGCGGTTTTTCCAACTAAGGATTATAAAAAAGAATATGAAAGCATTATTGAAGAATATAAAGATATAGCAGGTTGTATAAATGGTATACACTTAAAAACTAATGAACTAAAGGAAAATGGATTTAGTGTTGAACTATCAAGGTTTATATATTTATACTCAAGTATACAAAAGGTTAATATAGATCTTCCCACTGTCCAAAGGGAAGATATAGTAATAAGAACAAAAGACCTTGGCAAAATGAAAAGTGTAATAAGTAAACCCTATTTAGAAGTAGCATTAACACATGAAGAAGAATATTTTAAAATTAACAATTATAAAGTGGATGATAATACTGATGAAAAAAGTTTAAAAGAAATGTGTTCTGAACTAAAATCAGAGATTAAAACTTCAAGAAATATAAAGGAAAAGTATGATAGATATTATGAAGATATAAAGATTATCCATGAAGAATTTGAAAAATCACTGCAAGACTTAGAAGAAGCATTAAATATAGCAAAAGAAGAAAGAAATAAATCTATAAATATAAAAATAAGGAATTATCTAAGAAATATAATAGGCAAAAATCCTATTCCACTTTATTATAAAGATTTAGATTATAAAAATAAACAAATATTACATGAGAATATGAAAATAGCTAAAAAGGTTGTAGGTATATTAGAAGAACCTGGAATCGGAAATATAAAAAAGCTTTCTAAATAGGAAAGCTTTTTTAATTACAAGGATATTATAATTTATCCGTTCTGTGGATAAGTTATAATATCTAACTGCTAAACTTGAGCAACATACCTGTTTTTAAAGGTCGTTGGCGACATGAGCATAGCGAATTTTTTTATATTAAAGAAGGATTTTGAATAAAAATGTAGAATTTTGTATTTGATGAACATGGTGGAGGTAGCAGAAATTGACATACTTAGCAGATAGATACAAAATATTAGAATTAATAAGTGAAGGAAGAAGATCTAAGGTATATAAAGCAAAAGATAATGAGAAATTAAATGTAGTTGCACTTAAAATTATTAAAACTGGAATAATAGATAATGAAAGCTTTATAGCAAACTTAATAGATGAAGCAACAGTATTAAATAATAGTGAATGTCCATATATAACAAAAATATATGATGTGGGAACTTGTAATTTTGAAGATCAGCAACGTTATTATATAGCTATGGAATATATAGAAGGCGAAAGCTTAGATAAAGTTCTTCAATTAAAAGAAGTAGATATAAACTTGACACTAAGTATAATAAAACAAATAACTCATGGTATAGACATAGCACATAGATATAATATAATACATGGAGATCTACAACCTCATAATATATTAATCGATGAAAAAGGCCTTGTAAAAATAAACAATTTTGGAATTGTAACTTCAAACAGCAATGTATTTAAAAACAATATACAAAAAACTGTTGGTCAGATAGATTACCTTTCACCTGAACAAGTAAGCATTGGTCATACGGAAAAATCAAGTGATATATATTCCCTAGGAATATTGTTTTATGAGCTTGTATTTAAAAAGCGTCCTTATTACAGTGAAGATAATATGGAAAGTTTATTGGCGTTTATGAATAAGGGAATAAAATGGAGTGAGTTAGAAATAAGTGATATACCAGATGAGGTTATAAATATAATAAAAAAACTTACAAAAAGATCTAGAAAAGAAAGATATAAAGATAATCAAAAGCTAATAGTGGATATAGCCAAATGTATATATGAAGAAAATAAAGATAAAGAAGAAGTTAACCTAGAAGAAGATGTTATTAAAATTAGTTTAAGTAGAATGAAAAAGAGAAGAAAAATAAAAAAGTTACAAAGGAAAAGGCTTTATAAAATTTCAAGTATAGGATTTTTAGTATTAATATCTATTGGTTATTATGCATTATATAAATTAAATATATTTTAAAAAACACTTGGATTTTTCCCAAGTGTTTTTTTGAGCAACGGACCATTTTCTCAAGGTCGTTGGCGACATGAGCGCAGCGAATTTTTTATTGTATATTAAAATGAATTTCAAATATATTAACTGATAATACTAGATATATGAAGTTATGTGTTTGGAGGTTTATAAATGAGTTGTAAATGGACTTCGTCAATAGACGATAATATAAAATGCAATAGAAAATCATATAGTAATTCAGAATACTGTTTATTTCATAAGCCAGATAAAAATGAAGATGAAAGTTTAATAATGAACAGAGAAATAGATGATTTTTTAGAAACTGATATGGAAATAACTAAATTAGAAAATGAAAAATACGTTTTTGATTTTAGAGGATTTATATTTGAAGAAGATTTTATAATGAGTTTAGATACAAGTGAAATTAATAATGAAGACATAGTATATGATTTTTCTGAAGTTGTATTCAATCAAAAAGCCTATTTTGACAACTATAAATTTATTGGAGATGTGTATTTTGATAATACTGTATTTAATGATATTGTTTCATTTAAAGAAACTTTATTTGATGGAAATTGCATATACTATCAAACAAAATTTAGCGATATAAATTTAAAAACTATGCCTTTTCAAAAAGCTATATTTAAAGGTCAAAACTTAGTAGTAAAAGACATAAAAAATATGCCTAAATTAGATGGTATAGGGTTTTCTACATTTACTAAGTTTATACTTCAGTATGTAAAATATGATAATACTGAATACTTAAATGGAAGAAATGCATATAGAATAGCTAGAATTCAAGCTGATATACTTGGAGATCACGATAGAATAGGAATATATTATTACAAAGAAAGATATTATGGTGGAAAAATAATAAAGCCTAGTGATTTTGAGGACAAAGGAGAATATATAAGAACAAAGATATTTGATTTATCATCTAGATATACAATAGGGTATGGAGAAAAGCCGTTGAATGTATTTGTAATATCTTTTTTTATAATTAGCATATTTGCATTTTTATATATGTTTGCTGGAGTAGAGTCCACACAAAATGAAACAATAAATTTAGATATTAAAAAATTAAATGCCTATAGCATAGGTGAAATAATATCAAATTATGTAAAGTTATGGTATTTTAGCATAGTTACATTTGCAACTGTAGGATATGGTGATATAGTTCCTATAAATATATTTGGAAGGTTGTTAGTTATAATGGAAATATTTTTAGGTGTTACGATGGGTGCTTCTTGGGCTTCTGTGTTAATTAAAAAAATGTCAAGATAATATTAAGTAAATAATTACTAGAGTATATTAGTCATTAATAGGAAAAAATTATTATATAAAAAATTTAATGACATAGAAGGTGAAAATCATGAAAAAGAAGCTTAAAAGTATAATAACCTTAGTTCTTATTTTGACTCTAGTAACACCATTTTCCTCATATGCAAAAAACGAGGAAACAATAGATAAGTATAGTAAAGCATCTATACTAATAGATCAACAAACAGGCAGAGTATTACACTCAAAAAACCCAGATGAAAAAAGACCATTAGCCAGTATAAGTAAAATGATGACTTTTTTAGTAGCTATAGAATCTATAAAATCTGGTAAGGTAAAACCTGAGGATATTGTAAAAATAAATCAAAAAGCAGCTTCTGTTGGAGGTTCAAGTTATAAGCTAAAAGTAAATGAAGAAGTAAAACTCATAGATCTTATGAGAGGCCTTATGATAGTATCAGGAAATGACGCTGCAGTTGCAATAGCACAACATATAGCAGGAGATGTAGATTCATTTGTAAAACTGATGAACAAAAAGGCAAAAGAGATAGGAATGAAAAATACTTACTTTATAAATCCTCATGGGCTTCCAATTTATGATTTAAGTCAACCTACAAAGCCACCAAAAGAAAACATATCTACAGTTAGAGATATAGCTACACTTGGGAAATACATGATGGACAAACATGAAAAAGAAGTTGTAGCAATAACAGATATGAATACTTATTCAAATGCTGAAAGAGGATTTGTAAGAAACAATACAAATGGATTGCTTAGAATTTATCCTGATGTAGATGGCATAAAAACTGGATATACTGGGAATGCAGGATATTGCCTATGTTTTTCTATGAATGTCTCTGATGATAATAAAGATGGAAAAAGTTTTAGATTAATAGGTGTTACTTTAGGAGCTACTAACAAAAATGCAAGAATGTCTGCAGCTACCACTATGTTAAAGTATGGTAGATCAAATTTTGAAACATACAAACTTGAAGACAGAAATGAATTAGTTGGAAAAAGATATATAAAAGGTTTAAATGAACTAGAAGTTACATTAAAAACTAGAGATGAATTATGGACAGTAAAGGGCAAAGATGAACAAATAACTTCTGAAGTTAAAATAAATGAAATAAATTATCCAGTTAAAAAAGGTGATGTACTAGGATATGTAAAATACTACGGCAAAGACAAAGAATTACTTGGAATAACTGATATAATAAGTGATAATGCTGTAGATAAAGTTCCTATAAAAGTACGTCTGAAAATGCTAGTAAACAAATCTGACAAATAAGATTCGCTTTTAAAACTCATGGACTATCTAGTCCATGAGTTTTTTGTTATATACAGATATAATAATGGTATATATAATCATAGTATAATTTAATAATATAAATTGTTATAAGGAGATGATCATAATGGATGTTACGGTAGCTTTGGCCCTTGGAGCTGGATTTTTATCTTTTTTCTCGCCTTGTATACTTCCTATAATACCTGCCTATATTACATACATGACTGGAGTTAGTTTAGAAGAAGAATTAAGAAATAAAAAAGTGTTAGCAATTACTAGAACATTGTTATTCGTATTGGGATTTACCATTGTATTTATGATGCTGGGATTATCATTTAGCGCTATAGGAAGTATTTTTGTAAAATATAGAAACATACTTTATAAACTATCAGGTATTATAATAATGATATTTGGACTTAATATGTTAGGAGTTATTAAGTTAAATATAAGAGGTATAAACTTTAAAATTAATAAAGATCCATCTAAAATGACAGGAGCTCTTTTTATGGGAATGGCATTTGGAGCAGGATGGACTCCATGTGCAGGGGCTATACTTGGATCAATACTTGTGTATGTATCAACAACTGCTACTTTATATAAAGGAATTTATTTATTGTTTATATACTCTGTAGGTATGGGTATACCTTTTATTATAACTGCTGCTTTAATAAGTAAATTTAGCGAATTTTTATTAAAACATGAAAAAACTGTAGTGTATATTAATAAAATAGGAGCAGTTATACTTATATTATTTGGGGTACTAGTGTTTTTTAATAAGTTATCTATAATAAGTAGACTATTTGTATAGGAGGATAAAATGATTAGAAAAATTATATCGATAGTATTAATAATAATAACAATTACATTAGGGTATATATATTTAGCTAAAGACAATAAAGAAGTTAGTAATACTGAAAATACTATAAACAAAGAGCAAAAGGAAAGTAATAATGAAAAAGCAATGGATAAAGTAGAAATAGGAAAACCTGCACCAGATTTTACACTTACAAATTTAAAAGGTGAAGATGTGACATTATCAGATTTTAAAGGGAAAAAAGTGTTGTTAAACTTTTGGGCTACATGGTGTCCTTATTGCGTTAAAGAAATGCCTGATTTAAATAAGGTGTATAATGAGAATAAAGAAGATTTAGTAGTTATAGGAATAGATGTAGGCGAAGATATTAAAACAGTAAATAAGTTTTTAAAAGAAAATAATGTAGATTATCCTATAGTATTTGATATTAACGGTAGAGTTGCATTAAAATATAATGCTCATATATCACTACCTATATCTTATATTATAGATGAAGAAGGGGTTGTTAAAGGTAGCCAACTTGGAATGATGAACTATGAACAAATGAAATCCTTTATAAAGCAATAATCTAATAAAAGCCTCTTATGAGGCTTTTATTAGATTACATTCATTTTCTTAGTAATTCTAAATATAGAGAGATAGAATGTAGTTGATACTAGTAATGCAATTGGAATTAAAGCAAAAGAATTATAAATTCCTATACTATCGTTAAATATGCCAACTATATAATTAAAGCTCATATTAACTGCAGATACATAGGTAAGTATTACCCCCATAGTATAAGATGTGTTTTTATCAAATACCTTGGTTATCATAGTTATAGTAGTAGGAAATACTATTGAGAAAAACAAACCAGATATAGACATAAGTACAGTAAATTCAGACTTTAATAAATATCCACTTGAAAATAATACAGTGGCGCATATTAAAGAAACAGTCATTGATTTTTTTATACCGAATTTATTTACTACAAACCCACCTATAAGCCTTCCAAATGTAAACATAAAGAAGAATAAAGATAAATATGAAGTAGCAGTAGATATACTGTAGTTATAAGAGTTTGTAGCAAAATTTGCAAACCAATTACTAAAACCTACTTCTGAAAATACATAAAATCCTTGAGCAAGTATAAAAAGTATTACGAGTTTATTCTTAAATGCATCAAAGGGATTTAAGTTTGGCTTTTCACAGTTCACATCAGGAAACTTTAATTTTAAAGATACTACATAAGAAAGTAAAAATAATAAAAAAGCTCCCATATAAACATATTTAAAATGTATATTATTTTCGGCCATTTTACCTGAAAACTGTTGACCTAATGTAACTCCAAAACCAAAGAAAAAATGTGTTAAAGTTATAAGGATGGTTTGATAAGTTACAAATAATATAGGAGAAATAGAGTTTACTGATATAGCTTGAAGGCCAGAACCTATATTAGTTATAAATATAGCTAAAGTAAAAAGTAAAAAATTAGGTGCAAATGCTGTTAATATATAAGATACAGACATTATTAACATAGAAGATAAAAAAACCTTTCTTTGTCCAAACCTAGAACAAAGAATACCACCTACATAAGTTGATATTATATATCCTAATGTAGCTATAGCAAACATAAATCCAATAGAAGAATCTGTAACGCTAAATAAAGACTTAAATTGTTCTACGAAAACACCTCTCATACATTCAATAAAACCTATAATAGCCATATTAAAAAATATAAAAAATATTGTACTCTTATAATTAAGTTTTTGAGACATTGTCATTTCCTTTCAAATTAATGTTATTGTATAAAATCAAATAAGATTATAGCACAATAGTAATAAAGAGTTTACTTATTTTATTATAAATCTATTATCAAAAATGAATACCATTTATATATTAAGGAAATAATTATTTAGGGAGTAAAAAATGTAAATGATTTCTATAAAACAGGTAAAAATATGTTGTATTTTCAAAATCTCTGTGATATACTAGCATAGGTTAAAAAATTAAAATACACACGGCCTTGAGATCTTTAAAAAGGTGCCCAGAAGTGGTTTTTTAGGGAAATGAACAAGCCGGAGGTAAAAACCAGGAGGTTAAGCAAATGGCAGTAATATCAATGAAACAATTACTAGAAGCTGGTGTTCACTTTGGACATCAAACAAGAAGATGGAATCCTAAAATGGCTCAGTACATATTCACTGAGAGAAATGGAATATACATCATAGACTTACAAAAAACTGTTAAAAAAGTAGAAGAAGCTTACAGATTCACTAAAGAAATAGCTGAAACTGGAAAGCCAATACTATTCGTTGGAACTAAAAAACAAGCTCAAGATGCTATAAGAGAAGAAGCTGAAAGATGCGGAATGTACTACGTAAATGAAAGATGGTTAGGTGGAATGTTAACTAACCATACAACTATAAAAACAAGAATAAAGAAACTTAGAGACTTACAAAAAATGGAAGATGATGGAGTATTCAACGTTCTTCCAAAGAAAGAAGTTATAAAGTTAAGAGCTGAAAAAGAAAAGCTAGAAAAATACTTAGACGGTATAAAGGACATGCCTGAATTACCAGGAGCTTTATTCGTTGTAGATCCAAGAAAAGAAAATATAGCTATTCAAGAAGCTCATAGATTAGGTATACCAGTAATAGGTATAGTTGATACTAACTGTGATCCAGATGAATTAGATTATGCGATACCAGGTAATGATGATGCTATAAGAGCTGTTAAGCTAATAACTGGCGCTATGGCTACTGCAATAATAGAAGGTAGACAAGCAATTGCAGAAATGGCAGAAGAGCAAGAATTAGTACAAGAGTAATAGCTAATAATTATGGTAAGGGATAATTTCCCTTACCATTAATAATATAAGGGAGGTAATTATTAATGGCTAATATAACTGCTGCAATGGTAAAAGATTTAAGAGAAAAAACAGGCGCAGGTATGATGGATTGTAAAAAATCTCTACAAGATGCTGAAGGCGATATGGAAAGAGCTATAGATATATTAAGAGAAAAAGGATTATCTAAAGCTGCTAAAAAATCTGATAGAATAGCTGCTGAAGGTTTAGTTGATATAGTTATGAATGAAGACAATACTATAGCTGCTATAGTAGAAGTAAATTCAGAAACTGACTTCGTTGCTAAAAATGAAGATTTCAAAAAACTTGTTAAAGATACTGCTAACTTAGCTTTAAACACTAAGCATGAAAATATAGAAGGATTATTAACTGAAATACATATAGATGACAATGCTCCATTAGCTGATGTATTACAAAATAGAATAGCTACTATAGGAGAAAAATTAGACATAAGAAGATTTAGAAAAATGGAAACTATAAAAGGCCAAGTAGCTGGATATATACATGGCGCAGGAAAAATAGGAGTATTAGTTGAGTTAGAAACTGAAGCTTTAGGAAATGCTGATGTACTAGCTTTAGGAAAAGATATAGCTATGCAAGTTGCTGCTATGAATCCAAAATATGTATCAAGAGATGAAGTTGATCCAGAATACATAGCTCATGAAGCTGAAATATTAAAGCAACAAGCTTTAAATGAAGGAAAACCAGCTGAAATAGTTGAAAAGATGATAAAAGGTAGATTAGAAAAACAATTAAAAGAAGTTTGCTTATTAGAACAAACTTTTGTTAAAAATCCTGATGTAACAGTTAAGCAATTAATTGAAGAAACTGCTAAAAAAGTTGGATCTTCAATAAAAGTTGTATCTGTTGAAAGATTTGAAGTTGGCGAAGGTATAGAAAAGAAACAAGAAAACTTTGCAGAAGAAGTTGCTAAGCAACTTAAGTAATAACCAAAAAGAGAACACTTTGTGTTCTCTTTTTTAAAAATGTCTGATTGGAGGATTTTTCATGGATAAACCTATGTATAAAAGAGTACTGTTAAAGTTGAGTGGAGAAGCTTTGGCAGGAAATAAAGGATTCGGTATAAATAACGAAATAGTCGACGAAATAGCAGAAGGTATAAAAAAAGTACAAGAAATAGGTGTAGAAGTTGCTGTTGTAGTTGGTGGAGGAAACTTCTGGAGAGGAAGAACATCAGAAGGAATGGACAGAACTACTGCAGATTATATGGGTATGTTAGCTACAGTTATGAATGCATTGGCATTACAAGATGCTCTAGAAAATATGGATGTTTTAACTAGAGTTCAAACAGCTATAGAGATGAGACAAATAGCAGAACCATATATAAGAAGAAGAGCAGTAAGACATCTAGAAAAGGCAAGAGTAGTAATATTTGCTGCTGGAACTGGGAATCCATATTTCTCAACTGATACAGCTGCTGCACTTAGAGCTGCAGAAATGGAAGCTGAAGTTATACTACTTGCTAAAAATGTTGACGCGGTATATGACAAAGATCCTAAGGTGCATCCAGATGCCAAAAAGTTTGACGAGCTAAGCTATATAGAAGTATTACAAAAAGAATTAAAAGTTATGGATTCAACTGCTACATCTTTATGTATGGACAATAGTATACCTATAAGAGTATTTGAGTTGAGTACAAAAAATATATTAGATGCAGTTATGGGTAAAAATATAGGGACAGTTGTAAGATAAATTTTAAAAGGAGGGTAAACCATGAAATTAGAGGTACATAAGCATTTGGAAGAAAAAATGGAAAAAACTATAGGAGTTTTAAAAAGTGAATTTTCTACTCTTAGAACAGGTAGAGCAAACCCTGCAATATTAGATAAAGTAAGAATAGATTACTATGGAACTCCTACTCCAATAAATCAAGTAGGGGCAGTATCATCTCCTGACCCAAGATCAATAATGATACAACCTTGGGATATGGGTATTCTTAAAGATATAGAAAGAGCTATAGGAGAATCAGACTTAGGATTAAATCCAACAAATGATGGTAAAGTTATAAGAATAGCTATACCTGCATTAACTGAAGAAAGAAGAAAAGGTTTAGTAAAGCAAGCTGGTAAAATGGCTGAGCAAGCTAAAGTTGCTTTAAGAAATGAAAGAAGAGATGCTAACGATAAATTAAAGAAAATGCAAAAAGATGGAGAAATAACTGAAGACGATTTAAAGAAAGCACAAGATGAAGTTGATAAAACTATAAAAAAGTTTGAAAAAACAATTGAAGAAATGTTAGTTAGTAAGGAAAAGGATATAATGACTGTATAATGGAAAGTTATTATGAATTACTAGGTCTTAATATAGATGAAGTTAAGTCAACACTTGACTTAAAAAATATAAGATATGAAGTTAAAGAAACAATAGGTTTTAAAGATAAAGATAAATTGATAGTGCCTAGAGTAATCAATATAAAAGAATGTGGGGATAAGTTAGAGATTATTGTCACATATTTTTCTGACTCCTTAAATTAGGAGTCAGAAAAATATTTTATCGGAGGACCAAAGTATGAATAACATCAGTAAATATAACATAGATTTTAATAATATCCCAACTCATATAGCTATAATAATGGACGGAAATGGGAGATGGGCAAAGCAAAGGTTTTTACCAAGAACAATAGGGCATAAGGCGGGAGTTGAAGCTATAAGAGATGTAGTTAAAGAATGTTCTACATTGGGGGTTAAACATTTAACGCTATATGCATTTTCAACTGAAAACTGGAAAAGACCAAAAGTTGAAGTTGAAGCACTTATGGGTTTGTTAGTTACATATTTATCTAAAGAAGTAAGAGAACTCCACCAAAATAATGTGAGAATAAATACTATAGGAGATATATCGCAACTTCCACAAAAAGCTGTAGATGCATTAAATGAATCTATAGAATTAACAAAGGATAATAAAGGATTAACTTTAAATTTAGCACTAAATTATGGAAGTAGAAATGATATAAAAAATGCTATAATAGATATAGCAAAAAATTATAAAAATGGTAAAATAAGTATAGAAGATATAGGGGAAGAATTAATTGCAAATTATTTAAGTACAAAGTCCATACCAGATCCAGACTTAATAATAAGAACTAGTGGAGAACAAAGAATAAGTAACTTCTTATTGTGGGAGATGGCTTATTCTGAATTTTATTTCACAGATGTATATTGGCCTGATTTTTCAAAAGAAGAGTTAAGAAAGGCAATATATACATATCAAAACAGAGATAGGCGATTTGGAGGACTTAAGTAAGGAGATTATTTATGCTTGTAAGAACACTTGCCGCATTAGCTTTAGTACCATTATTATTAATTTTGATATACGGTGGAATGCCTCTTTATGTAATGGAATTTATAATAGTTATCATAGGATTAAATGAATTTTATAAAGCTTTTAAACTGAAAAATATTAAATGTATTGAAAATATAGGGTATGTTTTTACTATATATATGTTTTTTAAAAATGTATTTAAATTTCCAATAGAATATACATTATTATTTTCATTTGCCTTATTTTTAATAGGGGCAATATTTATGATGTACAATAAATTCAATATAATTGAATTTGCTATAACTTATTTTGGTATTATATACATAGCTGTGTTTTTAGACCACATAATACTTACAGTGGATAATTTTGAATTAGGAAAGATATATGTTTGGGTTATATTTATTCTAGCTTTTATGACAGACACTTGTGCTTATTTTTCAGGGTATTTCTTTGGTAAGCATAAGTTAATACCTCAAGTAAGTCCAAAGAAGACTATAGAAGGTAGTATAGGCGGAATTCTAGGAAGTACTATATCTTGTGTTATATTTGGATACTTATTTAATTTAGATTTAGTACATATGATAATAATTGGGAGCATAGGAAGTATAGTTGCACAAGTAGGGGATCTATTTGCTTCCTCAATAAAAAGATATATAGGAATAAAAGACTATGGAAAATTAATACCTGGCCATGGAGGTATATTAGATAGATTTGATAGCGTTATATTTACAGCGCCTTTTGTTTATTATGCATTAAAATTATTTATACAATAGTAGCTTCAGTTTAACTGAAGCTTTAATTATATATAATACATTTAAATGTGACAGTCATAAGAAGGGATGAAGTTTATGAAAAAAATATCAGTATTAGGATCAACTGGTTCAATAGGAACTCAAACTCTAGATGTAGTAAGAGAAAATCCTGAGAAATTTAAAGTAGTGGCATTAGGTGCTAATAACAATATAAATTTACTATTAGAACAGATAAAAGAATTTAGACCTAGAGTTGTTGCAGTTTATAATGAACAAAGGGCAATAGAATTAAAAAATATGATACCAAATGATATAAATATAGAAGTTTTATCTGGAATGGATGGGCTAAAAGTTATATCATCACTTGATGATATAGATGTATTACTTACTGCAATAGTTGGTATGATAGGTCTTATTCCAACTATGGAGGCAATAAAAAAAGGTATAACTATAGCACTTGCAAACAAAGAAACTTTGGTTACAGCAGGGCAAATAATTATGAGTGAAGCTAAGAAAAATAATGTATCAATACTTCCTGTAGATAGCGAACACTCAGCTATATTTCAATGCTTGAACGGAGAGAATACAAAACAAGTAGAAAAACTTATACTTACTGCTTCAGGGGGACCTTTTAGGGGTAAGAGAAAAAATGAGCTTTTGGATATAACAAAAAATCAAGCTCTAAAACATCCTAATTGGACTATGGGTAGAAAAATAACTATAGATTCATCTACTTTAATGAATAAAGGCCTTGAGGTAATAGAAGCAAAGTGGCTATTTGACGTTAATGTAAATGATATAGATGTTGTTGTTCATCCTCAAAGTATAATACATTCAGCGGTTCAGTTTATAGATAGTTCAATAATAGCGCAACTAGGTAATCCAGATATGAAATTACCAATTCAATATGCATTGACTTATCCAGGTAGAATACATAGTAATTTTGAAAGATTAGATTTTTCTACTTTATCATCATTAACTTTTGAAAAACCAGATTTAGATACTTTCCCTTGTTTGAAATTAGCCTATGATTCATTAAATGCTGGAGGTACTTATACTACTGTTTTAAATGCAGCAAATGAAGTATTGGTAAATGAATTTTTAGAGGATAAAATAGGATTCTATGACATACCATATTATATAGAGAAGGCTTTAGAAAAACACCCGACAATATCTAATCCAAATTTAGATGAAATACTATATATAGATAACTGGAGTAGAGAGTTTATTAAAGATTGTCTTAAATAGGAAGGTGAAAATATGACTATTATAGTAGCGTTATTAGTATTTGGTTTTATAGTTTTGGTACATGAGTTTGGACACTTTATAGTTGCCAAACATCATGGAGTTAGAGTACATGAATTTGCTATAGGTATGGGCCCTAAGTTATTTAGCATCAAAAGAGAAACAGAATACTCTATAAGATTACTTCCATTTGGAGGATTTATAAGAATGGAAGGAGAAGATGAAGAATCTAATGACCCTAAAAGCTTTAACAAAAAAAGTATAGGGCAAAGGGCAAGTATAATATTTGCTGGTCCATTTATGAATTTAATATTAGCTATTTTAGTATTTATCCCTATATTTATATATATAGGAAGTCCAAGTACTACAATAGATAAAGTTGTTGGAGGAAGTCCTGCACAGCAAGCTGGTATATTATCAGGAGACACTATAACGGAGATAAATGGAAATGAAATAAAAGATTGGAATCAAATAACAAATACAATAGATTCATCAAAAGGAAATACTTTAGACATAAAAGTTCAAAGAGATAATAAGGTACAAAATATTAAAGTTACTCCTAAAAATGAAAAAGGTGATTATCAGTTAGGCATAAGCCCTAAACTTGAAAAAAATATAGGTGGAGCATTTGTTAATTCAATAAAAACAACAGTAAATATATTAGGTCAAATGATTACACTTTTAGTGCAGTTAGTTTCAGGAAATCTTCCAAGTGGAGCTGCAGAAAGTATATCAGGTCCTGTTGGAATAATAAGTGTTGTTGGAGATGCTACAAGATCAGGCTTTATGGATGTATTATCCCTAACAGCTTTAATAAGTTTAAACTTAGCTTTAATGAACTTACTTCCAATACCAGCTTTAGATGGAGGAAGATTGTTATTTTTAGCTATAGAAGCTATAAGAGGTGGCAAAAAACTAAATCAAGAAAGAGAAGGAATGATAAACTTCTTAGGATTCGCAGCTCTTATGGCATTAATGTTATTTGTTACTTATAGAGATGTAATAAAACTTTTTAATAAATAGAAGGTGAATTTAATGTACGAGAGAAAAAAGACTAGGGTTGTTACTGTTGGAGATATAAAAATAGGTGGAGACAATCCAATAACTGTTCAATCTATGACTACAAGTGATACAAGAGATGTAGTATCTACAGTATCACAAATAAAAGGATTAGAGGAAGTAGGATGCGACTTAGTAAGAGTCGCTGTTCCTGATATGGAAGCTGCACAAAAACTTGGAGATATAAAAAAGCAAATAAATATACCACTTATATGTGATATACATTTTGATTATAGATTAGCACTTGAATCTATAAAACAAGGTGTAGATGGGGTTAGAATAAATCCTGGAAATATAGGTGATATAGATAGAGTTAAAATGGTAGTTGAAAAGTGTAGAGAAAGAAACCTAAAAATAAGAATAGGTGTAAACGGTGGATCTTTAGAAAAGGAATTACTTGAGAAATACGGTAATACACCACAGGCTATAGTTGAAAGTGCACTAAATCATGTTAAAATACTTGAAGATTTAGATTTTGGAAATACTGTTATATCATTAAAATCTTCAGATGTATTCAAAACTGTAGAAGCTTATGAATTAATATCTAAAAAAGTTGATTATCCTCTTCATGTAGGCATAACTGAATCTGGAAGTGTAAAAAGAGGAACTATAAAGTCATCTATAGGTATAGGTAATTTACTTATGAAGGGAATAGGAGACACAATAAGAGTGTCTTTAACTGGAGATCCTAGGGAAGAGATATTTGTAGGTAAAGAAATACTTAGAAGTTTGGATTTATTAAATGATAGAATAAAAATAGTATCTTGTCCTACTTGTGGAAGATGTAATATAAACTTAATAAATATTGTAAATGAAGTAGAACAAAAAATAGGCAAAATGGATAAAAACTTAACTGTAGCTATAATGGGATGTGCGGTAAATGGTCCTGGAGAAGCTAGAGAAGCAGATATAGGCATTGCAGGTGGAACAGGAGAAGGTCTTTTATTTAAAAAAGGTGAAATAGTGAAAAAAATAAAGGGCGATAAATTAGTAGAGCAATTAATGGAAGAAATAGAAAAGTTCTAGGTTAAATACCTAGAACTTTTTTTTGAAAAAATTTATATTTGAAAAAATTGGTTATAATACATATATAAAATTTTAAGGAGGTGTATTATGAAGTTAAAAATTTTAGTATTAATATTAATTACACTAATGATAGGGGCAGTTGGATGTACAGACCAACAAAAAACTAATGATCAAGCAAATATGACTAAAGCAGAGCAAAGTGTTAATTCATTTTTATCACAAGTAAAAGCTGGAGAGTATAAAGATGCATTACAATATTATGTAAAAGGAGATACAACAAAAGTAATAGAAGAATATGAAAATAATATTCCAAATGGATTTAAGCCTATATTAAAAGCCCAGACATCCAAACTAGAATATGAGATAATATCTAGTAAAGTAGAAGATAAAATTGCTACTGTAACAACAAGAATAAAGTCGCCTAGTATGGAGTCAGTATTTAATAGATCCACATTCGAAATAGGAAGTATAATATTAAATGGAAAAACAATAGATGAAAATGCAAGTAAAATAGCAAATGTAGTAATACCAAAGATAAATGATTCTAGGATTAAGAAATATGAAAATGAAGTAAATATAATATTAACTTATGATGAACAAGATAAAAATTGGTATATAAATAATGATGAACAAATGTTAAGAGAAATTGCAAACAGCGTATTTGGAAATGTTGAAGCAGTAATAAAAAAGATTCAAAATCTTTCCAGGTAAAATAAGTTCTAGAAATTAATCTAGAACTTATTCATTTAAAGCTTCTATTAATTTGTTTACAAAATGAATATCACCTAAATAAATAGACTTTCTAATTTTAGGAAATAAATTACTAAATGTTATATTTAGTAATAGTGAGGTTACCCCTAAAGCAAAAAAATTTACAATAATTATTCCAGAAAGGATTAAAAGTAAAGTATTAAAAAATAACATGTCAATCTCCTCGTATTTATTATATATCTATATATTATTTAGATTTTAATTTTATGTCAAAGGGGAAAATATGTTAATTAAACTAAAGTATTTTACTTTAAACCTGTTTTAACTATGAGAATATAGGTATATATTTAATATAAAATATATGAATGAAGATAAAATAATACAAATTATAGGTGGTATAAACATGACTAAAGTAGAGATATATACAAGTAATACTTGTAAATACTGCAATATGGCAAAGGACTTCTTTACCCAAAATAATATAGATTATATCGAGTACAATATATCAGAAAATTCTCAAGCAATGAAGAAATTGATGACAATGGGGTATATGTCCATTCCGTTAATAATTGTAGGAGATGAAATAATAACAGGTTTTGATAAAGATAAAATAGAAAAATTAATAAATAATTGAAAGCCATACTGAAAAATCCAGTGTGGCTTTTGATTTCTATCATAAATTGTAAAACTAATGCATAAATAACAATATAGGATTAAATGTCGGGGGGAACTGTATTGAATCTTATTTTATTTATTACATTTGGAATTTTAATAATACAACTTGCAACTGCTTTTCATGAACTAGGCCATGCAATTCCTGCTGTTATATTTAGCGATGACAAAGTTAAAATGGTATTAGGTAACAAAAGGCTGAACAAAAAATTGAAAATAAATAAGCTATCAATAAGTATAAGAAGTTTTGAACCTTTCACAGGTTTTGTTTGTTACAATGCTAAAAACATAAAAAAGTCACAAATTATGATGATTTGTATAGGAGGCCCCTTAACATCTTTATTAATAGGAATTATATCTTTTATTTTAAGCAACTTAATAGTATACGAAATAATAAGTAAATTACTTGTTTTTTCAGCTATTTATAATATATTTTTGTTTTTATTAACTATTATTCCTATTATTTATCCAAGTTGGGTTGGAAAGTTAGGAGGCCGCTTAAGCGATGGTTATAAGGCTATAAGAATATTTAGGTAATTAAAAGAGGATTTAGCAAAAACTAAATCCTAAGACAAACCTCTATATTTAATTATAATCCTTGAAGTAATTTTTTGAATTTTATAGTAGTTTCTAGATTGTTGTCACGAACTATTGTAGCTAAGTCACCGTAGTTATAAGTGGCAAGGGCATACTCTTTCATTTTATAAAATAACTTTTCTTCATTGTTATTATTGAATTTTATTATTTGTTTACCAATATCCCAAGCTTTTGTTTCTCGTTCTATTAAATTTCTTTTTAGTTGAATAATTATATTATCTACTTCAATAGGAAGTTGAGTTTTAGACTCAGTTTCGTTTTGTATATCTATATTGTGATGTATTATTTTTTCTGTAAGGTTTACTATTAGACTGCTGTGGTCTTTCCTATTTTGAGGAAGACCTTCGTCGAGTATATGCCCTATTTCATGAGACAATACACACCTAGCTACAAAGATCATTGTATCTTTAACCAAAGGCAATATCGTTCCTCTCATATGCATAAAGGCATAAAAGTTGTAATAAAATGATATAAATCCCCTCTTAGAGCTAACTATCAAATTAAATCTTGGAAGGGTGGCCACTGGGATATATCTATTTTTTGAATAGTATAGCATTATCTTTTTGTTTATATTAAATTCTTTCATAATTTCCTTGAAAAATTTCTTTTCGCCTAATTCTTCTAAATCTTTGAGCATCTTTCTTATTACAACTTTGTCATAGCTCATATATACACCGCCTTACTTGTTAGCTAAAATACTGTCTATATATACTATGACTTACTATATAAATTAGAAAGTTGTACTAATATCCATAATGCACAATATAATAAATATATTAAATATGGGAACAATATATTAAAAAATATAAATTATTATGTTTTAATGAAGGTGAATATATATGGATAAAAAATCTGAGGAGTTAAGTTTATATAAATATATGTCATTTCCTCAATTTATTTCTATGATAGAATTTAAACAGTTATATTTAACAAAGATATCTTTGTGGGAAGATACATATGAAGGATATGATGGAGTAAAAAGATTAGAGGTGCTATTAGATTCTATAGTAAAAAGCACTATGCAAAATCCAATAAAGCAAATAGCAAACCTAGTATTAAATTCAACTTATGCACAATCCTGGACTTATCAATCTCAAGAATCAGATGCGCTATGGAAAGAATATAGCGAAGATGGCCTTGGAGTTAGAATAAAAATGAAAAAATCTTATATAAAAAAAAGAATTAAAGAAACTTTAAAAACTAACGGATATAAAGAAGATTTACTAAGTCATTATTATATTGAATATACAAATGAGTTTGCAGAGGAAGGTAATAAATCAATTTCTAATATAAAAGATAGACAAAAATATATAGGAAAGAAAAAAAGAAAGGCTTTTGAACATGAAAAAGAATATAGGTTTTCATTTTATATACCAGTAGAACTAAATAAACATATAGAAAAATATCAAAGAGAAAATAAAGAAATAGAAAATGATGAAGCTTTAGTGTATGAAATAAAAAAGTTATATAAGTTTTTAAAAGACATACAAGGAGAAAATGATATATTTACATATGATATAGAATTAAGCACAATAGAAGAAATTTTATTAGACCCTAGAGCACCTAAGTGGCATAAGGATACTTTTATGAAGTACTGTGAAAATAGAAACTTCCATAATTTAAAGATAAATTATGGACAATCTAAGTTGCTAGAAAAACCAGATTTATTAATATAGTAAAAGACACTTAAGTGTCTTTTTTTAATTACAAGAAAATATAAAACTTGTATCCAAAAATTACAGTGTCATATGAATATGTAAAATCTACAATTTATGATATAATACCTTATGCCTAGAAAGGTGGTGCGATTTTGGAAAATGTTAAAGATTACTTAGAAAAGTTAGAATTATTTAATACTACATTCCAAAAACAATTTAAGGATGTAAATATACAAAAAATAGTTTATTTCAAAGAAAATAAACTTCTTCATATGTACTTATCATCTAAAAATATAGTCCAGTATGAAAATTTAAATAAGCTAAGAGCAGGGCTTAAGGAAAAATTAAATTACTTTGAAGATATAAAAATAAAAATGAGATATACAAATTTAGATAAATATTCAGCTAAAGACATAATAAAACAATACTGGAGTAATATTTTATTCGTTTTAAAATACTTATCACCTTCTATATCTTGTGTATCAAAGGATATAGAATTTTTATGCATAGAAAACAATTTAAAAATAAAAATACCAGATGAAATGTTTTATAAAAGGCTTATGGCTCAAAATGCTATATACTCATTAAAAACTATAATAAACGAAGAATTAGGTCTTGATTTAAATATATCATTTGAAATTGCAGTTAATAAAAAAGCAGATATTAAAGCTTTAATGGACAAAAGTGATGCCATGACCCAAACTATATTAGAATCAAAGTTTGCCGATAATGAGCCTAGTATAAAAACTGATGAAGAATATGTAATTAAAGAGATTGTAGAAGACAATGACATTATATATGGAAAAGATTTAAACTTCCCTATTGAAAAAATAGAAAAATTAAATTCAGACTCAGGTACTGTTTGTATAGTAGGAGAAGTATTTGAGGTAGAAGCTAAAGAGCTAAAAAATGGTAAGGTGTTACTAATTGCATCACTTACAGATTATACAAGCTCTATAAACTGTAAGTTGTTTTTAAATGATAGAAATAGAGATAATGTACTATCTCAAGTTACAAAAGGCAGCTACCTTAAAATAAAAGGTGATGTCTTACACGATAACTACTCTAAAGAACTTACTATGACAATAAGTGGTATAAAAAAAGAAACAAGAGTAGAAAAGATGGACAACTATGAAGAAAAGAGAGTAGAACTTCATGCACATACACAAATGTCATCAATGGATGCTATATGTTCTGCAAAGAAGCTTGTAGAAAGAGCAGCAAAATGGGGTCATAAAGCTGTAGCTATAACAGACCATGGAATAGTACAAGCATTTCCAGAAGCAATGGATGCAGGTAAAAAGTTTGGAATAAAGGTATTGTATGGAGTTGAAGGATATTTTGCAGATAACGAAGCTTCCATAATTAAAAATGCAAATAGCTTACCATTATCTCAAACCTTTGTAGTATTTGATATAGAAACTACTGGGTTTTCTAATAAAAATGATAGAATAACTGAAATAGGTGCGGTAAAAATAGAAAACTTTAAAATTGTAGATAGATTTAGCGAACTTATAAATCCAGAAATAGATATACCGTATAAGATACAAGAATTAACTGGAATAACAAATGATTTAGTTAAAGACAAACCTAATATAGAAGAAGTATTGCCTAAGTTCATGGAATTTGTGGGAGATTCTACTTTAGTTGCTCATAATTCAGATTTTGATACAGGATTTATTAGAGAAAAATGTTCTCAAATGGACATTGAATATACAAATGAGGCAATAGATACATTGTCTCTTGCAAGAATACTGCTTCCAAAGCTAAAGAGGTACAAACTTAATAACATAGCTAAAGAACTTGGAATACCACTACTAAATCACCATAGAGCAGTAGATGACGCTGAAGCTACTGCGCAGATATTTATTAAGTTTTTGGAAATACTTCAAAAGCAAGGAGCAATTAACTTAGATGATATAAATAAAATATATGAAGAAATAGATTATACAAAACTAAATACTAAACATATGACTATTTTAGTTAAAAACTATGTAGGACTTAAAAATTTGTACAAGCTAATATCTAATTCACATATAAATCACTTTTATAGAAATCCAAGAATATTAAAAAGTGTTTTAAAAGAACATAGAGAAGGACTTATTATAGGTTCTGCCTGTGAAGCTGGAGAAATATTTGAGGCAGTTACAAGAAATGTATCAAAAGATGAATTAGAAGAAATAGTTAATTTTTATGATTATATTGAAATAATGCCAATAGATAACAATAGATTTATGATTGAAAAAGGAGAAGTAAAAGACGAAGAAGAGCTAAGAGATATAAACAGAAAACTTGTAGAAATTGCTAAAGAATATAATAAATTGGTTGTTGCAACTGGAGATGTACACTATTTAGACCCTCATGATGATATATATAGAAAAATATTAAAAAACGGCCAAGGGTTTAATGTTAAAGATGAAGAAGGAAGACTTTATTTTAGAACTACAGATGAAATGATAAAGGAATTTAGTTATTTAGGTGAAGAATTAGCAAAAGAAGTAGTTATAACTAATCCAAACAAAATAGCTGATATGGTAGAAAATATAAAGCCTATACCTGATGAAACTTATGCACCAATTATAGAGGGGTCTGATGAAGAGTTAAGAAGTATGTGTTATGAAAAGGCAAAGCGAATATATGGAGATCCAATGCCTGAGGTTGTTCAAAAGAGATTAGATAGAGAATTAAATTCTATTATAAGTAACGGATATGCAGTTATGTATATAATAGCTCAAAAACTTGTTACAAAATCTTTAAGAGATGGGTACTTAGTTGGATCTAGAGGATCTGTTGGCTCATCATTTGCAGCTACAATGAGTGACATAACGGAGGTTAATCCACTTCCTGCACACTATGTTTGCCCTAATGAGGATTGTAAATATTCTTATTTCTATGAAGTTGGAGAATGGGGATCAGGAGCGGATCTACCTGATAAGGATTGTCCAAATTGTAATACAAAACTTATAAAAGATGGACACGATATACCATTTGAAGTTTTCTTAGGATTTGAAGGAGATAAAGAACCGGATATAGATCTAAACTTCGCTGGAGAATATCAAGCTGTTGCACATAAATATACAGAAGAACTATTTGGAGAAGGATATGTTTTTAAAGCTGGTACTATAGGAACTATCGCTGAAAAAACTGCATATGGTTATGCCAAAAAGTATGTTGAAGAAAATAATATAGTAACTACTTCAGCTGAAGTTTTAAGATTAGCAGGGGGATGTACAGGTATAAAAAGAACTTCGGGACAACATCCAGGAGGGGTTATGGTTTGCCCTCATTACAAAGATATATATGATTTTACTCCGATACAATATCCTGCTAACGACTCATCATCTGGAGTTATAACTACTCACTTTGACTACCATTCTATAAGTGGTAGAATATTAAAACTTGATATACTAGGACACGACGTTCCAACTATTATAAGAATGTTAGACGATATGACTGGAATAGATGCTACAAAAATACCTTTAGATGATAAAGAAACAATGTCATTATTTACATCTACAGAAGCTTTGGGAATTACACCTGATGAGATAAATTCTCCTATAGGAAGCCTAGCTATACCTGAGTTTGGTACGAAGTTCGTTAGACAGATGCTTATAGATACAAAACCTACAACATTTGCAGAATTAGTTCGTATATCAGGACTTTCCCATGGGACAGACGTTTGGTTAAACAACGCTCAAGATTTAGTTAGAGAAGGAATAGTTGGACTTAAGGATGTTATATCTACACGTGATGATATAATGAACTACCTTATATTCAAAGGACTTCCACCAAAAATGTCCTTTAAAATAATGGAAAATGTAAGAAAAGGTAAAGGGTTAACATCTGAACATATAGAAGAGATGAAGAAAAATGATGTCCCAGACTGGTATATTAACTCATGTCAAACTATTAAATACATGTTCCCTAAGGCCCACGCAGTTGCCTACGTTATGATGTCTTTTAGAATAGCTTATTTTAAAGTTCATTATCCAGCTGAATTTTATGCAACATATTTTACTACAAAGTCTGAGGATTTTGATGCAGATTTAGTTGTAAAAGGAATAGATACTGTAAAGAAAAAGAAAAATGAACTAGAACAATTAGGTAGTGATGCTACTGCAAAGGAAAAAAATATGCTTACAGTATTAGAAGTTGTAGTTGAAATGTTTGCGAGGAAAATAGAGGTAATGCCTGTTGATTTATTTAAGTCTGATGCTAAAAAGTTTAAAGTTGTAGATGGTAAACTACTTCCGCCTCTTGTTGCTCTACAAGGGGTTGGAGAAAACGCAGCAATAAATATAGTTAGAGAAAGAGAAAGAGGAGAATTTTTATCAAAAGAAGATTTAAGAACTAGAACTAAGGTATCAAAAACTGTTATAGAAACATTGTCAAATCACGGTGCATTAGAAAATATGTCAGAGTCTAATCAGCTGTCTTTAATATAGGTAAAATCACTATATTTACTGTATGAAGTTGTATTTTTAAACAAAATATGGTATAGTGGTATAGAAAGCAGTAAAATTTGCAAAAAATAAGAGTGGGAATATGCATTCTCACTCTTTGTTTTTGTATTTTTTACTTCGGATTACAACTGAATAGGAGGCGTTTTTTATGAAAAAAGGAATAGAGCAAGTAGTTGAAGAATTAACTTTACCTATTATAGAAAAACACAACTTTGAGTTAGTTGATGTTGAGTATGTAAAAGAAGGTGGCGATTATTTTCTAAGGGTGTATATAGATAAAGAGGGCGGAATAACTTTAGATGATTGTCATTCTGTTAGTACGGAATTAAGCGCAATTTTAGATGAAAAAGATCCAATAAAAGATAATTATTATTTAGAAGTTTCATCACCTGGTCTTGATAGACCATTAAAAAAAGAAAAAGATTTTGAAAGATATAAAGGAAGAGATGTAGAAATTAAACTTTATAAACCTTTTGAAGGTCAAAAACAATTTGAAGGAGAATTACTTGGATTGTTTGACGGGGATGTTATAAAGATAATATATAATGACAGTGAAATGTCTTTTAATAAAAAAGAAGTAGCTATAATAAGACTTGCAATTAAATTCTAGCAATTTAAAAACTAAATAGGAGGGGCCAAGATGATAAATGAATTCATACAAGCATTAGACGAACTAGAAAAAGACAGAGGAATAGATAAAGATATCTTAATCGATACAATAGAACAAGCTTTACTTACAGCTTATAAAAAGAACTTTGGTTCTGCTCAAAATGTTAGAGTAGAAATAGATAGAGAAAAAGGAAATGTTAGAGTTTTCTCTCAAAGAGTAGTTATGGATGAAGCAGAAATGTATGATACTTTCTTAGAAATATCATTAGAGGAAGCTAGAGAAATAAGTCCTAATTATGAACTAGGAGATATTATAGAATCTGAAGTTACTCCAAAAGACTTTGGAAGAATAGCTGCACAAACAGCTAAACAGGTAGTTGTTCAAAGGATAAGAGAAGCTGAAAGAGAAATAGTTTATAATGAATTTATAGACAAAGAAAATGAAATAGTTACTGGAGAAGTTGCTAGAGTAAATAAAGGTATAGTATACGTTAACTTAGGAAGAATAGAAGCTATAATGACTCAAAATGAGCAAATTCCAGGAGAACACTATAAAGCCGGACAAATGATAAAAGTATATATATTAGAAGTTAAAAAGACTAATAAAGGACCTCAAATAGGAGTTTCTAGAAGTCATCCAGGATTAGTAAAAAGATTATTTGAACTTGAAGTTCCAGAAATATATGATGGAATAGTTCAAGTAAAGAGCATTGCAAGAGAAGCAGGATCTAGAACTAAGATGGCAGTTAAATCTGTTGACCCTAATGTAGATCCAATAGGAGCATGTGTAGGTCAAAAAGGTTCAAGAGTTAAAAACATAGTAGATGAACTTGGAGATGAAAAAATAGATATAATTAAATATAGTGATAATCCAACGGAATACATATCTGCATCTCTTAGCCCATCTAAGGTTATAACTGTGGATGTTGATGAAGATAATAAAAGTGCAAAAGTAGTTGTACCTGATTTCCAATTATCACTTGCAATAGGTAAAGAAGGTCAAAATGCTAGACTTGCAGCTAAGTTAACTAACTGGAAAATAGACATAAAAAGCGAAAGCCAAGTTACTAAATAATAAGGAGGGAGATGTCTTTGAAACAACCAAAGAAAACACCTCAACGTAAGTGCATAGCGTGTCAAGATAGAGATGCCAAAAAGCAACTTATAAGAATAGTTAAAGACAAAGAAGGTAAAATATTCTTAGATCCAACAGGAAAAGCCAACGGTAGAGGTGCATATATATGTAAAGATATAGAATGTCTACAAAAGGCTATAAAAAGCAAAGCTTTAAATAGAGCATTTAAAACTGATGTATCGCAAGAAGTTTATGAAAACTTACTTGAGGAGTTAAGAAAATATGAGCAACAATAATGATAAACTATATACTTTTTTGGGATTAGCACAACGTGCTGGGAAAATAGTTTCAGGTGATGACTCTACATTACTTGAATTAAAGAAAAACAAGGTATTACTTGTTATAATAGCAAGTGATGCATCTAACAATACCAAAAAAACATTTATGGATAAAACATCATATAGAAATGTAGAAAATATTATATTTTCTACTAAAGCGGAACTAGGGCACTCAATAGGAAAGTCACCACGTGCTGTAATAGGAATAAAAGATAAGAATTTTGCAAATAAAATCAAAGAAATGATAGAAAGTAACTAAAAAATTAATATAGGGGGTGATTCTTGTGTCAAAAACAAGAGTATACCAATTAGCGGAAGAAATAGGAATGACAAGTAAAGAATTAATAGAAAAGTTAAAAGAATTAGATATAGAAGTTGCAAATCATATGAGTACATTAGAAGAAGAAGAAGCAGAACTTTTAATAGAACTTTTAGCTGATGAGAAAAAAGCTAGTGAGATAAATGATGAAGCATCTGTAACAGAAGAAGATGATAATCTTCCAAAGATAGCAATAGAATCTAGAGTAACAGTTCAAAATTTAGCTGAAAAAATGGATAAAACTGCTTCAGAGCTTATAATGAATCTTATGAAAATGGGAAAAATGTTCACTATAAATCAAGAAGTTGATTTTGATACAGCAAAAATTATAGCTTCAGAGTTTGGATACGGTGTAAGACTTGAAGAAATAGAAGATGAAAGTGAAGCGGAAATAGAAGATTTAATGGATATCCAATCTGATAAAGAAGAAGATTTAGAGTTAAGAGCTCCTATAGTTACTGTTATGGGACACGTTGATCATGGTAAAACATCTTTACTTGATGCTATAAGAGAAAGTAATGTAACAGCTGGAGAAGCTGGTGGAATAACACAACATATAGGTGCATCTGAAATAGAAATAAACGGTAATAAAATAGTATTCTTAGATACTCCAGGCCATGAAGCCTTTACATCTATGCGTGCTAGAGGTGCACAAGTTACTGACATGGCTATACTTGTTGTTGCTGCAGATGACGGTATAATGCCTCAAACAATAGAAGCTATAAACCATGCAAAGGCAGCTAATGTTCCAATGATAGTTGCTATAAATAAGGTAGACAAACCAGATGCAAACCCAGACAGAGTAAAACAAGAACTTGCCGACCAAGGATTACTTGTTGAAGACTGGGGTGGAGATGTTATTTCAGTTGAAGTTTCAGCTAAACAAAGAATTAATATAGATACATTACTTGAAATGATATTAATAGTAGCTGAAATGGAAGAACTAAGAGCAAATCCAAACAAAAGAGCTGTAGGTACGGTTATAGAAGCACAGCTTGACAAAGGAAGAGGTCCTGTTGCTACTGTACTTGTTCAAAACGGTACACTTAGAATTGGAGATCCAATGGTAGCAGGTTTTGCTTCAGGTAAAGTTAGAGCTATGATAAACGATAAAGGTAGAAGAGTTAAAGAAGCTGGTCCATCTACTGCAGTTGAAATATTAGGATTATCAGAAGTTCCTTCAGCAGGAGATAAGTTCGTAGCTGTAGCATCAGAAAAAATTGCTAGAAGTATATCTGATAAGAGACAAACAAAGGTAAGAGAAGACATGTTAAGAACTGCAAATGTTTCTCTTGAAGATTTATTTAGTCAAATCGGTGAAGGACAACTAAAAGAACTTAATATAATAGTAAAAGCTGACGTTCAAGGTTCAGTACAAGCTGTAAAACAATCATTAGAAAAATTATCTGATGATGAAGTTGCTGTAAAAGTTATACATGGTGGAGTTGGAGCTATTACTGAGTCAGATGTAATGCTTGCAAATGCATCTAATGCAATAATAATAGGATTCAACGTAAGACCTGTTGGTGGATCTGAATCACTTGCTGAAAAAGATAAAGTTGATATAAGAACATATACAATAATATATAAGGTTATAGAAGATATAAAGGCTGCAATGAAAGGTATGTTAGATCCTGAATACTTTGATGAAGAGTTAGGAAAAGCAGAAGTTAGAGCGACATTTAAAGTATCTGGTGTTGGAACAATAGCAGGTTGTTATGTTTTAACTGGAAAAATGCAGAGAAATGCTAAAATTAGACTTGTTAGAGAAGGTGTAATAGTTCATGAAGGTGAATTATCATCTCTTAAGAGATTTAAAGACGATGCAAAGGAAGTTGCAAAAGGCTATGAATGTGGTTTAACTTTAGCTAACTACAATGATTTAAAAGAAGGCGATATACTAGAAGCATATATAGTAAAAGAAAAGCCAAGAGATTAATAATAATTTTATAAATCTAAACAAAAGAGGTCGATATTATGGCATCATACAATAGAACGAAGAGAATAGGCGAAGAAATAAGAAAAGTAGTAAGTAGTATACTTATAGCTGGAATAAAAGATTATAGAATAAATTCTATGGTAAGTGTTACTGATGTAGATGTAACAACTGATTTAAAGTATGCATATATATATGTTAGCGTTCTAGGTGGAGATAGAGAAGCTACTTTAGCAGGATTAAAAAGCGCTAGTGGATATGTTAGAAGAGAAGTAGGAAAAGCTGTAAATTTAAGATATACACCAGAGATAATCTTCAAAATAGATGATTCTATAGAGAAAGGTGTTTATATGTCTACTTTAATTAGAAAAGTAAATGAAAAGCACTCTGACTCAAGTGAAGTAGAAGAAGAAATAGATGTAGATGATTTTGAAGAATCAGAGGATGATAATAATGAATAATATAGATCAAATAATAGAGTCTATAAAGGGAAGTAATGACTTTGTCATTACTTCTCATTGTAGTCCTGATGGTGACAATATAGGATCATCTTTAGGCATGTATTATTCTTTAAAAAAACTAGGTAAAAGTGTTGTATATGTACTTGATGATACTATACCTTTGAATTTAAAATTTCTAACTAAAGATATAAAAATATATAATTCAGATGATATGTTTAACAAAGATTATGTTCTTATAGCTCTAGACTGTGGAGATAGGAGCAGGCTATGTTGCAAAGACCATATAGTTAAAAATAGCACGAATCTTATATGTATAGATCACCATGCAAGTAACGATGCTTATGGAGATTTAAATTATATAGATATTGATGCATCATCTACATGTGAATTAGTTTATAATTTGCTTAATGAAATTTGTACAGAATGTGATGCTGGTATTATAGATGAAAAAATAGCCACTTGCCTTTATACTGGACTTGTAACTGATACAGGTAATTTCTCTTATTCAAATACAAATCCAAGTAGTTTTTTAATGGCTTATAACTTATCTAAATTAGGTGCTAATAGAGATGAAGTAATACAAAATATATATCAAAATAATCCAGTAAGTTACTATAAACTTTTAGGTGAAGCATTAAATACTTTAGAAATAATAGATGAAAAAGTATCTTGTATAACTTTAAGTTTAGATATGTTAGATAGAAATAATATTGAATTCAACGATGTAGACGGAATAACTACCTATACTAGAGACATTGAAGGTGTAGAAGTAGGATTACTTTTTAAACAAAAAGATACTAATGAAGTAAAGGTAAGTTTCAGGTCGAAAAATTATGTTAATGTAAGTAAAATAGCTCAGAAATTTAATGGCGGAGGTCATATAAGAGCTGCTGGATGTACAATTAAAGATAATTTAGAAAATGCCAAAAATATGGTAATAAAAGAAGTGTTAAATCATATTTAAGGATGGAAACTATGAATAAGATAGTAAATATACTAAAACCTACGGGAATGACTTCTCATGATGTAGTAAGCAAAGTAAGAAAAATTTTAAGTATTAAAAAAGTAGGGCATACAGGTACACTTGATCCAGATGCAGCAGGGGTATTACCTATATGTATTGGTAAGGCAACTAAGGTTTCGGATTTTATTTTAAATAAAGACAAAGGTTATATAGGAGAACTTACTCTAGGTATAATTACAGACACTTATGATTCCTCTGGAGAAATAATTTCTACAAAAGATACTTCCCATATAACTGAAGATGATATATATAAGGCTTTTGAGTCACAACTAGGGGTTATAATGCAAAAACCACCTGTATATTCAGCACTTAAAGTAAATGGAAAGAAAATGTATGAACTTGCAAGGGAAGGTAAGTCTGATGAAATAGAAATAAAATCTAGAGAAATTAATATAAAAGAACTGAAAGTACTTAGTATAAACGATAAAAAAATAAGATTTTATGTGAAATGTTCTAAAGGAACTTATGTAAGAAGTATATGTTATGACATAGGTGAAATTTTAGGTTGTGGAGGCCATATGTCTTTCTTAATTAGAACTTCATCTGGAAAATTCAACTTAGAAAATTCTATAACACTAGAGGAACTAGACGAATACTATAATAAGGGAACTCTAGATAACTATTTATATGACATAGATTTTGTACTCCAAAATTTTGGGCATATAAATATAAAACCTTTAGCTGTAAAATCATATATAAATGGAGCTATAGTTTATCCAAAAGGCTTTTTAGACTCAAATATAAAAGATGAAGAACTAATAAGAGTTTATTCCGAAAATAAATTTTTAGGAGTAGGTAAAATTATTAATATAGATAACACAAAATGCTTAAAAAGTGATAAACTATTTATATAATTTCTAATTGACAATATGGGGATGTTTGCTATGACTGTGGTAAATTCATTAAACCAATTAAAAGATATAAAAGATAGTGTCGTAACTATAGGAAATTTTGATGGTGTTCACGTTGGCCATCAATATCTTATAAAAACTGCTGTGGAAGAAGCTAAAAAAATCAATACAAAAAGTGTAGCTTTTACATTTTCTAATCATCCTGTAAATTACTTTAAACCCAATAGTATAAAATATATAACAACAAATGAAACTAAAGTAGAGGTAATAAAAAGCTTTGGTATTGATATGGTTGTAAATATACCTTTTAATATGGATATACTGGGGGTATCTGCAGAAGAATACATTAAAAATATTCTTGTAGACAAATTAAGAGTTAAAAAGATTGTTATAGGACATGACTTTACTTTTGCAAAGAATAAAGAAGGAACTGTTGAAGTTTTAAAAAACTTAAGTAAAAAATACAACTTTGATGTAATTGTAGTCCCTCCGATAGAAGTAGATAATATAAGAGTTAGTAGCACTTATATAAGAAACTTACTTAAAAGTGGAGAAGTATACAATATAGAAAAGTTTTTAGGAAGAACTTATAGTATATGTGGAGAAGTTGTTCCATGTAGACAATTAGGAAGAACTATAGGATTTCCTACTGCAAATACAAATATATCAAAGGACCTTATGCTTCCAAAGGAAGGTATATACCATACTAAGGTTAAGGTTGGAAATAGATATTTTGATGGCGCTACAAATGTAGGATATAATCCAACTGTAGAAAATAAAGGCTTTTCAGTTGAAACATTCATATTAGATTTTAACGAAAATATATACAATCAAACTATATGTATATACTTCATTGAAAGAATAAGAGATGAGGTAAAATTTAGTTCACTCGATGAACTAAAAAATCAACTTAAAAAAGACGTAGATTACGTATATTCAAAAAGAGGTTTACAAGAAATAGCTATTATGATAGAATAAGTAATGTCTTGAGCCTTTACTCAGCATTCGAGTCTCCAACGATAGCTTAGTAAATGGCGATTTTAAAAAATTTATGGAGGTAGACAATAATGATAAACAAAACAGAAGTAATAACTCAATATGCAAGAACTGAAGGGGATACTGGTTCTCCAGAAGTACAAGTAGCTGTACTTACAGCTAGAATAAATGACTTAAATGCTCATTTAAAAACTCACAAAAAAGATCACCACTCAAGAAGAGGTCTTTTAAAGATGGTTGGTAGAAGAAGAAACTTATTAAACTACTTAAAAGAAAAAGATTTAGACAGATACAGAGATTTAATAGCAAAATTAGGATTAAGAAAATAATCTATAAAGATATATTTACAATAAAGCAGGGTTATACCTGCTTTTTTTATATAGTTATATTAATTATTAAAATATTTGCACTACATAATACTAATTTACGAATAATAAGGAAATAATAATTACAACATTTATTAAACGTATTTACTTTATTTCCATTTTATAGTATTTTTGTAATAATAGCTTGTTTTGCGAAAGAGGAGGTACATATATACATGTTTGAACATAAAATTTACGAAATGGACTTAGCAGGAAGAAAGTTTTCTGTTGAAATAGGGAAAATATGCGAGTTGTCTAACGGAAACTGTATAGTTAGATACGGTGATAGTGTAGTAATGGTTAATGCTGTAACATCTAGCAAGCCAAGAGCTGGAATAGACTTTTTCCCTTTAAGTGTTGATTATGAAGAAAAATTATATTCTGTAGGTAAAATACCAGGGGGATTCATAAAGAGAGAAGGAAGACCATCTGAAAAAGCAATACTAACATCAAGACTTATAGATAGACCTATAAGACCACTATTTCCAAAAGGATTTAGAAATGATGTTCAGGTAGTTGCTACAGTTTTATCTGTAGATCAAGACTCAACTACAGACGTAATGGCTATGATAGGTTCATCAGTAGCTTTATCTATATCTGATATACCTTTTGATGGACCTACAGGTTCAGTTATAGTTGGATTAGTAGATGGAGAGTTTGTAGTTAATCCAACAGCTGATCAAAGAGAAAAAAGTGAAATGCACTTAGTTGTATCTGGTACAAAAGATGCAATAATGATGGTTGAAGCTGGAGCAAATGAAATTTCAGAAGAACAAATGCTAGATGCTATAATGTTTGCACATGAAGAAATAAAGAAAATAGTTGCGTTTATAGAAAATATAGTATCTGAAGTTGGAAAAGAAAAACAAGATGTTGTTTTATATAAACCTGATGAAGAAATAGAAAAATTAGTTCGTGAATTTGCAACAGATAAAATGAGAGTAGCTATACAAACAGTTGAAAAGTTAGAGAGAATGGAAAACATGGACAAGGTTAAAGAAGAAACTCTAGCAAACTTTGAAGAGGAATACTCTGAATACCTATCTGATATAGAAGAGGTACTACACAGTATAATAAAGGAACAAGTTAGAAGTCTTATAGTAAACGATAGTATAAGACCTGACAACAGAAGACCTGAAGAAATAAGAAATATTTGGAGTGAAGTTTCAATTCTTCCAAGAACTCACGGTTCTGCAATATTTACAAGAGGACAAACTCAAGTTATGACTATAGCTACATTAGGAGCTCTTGGAGATGTTCAAATATTAGATGGTCTTGATACTGAAGAAGAAAAAAGATACATGCATCACTACAATTTCCCTGCATACAGTGTAGGTGAAGCTAGACCATCAAGAGGACCAGGAAGAAGAGAAATAGGTCATGGTGCCCTTGCTGAAAGAGCATTAATTCCAGTTTTACCAACAAAAGATAGCTTCCCATATGCTATAAGATTAGTATCTGAGGTTTTAAGTTCTAATGGATCTACATCTCAAGCTAGTGTTTGTGGATCTACGTTATCTTTACTTGATGCCGGTGTACCTATAAAAGATTTGGTTGCTGGTATAGCTATGGGTCTTATAAAAGAAGAAGATAAGATTGCTGTACTTTCAGATATACAAGGTATGGAAGATCATTTAGGAGATATGGACTTTAAAGTTGCAGGTACTCCAAATGGTATAACTGCTATACAAATGGATATAAAAATAGGTGGAATAGATAAAGGAATACTTCAAACAGCATTAGCACAAGCTAAAGAAGGTAGACTTCATATATTAAATGAAATGAAGAAAACTATAGATTCTCCAAAGAAAGAATTATCTAAG
Organism: Sporacetigenium mesophilum DSM 16796; assembly: GCF_059569055.1. Lineage (NCBI taxonomy): Bacteria > Bacillati > Bacillota > Clostridia > Peptostreptococcales > Tepidibacteraceae > Sporacetigenium > Sporacetigenium mesophilum. Next base: position 40,080 of record NZ_JCANUR010000014.1, on the reverse strand, counting down.
TATGCACCTAAGATAATAACAATGAAAATAAATGCTGATAAAATAAGAGACGTAATAGGACCTGGTGGAAAAATTATAACTAAGATAATTGACGAAACAGGAGTTAAAATAGATATAGAACAAAATGGAGATGTATTTATAGCTGGAACTGACCAAGCTATGACTGAAAGAGCTAGGGAAATAATATTAGGAATAGTTACAGAACCAGAAGTAGGCAAAACTTATATGGGTAAGGTAACTAGGGTAGCAAACTTTGGAGCCTTTGTTGAAATACTTCCTGGAAAAGATGGATTACTTCATATATCTCATATAGCACATGAAAGAGTTAACAAAGTTGAAGATGTGCTAAAAATTGGAGATGAATTAGAAGTTAAGGTTACAGAAATAGATGCTCAAGGAAGAGTAAACTTATCTAGAAAAGCGCTTTTACCAAAGCCAGAGAAAAAAGAAGTAACTACTGAAACTCCAAAACAAGAACAATAATTTATTTAAAAAAGAGCTTATGAGATAAGCTCTTTTTTTATTTTTGGAATAATATAGAGATTATTTTAATAGATATGAAAACAAGAGGATAAATTTATACATAAGGGGGAGTAGCATATGATAATGATGGTACTGAGTAAGAAAAAATTAAAAGGTATATTAACAACCGTAATAATTTTAGCACTGGCAATTGTCGGATTAGTATTTTTTATGACATCCTCTTCTAAACCAGCTTTAAACTTTTTTGGAAGTGAAGAGATGCCATATTATACAGGCAATAAAGCCAATAGTAAACACGTTGCAATTATTTGCAACGTGGACCTAGGTTGGGGTAATGAATATGTAGATAGCATACTTAATACATTAGAAAAAGAAAAAATAAAAATAACTTTTAATGTAACGGGAAAATGGGCTGAAAAAAACCCTGAAATGCTTCTAAAAATCAAACAAGCAGGTCATGAAATAGGAAATCATGGACATAAACATCTTGATTATGCAAACCTTGACTATAATGGGAATTATGAACAAATAAAGACATCTAAAAGTATAATAGAGGGTATAATAAAAGAAGATACTAAGTTTTTTCAACCTCCATCAGGATCATATGGGAAAGATACAGTAAAGGCAGCAGTTGATTTAGGATATATTCCTATAATGTGGGATATAGATACAATAGATTGGAAATATAGAGAACAACCAGAAGTAATAGTTGAAAGAATAAAATCAAAAGAAATGAAAGATGGAAGTATAATACTTATGCATCCAACACATGCTACAACTGAATGTATAGACGATATTATAAATATAGTAAAAGATAGAGGATATAACCCAGGCAAGCTTAGCGATGTGTTTAATGTTGAATAATTTCACATTGTCAATTATAATTTATACATAATAATTATTAATAGGAGGGTTAAATGTACAAAATACATAAATTAGATAATGGTCTTACTATAGTAGGAGAAGAAATACCTCATATAAATTCTGTTACATTTGGGATATGGGTAAATGCAGGATCAAGAATAGAAGATCCAAAGGTAAACGGTGTTTCTCATTTTATAGAGCATATGCTATTTAAAGGGACAAAAAATAGGACAGCCAAAGAAATAGCAAGACAAATAGATGCATTAGGGGGACAAATAAACGCATTTACAAGTAAAGAATGTACTTGTTATTATGTAAAATTATTAGATGAACATATAGGCATTGGTGTTGATATATTAAGTGATATGATATTAAATCCATCTTTTTTAGATGCTGATATAAATAAAGAAAGAACTGTTATACTAGAAGAACTAAAAATGTATGAAGATTCTCCTGATGATTTAGTTTATGATATGTTGATGGAAAAAATTTATGAAGGTGATGGACTAGGAATGAATATAATAGGTACTAGAGAATCACTTAATAATTTATCAAAGGAAGATATGCTAGATTATTACAATACTTATTATGTTCCAAACAATTCTGTAATATCTATATGTGGGAATTTTAATTTTGATGATATGGTAAATACGATAAAAGAAAAATTCTCAGGTTGGAATGAAAAAGAAGTAACTATAAATATAACAGATCCACAGTTTAAACCTTGTTTTATAACTAAAAACAAAGATATAGAACAGGTTAACTTATGTATCAATCTAAAGGGTGTAAATTTAGAAGACAGAGATGATATATATGCACTAGCTATTGTAAATAACATATTTGGCGGAAGTATGAGTTCTAGACTATTCCAAAGTATAAGAGAAGATGCTGGAATGGTTTACTCTATATATTCTTCTCCAAGTATTCATAGAAAATCTGGAGATTTAGGTATTTTTGTAAGTATGGGTAATGAAAATCTAGAAACTGTATATAAATTAATAATAGAAGAAATACAAAACCTAAAGGCAAATTACCTTACACAAGAAGAAATAGATGAAAGTAGAGAACAGTTAAAGGGAAGTTATATATTAGGACTGGAAAGCACTAGTAGTAGAATGATGAGTATGGGTAAATCTCAACTATTAAGTGAAGAAATAGATACTCCAAAAGATATACTAGACTATATAAACAAAGTAAATATAGATCAAGTAAAAAATGTAATAGATAAAGTATTTGATTTAGATAATTTAGCTGTATCTTTAGTTGGGAAAAATGTAGAAGGTATAGTTTTATAATTTTGAGCAACGGATTTGCTTTTTAAATCGTTGGCGACATGAGCGTAGCGAATTTTATTAATTTTGTGGGGGGATATATATGAATTTATCTGAAATAGCTGGAAAGGAAATAGTAAACTTAGTTACAGGAGAAAGATTAGGGGTAGTTGGAGATTGTGACTTAATAGTTGACGAAGCAACAGGGAAAATATTAGCTTTACTAATACCAAAAGAAAAAGGTTTATTTAATTTTAGAAAAGACAAAACAATGCTAGAAGTTCCTTGGAGAAATGTGAAAAAAATTGGAAATGATATGATAATTATCGAATATGATGGAATGTATTAGGAGGCGTTAGTATGAATGTTCTTGTACAAAAATTTGGTGGTACCTCTGTTGAGTCTTATGAAAAAATGAATGAAGTATGTGCTATAGTAAAAAAATATAAAGAAGAAGGCTATGGTTTGGTTGTTGTAGTATCTGCTATGGGAAGAAAGGGAGCTCCATATGCCACTGATACCTTAATAGATTTGTGCAAGAAGGTAAACGAAGAGTCATCTCCTAGAGAATTAGATATGATAATGTCTTGTGGAGAAATAATATCAGGGACTGTACTTGTACATTTGCTTAAGAATATAGGTATAGATTCTGTGTTTTTAACTGGTCAACAAGCAGGGATATTGACGAATGGAAGATTTGGTGATTCAAGAATAGTTGATATAAAACCTGAGAAAATAAACAAAGAACTATCATCCGGAAAAGTAGTGGTTATAGCAGGGTTTCAAGGAGCAACCGAAGATGGAGAAATAACTACACTAGGACGTGGTGGAAGTGATACATCAGCTGTTGCTATAGGTAAGGCTTTAGAGTGTAAGGTTGTAGAAATATATACAGATGTTGATGGCATAATGACTGCAGATCCAAGAGTTGAACCAGAGGCTAAGGTATTAAATCATATAAATTATGACGAAATATTCCAAATGGCAGACAAAGGGGCTAAAGTTATACATCCTCGTGCTGTTGAAATAGCAAAAAGTGGAAGTATAACTCTCAAAATAAAAAATACATTAAATCCTGGATGTGAAGGAACTAGTATAAGTGGTATAAGTCCTAAGTTTGAAATATTAGGCCCTATTGGAGAAAATAATAAGTTGATGACTGCCGTTGCTCATAAAAGCGGAGTTACTCAAATAAGAATAAAAAATTGCAAAGAAGATGTATTTACTGACATACTAAATGAAATAGAAAATAAAGAAATAAGTATAGATATGATAAACTTCTTTGTACTTGAAAAAGCATTTGTTATAGATCATGATAAGTTTAAGTCTTTAGAAAAAATATTAAAAAAATATAATGTTGAGTATGAAGCATTAGAAAACTGTGCTAAGGTAACCTTAATAGGTTCTAAAATAACTGGAATACCAGGAGTTATGGTAAAAATAGTTAGAGCATTATCAAAAGGAAATGTAGCACTACTTCAAACTTCAGACTCAAGTATGACAATATCTTGTTTAGTTAAGGAAGAAGATATGATAAATTCTATTCATTTATTACACAATGAATTTGGATTATAAAAGGTGATGCCCTAGGCATCACCTTTTATATTTAAGAAAATTATAATTTCCAACATATAAACTTGAGCAAGGTCCCTGTTTTTCAAGGTCGTTGGCGACATGAGCAAAGCGAATTTTTTGTGTTATTTAAAATATCTATAAATAGATAATAAAATATAGATAAAAACAATTATAATATTATGATATGTAATTTAAATAATTGTATATTAAATGTTATATTAGATATATAAAGTTTATAGATTTGGGGGTAGATTATGTACAGTATAGGAATTGATTCAGGTTCAGTTGCAACTAAAGGTGTATTATTTGATGGGGAAAAGATAATGAAAAAAGTTATAATTCCTACTGGTTGGAGTCCTAAATCTGCATCAAAAGAAGCATATAATATGTTAATTAAAGATACAGATATAAAAAGAGAAGACATAAAAAAGATAGTAGGTACTGGATATGGAAGAGTATCTATGGATTTTGTAGATAAGGCTGTAACAGAAATAACTTGTCATGCAAAGGGAGTGCACTTCCTTAATTCAAATGTAAGAACTATATTAGATATAGGTGGACAAGATAGTAAAGTTATTAGCTTAGATGATAATGGAAATGTATCTAACTTTATAATGAATGACAAGTGTGCAGCAGGTACAGGAAGATTTCTACAAGTTATGTGTAGTTTGCTTGGATCTGATGTTGAAAATATAGACGAACTATCAGGTAATGCTGTACCTGAAACTATTTCAAGTATGTGTACAGTATTTGCAGAATCAGAAGTAGTAAGTTTATTAGCACAAGATACATCTAAAGAAGCAATAGCAGCAGGAATACTTCAATCAATAGCTAATAGAGCATCATCTATGTTACAAAAATCAGATTTATTAGATAAGGTTGCATTCACTGGAGGAGTTGCAAAAAGCAAATTATTAATAGCTATGTTACAAAAAAACATAAAAACAGAAATCTATACTGCAGATGACACACAAATAATAGGTGCATTAGGAGCAGCAGTTATAGGATATAACATGAAGAAATAATAAAGAGAGTTTAAAATACTCTCTTTTTTTGAGCAACGGACCTGATTTTTAGGTCGTTGGCGACATGAGCAAAGCGAATTTTTGAGCAAAAATATAAAATTTAAAATAATTATATTAAAATTCAACTTTATTGGAAAAACTACAAAGAGTACTATTGAGAAAAATAATAGGAGGATAAATAAATGTTACATAACAATGAAAATAAAAATAATAATAACAACATTGATGAATGTGGCAATGAGATAATAAACAGATTTGTAAATGGCGATGACAATGGAAATTCAAATAATGATTCTAACAATAATGATAAAGAAGAATATAGTGATGATAATAGAAGATTAGATAATATTAAAGAACTTGGTATGCCGCCAATGGGAATGCCAGCTATAAAAGAAATACAATGTATAACTGTAATAGGTGAAATAGAAGGCCATTTTGTAGGTAGCCCACAAAAGAAAGTTACAAAATATGAACATATAATACCACTATTATATGAAATAGAAGAAAATTCCAATGTGAAAGGTGTTATAATAATACTTAATACTGTAGGTGGAGATGTTGAGGCAGGTCTTGCTATGGCAGAACTGATAAACAGCTTATCTAAGAAAACTGTTACATTAGTACTAGGAGGAAGTCATAGTATAGGTGTTCCATTAGCTACAGCTGGAGATTACTCATTTATAGTACCAACAGCAACTATGACTATACATCCTATAAGAATGAATGGACTAGTTATAGGTACTAATGAGACATTTGCATACTTCAAAAAAATGCAAGAGAGAATAATACAATTTGTAACTAGAACATCAAAAATAGATAGAGATAAATTTGAAAAGCTTATGAACTCTAAAGAAGATTTAGTAAGTGATGTTGGTAGCATATTAATAGGAAAAGAAGCAGTAGAAAATGGCCTTATAGATGAAGTAGGTGGACTAAAAGAAGCTATAGCTTATTTAAATAAGTTAATAGAAGAAGACGATAACAAAAAAGAACAAAATAGAGAACAAAACAAAGATAATAATAAATAAATTGTTAATATATATAAGAATATGTTATAATTAGTTGGTATATTAAAGTGTTAGTGTCTTGTACATTAACACTTTTTGTGTGAAAAAATATAAAGAGGTGATTTATTTGGCTAGAGGGAGAAAGAAAAAAGACAAATATGAAGAACAACATATAGATAAAAAAGCCCGTCATCAAGATAAAACCTTTATAGATGAATATAGAAATCTAATAACAATATTTGTTGGTGTATTCTTTTTGTATAGTCTAAATTCTAAATCTATGGGGATACTTGGTACATTTATACAAACTACATTTATGGGCTTTTTTGGGAAACTTTCTATGGTTATACCTTATATAATAATACTTGTTGGAGTTTTAAACTTCTTTGATAAAAACGAGTATATATATAAGATAAAAAGTACAAAACTTTATTATGCAATACTATTTTTCATATTATTATTTTACGGATTATTTAATACAGCATATTTACCAATAGATAGCCCTTTTAAGTCTGATATGTTAAAGGGAGTATTTAATATGTCTGTAGAAGGGGAAGGCAGCGGTATATTTTCAACTATAATAACTTATTATGTTGTTAAAATGTTTGGAATAACTGGTGCTTGGTTGATGAGCATATTTGCATTAATGATAATGTTAATGTTTACATTTGATATATCTCTAAAAGATATTATAAGAGCAGTTAACTCATTAAGTACATCTAAAACATCAAAACCAAAATCTAAATCAAAGAAAAGTAAAAAAACTAATAAAGATGTATCTCTAAAAGAAAAGATATTGGGGTTAAAAGAATCTTTAGTAGATATGATAACTGTAGAAACTGATGAAAATGAAACTAAAAAGAAAGAAGGATTACTTTCTAATTTATTTAAAAAAGATGAAGAAGAAGAGGCAAAAGAGTTTGAAGGTGAAAAAACTATAAAAATAGTTGGATTTAATAAAGCAGAAGATGACTATTTAGAGATACTAGAAGGAACTAGTAGTATGCCAGAACTAGCTAGCCTTAAAGATGATGATATAAAAGAGTATAAAAAAGAAGAAAAACCAAAAGAAAAACAATTGAAAATACTAGATACAAACAATGGTTCAATTGATATTGATGTACAAACTAAATATGAAAACTATAAAAAGCCTACTATAGAATTATTAAAGAAATCAGATAGCAAATCAGATGATAAGAATAAAAAGAAGGTACTAAAAAATGCATCATTACTTGAAAAGACTTTATTAGACTTTGGGGTAGAAGCTTCTGTAAATCAAGTTACTATAGGGCCTACTATAACTAGATATGAAATACAACCAAGTCCTGGAGTTAAGGTAAGTAAAATAGTGAATTTAACAGACGATATAGCACTAAGCCTTGCCGCTAAAAGTATAAGAATAGAAGCTCCAATTCCAGGTAAGTCTGCTATAGGAATAGAAGTTCCAAATGAAGAGCCGCAAATGGTTTCGGTTAGAGATGTATTTGAAAGTGAAGAATTTAAAAAGTTTGATTCAACTTTGGCCATGGCTTTAGGTAAGGATATAGCTGGAAAGCCAATAATTGGTGATATAGGAAAGATGCCTCACTTACTTATAGCTGGATCTACAGGTTCAGGTAAAAGTGTGTGCGTAAATACACTTATAAATAGTATTTTATATAAAGCAAATCCAGATGAAGTTAAGTTTTTAATGATAGATCCTAAAGTAGTTGAACTTGCAAATTACAATGGAATACCTCATTTACTTATACCTGTAGTTACAGATCCTAAAAAGGCTTCTTATGCTCTAAATTGGGCTGTAACTGAAATGAATAGAAGATATAAGTTATTTGCTGAAAATACAGTAAAAGATATCTCAAGTTACAATGAAAAGATGGAAGAAAAACTTCCAAAAATAGTTATAATCATAGACGAGTTAGCTGACCTTATGATGGTAGGCGCAAGTGAAGTTGAAGATGCTATATGTAGACTTGCTCAAATGGCAAGGGCTGCTGGTATGCATTTAATTGTAGCTACACAAAGACCATCTGTTGACGTTATAACAGGCGTTATAAAGGCTAATATACCTTCTAGAATAGCATTTGCTGTTTCATCTCAAACTGATTCTAGAACTATACTTGATATGGGTGGAGCTGAGAAATTACTTGGTAAAGGTGATATGTTATTTTACCCTCTTGGGGCTCCAAAGCCTGTAAGACTTCAAGGAGCATTTATATCGGAAAATGAGATAGAAGAGGTTGTAGACTATGTTAAGGATCAATGCAAAGAAGAAGAGATTAGTTATCAAGAAGATATACTAGAAAGCATCACTAAGCCGATAAGCACTGAATCTGTAGAACATGATGAATTATTAAGTGAAGCAATAGAATTTATAGTTGAAAGTGGGCAAGCTTCAGCATCTATGCTTCAAAGAAAATTTAGAGTAGGATTTAACAGAGCTGCTAGACTTATAGATTCTATAGAAGAAAGAGGAATAATAGGACCTAGTGAAGGAAGTAAACCTAGAAAGGTTCTTGTAAGTAAAGAAGAATTACAAAGTCAAATTTCGGCAGGTGAGTAAGTTTGAAAACAATAAATATAAAAGATGCACTTAATTTAGAAGATACAATTTTTATAGATGCAAGAACGCCTAAGGAGTATGAAGAAGATCATATATTGAATTCTCTAAATTTACCTATACTAAACGATGAAGAACATGCTGAGATAGGTACATTATATAAACAAGTAGGAAAAGTACAAGCTATAAATAAAGGATTTGATTATGTAGGTTACAAATTAAAATATATGTACTCTACTTTAGAGGGTTTATCAAATAAATATAAGAATATAGTAATATATTGTGCTAGAGGCGGAATGAGAAGCAAAAGTTTAGTAAGTTTCTTTGAATCTCTAGGTTTAAACTTATATCAACTAGAAGGTGGGTATAAATCATATAGAAATTTTGTAATAGACTATTTAGACATAGCGATGGACACAAAAAAATTCATAGTACTGCATGGCTTAACAGGTGTCGGAAAAACAGATATGTTAAAATTATTAGAAAATAATGGACTAGATATAGTTGATTTAGAAGATATGGCAAGTAATAGCGGGTCTGTATTTGGGTATATAACATTTGATAAAAGACCTCCAACTCAAAAGAAATTTGAGACAAAGATATTTGAAAAGTTATATTATGCAAAATCAAACTATATATTTATAGAAAGTGAAAGTAAAAGAGTAGGTCACGTATCTGTTCCAGAGCCAATATATGATGCCATGACTCAAGATGGAATTCATTTGCTTTTAGAAGCTAGCATGAAATCTAGGGTAGATAGACTAGCTAGGGACTATGTATATTCTGATTGTAAAGATAAAAAAGAACTTGTAGAATGTATTAATAGGTTTAGAAAAAGGCTTGGACATGAAAGAGTAAATAAATTTATAGAAATGTTTAATAATGAAAAATATGAAGAAGTTATAGAAGAGTACCTAGTTGGTTATTATGATCCTTTATATAATCATTCAGTAAAACAATACACTTATGATATGTTTGTAAATACTGACGATATAGATGAAGGTCTACAAAACATAATTAATTTCACTAAGGACACAATGAGAGGAGACATGGTATGTTAAAAATAGCACTAGAGTCATTGGGATGTTCAAAAAACTTAGTAGATGCAGAGATAATGCTAGGTATATTAAATAAAAAAGGATATAGATTGGTTGGAGATTTTGCTGAAGCAGATATAATATTAGTAAATACTTGTGGATTTATAGAATCAGCTAAGCAAGAGTCAATACAAACAATACTTGAACTATCACAGTATAAAGAAAATGGCAACTTAAAGGTATTAGTAGTAACTGGGTGTCTTGCACAAAGATACGCAGATGAATTAAAAAATGAAATACCAGAAATAGATGCTATAGTAGGTACAGGAAGTTATCAAAATATAGATGAAATAATGGCTGAACTTTTAGAAAATAAGGAAGTTGTAACGAAGCTTGATGATATAGAATTTGCATTTAATGAAGAACTTCCAAGATATATATCAACACCAAGTCATATGGCCTATTTAAAAATAGCAGAAGGCTGTGACAACCACTGTACTTACTGTATAATACCTAAGTTAAGAGGTAGATACAGAAGTAGAAATATTGACGATATATTAAAAGAAGCAAAATCTTTAGCAGATAGTGGAGTAAAAGAATTAATAGTTATAGCACAAGATACTACTAAATATGGTCTTGATATATACAATGAAGAAAGATTACCTAAGCTATTAGAAGAATTAGCAAAAATAGATGGATTTAAGTGGATAAGAGTTATGTATTCATATCCTGAATCAATAACTGAAGAATTAGTAAAGGTTATAAAAGAAAATGACAAGGTATGTAGCTACTTTGATATTCCTATTCAACACTGTAACAACAGAATATTAAAATTAATGAACAGACAGACAACTAAGGAAACAATAATAGAAAAAATAAATTTAATAAGAAAAAATATACCTGATGCAACTCTTAGAACTTCATTAATAGTAGGGTTCCCAGGAGAAACACAAGAAGAGTTTGAAGAATTAAATGAATTTATAAAAGATGTTAAATTTGATAGACTTGGAGTATTTACTTATTCAAGAGAAGAAGATACTGGGGCTGACAAATTACCAAATCATATAGATGAAGAAATAAAAGAACAAAGAAGAGAATCGTTAATGATGGCTCAACAAAATATATCTTCTAAACTACAAGAAGAAAAAGCGGAAAATGTATATGAAGTATTAATAGAAGAGCAAGTAGAAGATAATGTATATATAGGTAGAACACAATATGATGCCTATGAAATAGATGGGGTAGTATATGTAAAAAGTAAAAAGGAATTAAATTCTGGGGATTTTGTAAATGTAAAAATAACTAGTGCCTTGGAATATGATTTGATGGGGGATGTTTTGGATGAACTTGCCAAATAAACTAACTACATTTAGAATGATTTTGGTTCCTGTTCTTATGCTAACAATGTTATGGACAGATTTACCAAATAATTTCTTAATATCTAATATAATATTTATTATAGCTTCATTAACTGATGCAATGGATGGACATATAGCTAGAAAATATAACTTAATAACTGACTTTGGTAAATTTATGGATCCACTTGCAGATAAATTATTAGTTATATCGGCTTTAATATGCTTAATTCCATTTGCAAACTTAATGCTTATTCCAAGCTGGATAGCTATAGTATCTATTGTAATAGTAGTTTCAAGAGAACTTACGGTAAGTATACTAAGAGCAATAGCAGCGGCAGATGGAAAGGTAATAGCAGCAGGTAAGGGTGGAAAACTTAAAACTATAAGTCAAATGGTAGGTATAGTAGTTTTATTATTTGGATTAGAGTTTAATATAGTATCTATTATAATATTTGGAGATATATTAGTTGGAATATCAGTTTTATTGGCATTTACTTCAGGAATAGAGTACCTAACTAAAAATAAGCAAATATTTATGAATAGTAAATAAAAATACTGGATTTAATCCAGTATTTTTTTATACATTTTTTTGATTAAAAATATTATTAAAGTTTCATAATATAAAGTGGTATTAGTCATTGACTATGTGCTTATTTATAATATATAATTATTATACAGAACAAATGTTTGTGGTAGGATTTTACAATAAATACTGTATATAGATGAAAGGTGGTAAATTAAATGGCAACGAATAATAATGAAGAAAAATTAAAAGCACTTGGCGCGGCACTAAACCAAATAGAAAAAGATTTTGGTAAAGGATCTATAATGAAACTTGGAGAAGCATCTAAAATGACAATAGATGTAGTACCAACAGGATCTATAGGACTAGATATAGCTATAGGTATAGGTGGAATGCCAAAGGGAAGAATAATAGAAGTATATGGACCTGAATCTTCTGGTAAAACAACAGTTGCACTTCACACTGTAGCTGAAGCTCAAAAGCAAGGTGGAATAGCAGCATTCATAGATGCAGAACATGCTCTAGACCCTGTATATGCTAAAGCTTTAGGTGTTGATATAGACAACCTAATAATATCTCAACCTGATACAGGGGAACAAGCTTTAGAAATTGCTGAGGCACTTATAAGAAGTGGGGCTATAGATATTATAGTTATAGACTCTGTTGCAGCATTAGTTCCAAAAGCCGAAATAGAAGGCGAAATGGGAGACTCACACATGGGACTACAAGCAAGACTTATGTCTCAAGCTTTGAGAAAATTAACAGGTTCTATAAAAAAATCAAACTGCGTTGCAATATTTATAAACCAATTAAGAGAAAAAATTGGAGTTATGTTTGGTAATCCAGAGACTACAACAGGTGGTAGAGCCCTTAAGTTCTATGCATCAGTAAGACTTGATGTTAGAAAAGTTGACACAATAAAGCAAGGTGACAAAATTCTAGGAAGTAGAACTAGAGTTAAAGTAGTTAAAAACAAAGTTGCTCCTCCATTTAAGCAATGTGAATTCGATATAATGTATGGAGAAGGTATATCTAAAATAGGTGATTTATTAGATATAGCAGCTGACATAGATGTAGTTAAGAAGTCTGGATCTTGGTATAACTATCAAGAGATAAAATTGGGACAAGGTAGAGAAAATGTAAAAAAATTCTTACAAGATAATATGGATTTAGTGAATGAAATAGAAACAAAGGTAAGAGAATATTATAAATTAGATGATTCTGTAGAGAATACTGAAGATATATTGGAAGATTTAGGCGAATAAATGACATAACACCTCCTATTACCTTGACACACTTTAGAAAAAATTATACAATTAAACAAGGAGTTTTATGCCTTCGTGTCTAATTAAATTCTATAAATAGACAAAGTCTTATATATATTAACAAATAAAGGAGGTGGAAGTCATAGGAGGATATATAATAGCTGCCATATTAGGGGCAGGAATAGGGATTTTAGTAGGATATTTTGTAAGAAAAAATATGTCTGAAGCTAAGATAGGACAAGCAGAACAAATAGCTAAAGATATAGTTGATAAAGCTAATAGAGATGCAGAGACAACAAAAAAGGAAAGATTACTAGAAGCTAAAGAAGAATCTCATAGATATAGAAATGAAGTTGAAAAAGAAAACAAAGAACGAAGAAGCGAACTTCAAAAATATGAAAAGAGATTAATTCAAAAAGAAGAAGTATTAGACAGAAAATTACAATCTTTAGAATCTAAAGAAGGTAATTTAAGCGAAAAGTTAAAAGTTGTAGAACTTAAAGAACAAGAAGTTGAAGTCATAAAAGCTCAACAAATAGAAAAACTGGAAAGCATATCGGGTATAGGCTCAGAAAGAGCAAAAGAAATCATATTATCTAATGCTGAAAGAGAAGTTAGACATGAAATGTCTATTATGATAAAAGAAACAGAAACGAAAGCTAAAGAAGAAGCTGAAAAGAAAGCAAGAGAAATCATAGGATATGCTATACAAAAATGTTCAGCTGACCACGTAGCAGAAACAACTGTTACTGTTGTCAACCTACCTAATGACGAAATGAAGGGTAGAATCATAGGTAGAGAAGGTAGAAATATAAGAACTCTAGAAACATTAACGGGTATTGACTTGATAATAGATGATACTCCAGAAGCAGTAATATTATCTGGATTTGATCCTATAAGAAGGGAAATAGCGAGAATAGCTCTTGAAAAACTTATTTCAGATGGAAGAATACATCCAGCAAGAATAGAAGAAATGGTTGAAAAGGCTAAAAAAGAAGTAGAAAATACTATAAAAGAGTACGGCGAAGAGGCTACATTTGAAACTGGAGTACATGGTTTACATCCTGAACTTGTAAAGCTTCTTGGAAGACTTAGATATAGAACTAGTTATGGACAAAATGTCCTTAAACATTCTATAGAAGTTTCTCATTTAGCTGGTATAATGGCTGCAGAAATAGGAGCAGACGTTAAATTAGCTAAGAGAGCTGGATTAGTTCATGATATAGGTAAAGCAGTGGATCATGAAATGGAAGGTACTCACGTTGAAATAGGTATGGACTTACTTAGAAGATATAAAGAATCTAAAGATGTTATACATGCAATGTCAACTCATCATGGAGATCATGAACCACAAACAGTTGAAGCTGTTTTAGTTACGGCTGCAGATGCTGTGTCAGCTGCTAGACCTGGAGCTAGAAGAGAAACTTTAGAATCTTATATTAAGAGATTAGAAAAGCTTGAAGAAATAGCTAACTCATATGAAGGTGTAGATAAATCATTTGCTATACAAGCAGGTAGAGAAATCAGAATAATGGTTAAACCTGAAAATGTAGGAGATGAAGATTTACATTTATTAGCTAGAGATATGACTAAAAAGATAGAAGATGAGTTAGAATATCCAGGCCAAATAAAAGTAAGTATAATAAGAGAAACTAGAGCAATAGAATATGCTAAATAATTAAAAGAGTGGTGATTTCACCACTCTTTTTTGTTTTTTTGAGCAAAACAAATTTTACAAAAAATTCTAAAAATCCTATTCATATAAGAACAGTGAAAAATGGCAATAATATAGTTAGCAACTTTATAAAAAAGAAAGGAGAATAACTATGTTAAAACAATTAGCTCAAAATCAATATGTTAAAATAACAAGACCTGAAAGAACAGAATATGGAGTAGTTACTAATATAAATAAAAGTGAAGATAATGAAGAATATGTTTATGATATAATGTCCATAGGTTTTGAAAATAAAAATGGAGAATTCTTAACTTATCCTCCAAATACAGAGTATATGAACCATTCATACGGAATACAAGATGCTAGTTTTGATGAAGTAAAAAGACATCAAGTAAGAAGAGAAATGAGTAACTGGATGGATAAATATTTTAAGATGTTTGCTAGTCACAACCGTATAAAATAATAAATTAAAAAAGAAGCTAATTTTTAGCTTCTTTTTTAATTTTTAGATTAATTATAAAATATTTATTATATAATAGATATAGTATAAAACTTAGATAGAGGTGAATTATGCCAAGTTTTAAAAAGTCTGCTTTTATTTTTATGGTAATAACGTTAATCTCTAAAATATTAGGATTTGCGAGGGAGCTAATTTTGGCTTCAAATTTTGGAGCAAGTAACATAACAGATGCCTACTTAACTGCTCTTAACATACCTGTTGTAATATTCGCTGGAGTTAGTGCATCACTTGCAACAACATATATTCCTATGTTTTATAGTGTTAAAGAAAAAGAAGGTAAAAGTGGAGTTTACAAATTTACAGACAATGTTTATAGTATTGTTGTTTTGTGTAGCTTACTTTTAATTGCTATAGGTCTAACATTTACACCTTATATAGTTAAATTGTTTGCTGTAGGATTTAAAGGAGATATCTTAGATTTAACAATAAATTTTTCTAGAATACTTATGCCAGCAATGTTATTTTTAGCAATAAACTCAATACAATCAGCCTATTTGCAAGCTAATGATAAATTTTATATATCTGCAGCATCTACAATACCTTTTAATATTATATGCATACTTGCTATAATAATAGGAGCTAACAGTAATGCTTATACAATGGTATATATAACCTTATTTGCATACATAGCACAAATGATTTTTCAATTTATATTTGTAAAAAATGATGGATATAAATATAAATTACATATAAATTTAGCTGATAAAAATATACATAAACTTTTATACTTAGTTATTCCAGTGTTTATTGGATCTTATGTAGATCAAATAAATACTATGATTAATAGGTCATTGGCATCTACCATTGAGGTAGGGGCAATAACTGCTCTAAATTATGCATCAAAGTTAAATGTATTTGCTACAGGAATAATAGTTATGTCATTGTCCACTGTACTATATCCTATACTATCTAGGCTATCTAGTGAAAAAAATATGGAATTATTTAAAAAATACGTTACTAAATCTGTAAACTTAGTAATAGTATTTATGATACCTATAACATTTATGACCATGGTTTTGGTAAATCCAATAGTTAAGATATTGTTTGAAAAAGGGTCTTTTAACTCTCATGACACTTATCTTACATCTACAGCATTATTTTATTATTCTTTAGGAATGGTAGCTTATGGAGTAAGAGATGTATTATCGAGGACTTTTTATTCATTACAAGATACCAAAACACCAGTAAAAAATGCTGCCATATCAGTATTGTTTAATATTGTATTTTCATTAATTTTAGTTAAGTATATGGGTATAGGAGGACTAGCATTATCTACATCTATAGCAGGTATAATAGCAGCTTTATTACTAGGAATATCACTTAGAAAAAAAATCGGTAAACTTGGAATGAAAAATACAATAAAAAACTTTGTGAAAGTAAATATGGCTTCTTTTATAATGTCAGTTTTTATTAATTTAATTTTCAATACAGGAAGTTTACTACGATTAAACACAATACTAGCATTAATAATCTCAGTTATAATAGGTATACTAGTGTACATTTTAATGGCTTTTGTATTAGATATAAGCGAGATAAAGGACATTGTAAAATCTATAAAGGAAAAAGTAGTATCGAAGTTAAATAAGTAGTATTTTTGTAACCTTTTATTACCAAATACATAGTATATAGTAAATATGCTAACGAGTATATTTGTTAAAATGTTATCATAAGTGGGGGATTATAATGACATCTGAGTTAAATACACTTCATCCGTATGTAAAATATTTAGCTAAGCTATTTATAAAGGAATGTAATAAAGAAAATATTGAAGTGAAAATCATATCTACTTATAGAACTATAGATGAACAAGACGAGCTATACAATTTAGGAAGGTCTATTCCAGGAGTAATAATAACGAATATAAAGGGAGGGCATTCTCATCATAATTACGGACTAGCATTTGATGCGCTTCCAGTAATAGATGGAAATACTACAAAAGATAGAGAAGATATATTAAATAAAATGGGTATTATTGCAAAAACCCTAGGTCTTAACTGGGGAGGCGAACTTAAAGATGGTTTCTACGAGCCTGAGCATTTTGAATGGCCTGGAGAATTTAGCATACCAAAAACAAAATCAAGTAAAAGAAGAGGTATTTTGCCTCTTCTTTTTTATTGACTCGTTAGTCAAAAATACTATATAATAAAAATGACTGATGAGTCAATTTCTATACGTGATATGAATATAATATATTAAATATAATATGGGAGATGATTTTATGTATGCTATAGAAACCAATGACCTTACAAAATACTATGGCAAAAGTAAGGGGATAGATAATTTAAGTCTTAAAGTGAAAGAAGGGGAGTTTTTTGGATTTATAGGCCCTAATGGAGCTGGCAAATCAACTACTATAAGAACACTACTTAACTTTATATATCCAACTTCAGGAAGCGGTAGTATTTTGGGCTTAGACATAGTTAAGGATAGTAAAAAGTTAAAAGAAAGTGTAAGATACGTTCCTAGTGAAATTAATTACTACAAGCACATGAAGGTTATTGATATATTAAATTATGCAGCTACTTTTAATAAAGAAAAAGATAATGAGACTTTAGATAAATTATGTGAAATATTTGAAGTAGAAAAAAACAAATTAGTTGGAGATTTATCCCTTGGAAATAAGAAAAAAATAGCTATAATACAAGCATTATTATCAAAACCTAAGTTACTTATATTAGATGAGCCTACAAATGGATTAGACCCATTAATGCAAAAGAGGTTATTTGATGTTTTACAAGAAGAAAATAAAAAGGGAACAACTATATTCTTTTCGTCTCACAACTTAGTTGAAGTTCAAAGATACTGTCATAGGGTTGCAATAATAAGAGATGGAGAAATTATAGAAGTAAAAAATGTTGAAGAGTTAGTTGGAATAAATGTTGTTAGAGTAACTATAAAAACTAATGAAGAAATTAAATCATTAGTTAATATAAATGGAATATCAAGTATAGATAGCCAAACTGATGAAATCTCCTTTTTATATAATGGTGATATAAATATATTGATAAAAGAGCTTAGTAAATATACTTTAAAAGAATTAAAAATAGAAAATCCTACCTTAGAAGATACATTTATGAGTTATTATGAGGAGGGAGATAAATAATGAGTATGTATAAAGTTGAATTAAAAGGAATGTTAAAGTCATTAGGAATATGGTCCGTTGTTATGGTAGGAATAATAGTGTTATTTATGTCCATGTTTCCATCAATGGCTGATAGTGGTATGAGTGAAATTGTTAAAACAAAAATGGATGCAATTCCAGAATCTATGAGAGCTGCATTTGGCCTTGATGAAATGGTGGATTTTTCTGACTTATTACAGTACTTTGCTTACTGTGCCCAATATATTTTAATAGGTAGTTGTATATATGCAGGGATTTTAGGAGCCAATTCTCTTATAAAAGAAGAAAGCGAAGGGACAATAGAATTTTTGTATGCACAACCTATTTCAAGAAAAAAGATAGTTACTATAAAATTATTATCAACACTAACTATATTATATATATACAACTTAATAGTTGTATTGGGAACTATAATTATATGCTCTATTGTTAGCCCTGAGGGTTATGACTATTTGTTTACATTAGGTTCAATTTTTAAGAGTATGTTCTTGCCACAACTTGTATTTTGGTCATTAGGCTTTTTAATTTCATCATTAATAAAGAAAGTAGATGTAGCAACTCCAACAGCCCTTGGATTGTTTTTTATAACATACTTATTGGGAACTTTTTCAAAAATAATAGATAAATTAGATTGGATGAAATATATATCACCAACTAACTATGCCATGCCATCTGACTTATTAAAAAATGAAGGAATAATAGAATTAAAATATGCATCTATACTATTAATTATTACAATAATATCTATACTGTTTACTTATTATAGATACAATACTAAGGATTTTGAGATATAAGAAAGGTTTATGATATATGGAAAAATTCATGAAGTTGCCTAATGAAAAAAGAGATAGAATTTTAAAGTCTGCAATTGAGGAATTTGGAAAAAATGGTTATATAAGTGCTTCAACAGACTTAATTGCTTCAAACTCACAAATTTCAAAGGGAAGTTTATTTAATTATTTTGGAAATAAGAAAAATTTATATATTTTTACTGCTGAATATATAAGTGAATATTTAAATAATGAAATTCTTAATGAGGTAGATAAAATAGAAGATAATGACTTTTTTAGTAGGATGAAGCGCTTATCTTTAATAAAACAAAATATGTTTATAAAATATCCATATGAAACTAAAATTTTAATTGAAGCATTTATTTCACCACCTCAAGAACTAAAAGATGAAATTGAAGTTATATACAAAAAGTATTATGTACAGGGATTTAAGATACTGCAGGATTATATAATAAAATATATTAATATAGATATGCTAAAGAAAAATATAAAAAGCGAAGATGTTATGTTTGTTGTAATGACATTGTTTGAAGCATTAACAAAAAAATATACACAACAGTATTCAAATAAAACAAAAGACTTGTTAAGTTATAGTGATGAGATATTTAGAGAGTTTGATAAATATATAGATATAATTAAATATGGAATATATAAAAGCTAAAGCTGCAAATTGCAGCTTTTTTTTCTGTTTTATGAATATTATGTTAACAAATATGTCAATATATAGAAAAACCCCGATAAAAATGATATAATTAAATAAAGCAAGGGGGAATGTAAAGTTGAGCCTATACAGACAAATAGATTCTGAACTAGACGCTCTTAAGATAAAAGAAAGTGAAAAAGGGTTTTATGACATATTAAAATTAGATGGAAAAATAATTCCAAAGGTTACTCCATTTAAAGGGGTAAATACAGATCTTCTGTATATAAAAGATGGATGTGTACTTTTTGTTAAATTCATGGACACCACTGAAGAGATATACTCAATAATTGATGAAGAACTACTAGAAGTTATGAATGAAGAATATGAACTATTAAAATCAAAAATGGAAGAAACTTCAAGTGAAATAAAATACAACTATGTTTTTGTAATGCCATATGTTACAGTGGAAGATAAATGTGAGTTGGACGATTTTGTAGATTATCACATAATAGATAAACCTAAATTAGAAGAATTAAAAGAGAATAATACCAATATAAATTCTTACTTAAAAGACAAAAACGAAGATGTAACTTTAAACTTATTTCTGTTACAAGTGTGTCCGGAGTACTATACTATAAAAAATAGAGAAGATATTTATTTTAATAAAGAATTTAAGAAAATATCTTTTTCTGGAGATTTTTATAACTATACAAGTATGTTTTTAAACGAAGAACAAATAAAAAATATAGACTCTATAAAATACGGCAATAGTTTGGTTATAGGGCCTTCTGGATCATCCAAAACTACTATAATGTTATCAAGAGCAATAAAGCTAGCTCGTATATATCCACATCACAAATTTATAGTGTTTACACACTGTAAACAGCTATGTAATGAGCTAAGAGAAATGTTAAGTATATTATTACCAAACAATGATAATTTAGAGATTCATACTTTTCAATCTTTCTTGTTTAAACTTGCCAAACAATATGAATTAGTAGTAGATTATTATAAACTAAAAGAAAACTATGAAAAAGCGATAAAAAATATTTTACTACAAGCTAGAAATAGTATAAAAAATAAAAATATGTTTAAAGGGATATTTATAGACGAAGCAGAAAGTTTTACTAGTGAGGAAATGGATTTCATAAGGGAATTTTTATATAAATCAAAATTTATATTCAATATATTCTCATGCAAATCTAAAAATATATCTAATTTTGTAAACATATACAAAAATCCATGGGATAACATTGAATTTAATGAAGTTTTATATTTGAAAAATAATTATAAGCAAACAAAAGAACTAGTTGCATTTTCAAATAATTTTGGCAAAAACTCCTATGATTATATAAAATCATTAAAATCAGATTTTACAGATGATTACTTTATACCGTCTACACCTCTTAGAGATATAAACAGTAATGTAAATATATTAAAAGTATCTAATTTGGAAGAGCAAATAAGCTCTATATTATGGGAAATAGAATATCTTATTAATACAAAAGGGCTAAAATATTCAGATATAGCTATAGTCTACCCATATAATAAAAAGAAACTTAAAAATGGAAAAACTATATACTTTCAATATATGTTCAGAAAAAATCTAGAAGAAAATAATATACCTTATGTATGTGCAGATGAGGACATTACAAATTTATCTTATAAAAGTGGAGTTACAATATCTAATATATACACTATAAACAACCTTCAGTATAAAGCTGTAATACTTTGCGAGTTGGAAATGCTATATAATCATATGATTGTCGATACAAAACAAGATTATCAGGTAAATGACTTTGTAGGAGATTTAAATAAGGTATACTTAGGAATAAATACAGCTACAGATTACTTGACTATAGTTACTACCTTTAATGAAGACTCAAGTGACATAATAAAATTACTTATGGACTCTATAGAGCAAAAAATTCGCTAAGCTCATGTCGCCAACAACGATATGGGACCTTGCTCAAATTTAGAAGTAGGTAATTGAAAAAAGAAGCACAATATAGTGCTTCTTTTTTAGAATAATCCACCAGTCATATAGAAATAACCAAGTAATATTATACCAAGTACTATTCTATAATAACCAAATATCTTAAAGTCATGCTTTTGTATATAACTAACAAGGAACTTTATAGCAAGTATTGATACAATAAATGCAACTAAAGACCCAAATCCTAAAATCGACCATTCATAAGAACTAAATGAAGCACCATCTTTAAATAGTTTTAGTGCACTAGCTCCAAGCATTGTAGGTATAGCTAGGAAAAATGAAAATTCAGCAGCAATAAATCTTGATGCCCCTAGATATACACCACCTATTATAGTGGCAGCTGATCTAGATGTACCTGGTATCA
Organism: Sporacetigenium mesophilum DSM 16796; assembly: GCF_059569055.1. NCBI lineage: Bacteria > Bacillati > Bacillota > Clostridia > Peptostreptococcales > Tepidibacteraceae > Sporacetigenium > Sporacetigenium mesophilum. Next base: position 18,005 of record NZ_JCANUR010000014.1, on the reverse strand, counting down.
TTGCTAAACACTGAAATAAACCTATACCTATTGCACTCATATAACTCAACTGAGAAAAATCTTTTATTCTAGGTTTTTTATTTCTTCTTTCTAAAAGGATCATTACTACACCGTATAATACAAGCATTATAGATACTGTTACTGGATTGAAGAACTTAGCTTCAATATAATCGTCAAATAATAATCCTAAAACTGCAGATGGGATAACTGCAATTACAACCTTAATCCAAAGATCTATAGTGTCCCTTTTTTGTCTGCTAGTTTTTTTAGGGTCAAAAGGATTTAACTTTTTAAAGTACATAACAACTACTGCAAGTATTGCACCAAGTTGTATAACTACGTTAAATGTATTAATAAATGTCTGAGTAAAATTAAATTTAATCCATTCACCTACTAATATAAGATGGCCTGTGCTACTTACTGGTAACCACTCAGTAATTCCTTCTACAGTACCAAGTAAAAGCGCTTTTAAAAATTCTATCAATATTGTTACCTCCAATCTTAGCAATATATAACAAATTAAAGTATACCAATATTAATATATATAATCAATAATAAACTAAAATACCATTAAAGGTAATAATATTTCGAAAAATGGCAATGATTTAAATAAATAAAAATGGGGGGATAATTATGGAAACAACAAAAGTATTAAACGACTATGAATATGAGGTTTTTAAACTTTTTTCTAGAAAACTAAGTCCAAATACAAAAAACGACTACTTAGGAAAGGTAATGCTATTTAAGGAGTTTTTAGATGGAAAAGAACTTATAGATGTAAATAGTGAAGATTGCCGTAAGTTTGTTGAAGCAATTAAGAAAACTTATGCAAAGTCCACTTGTGAAAAAATATATAGTTATTTGCATAGTTTTTATAATTTTCTAAAAAAAGAAGAATATGTAGATATGAATCCATTTAGAAATTTAGAAAAACCAGAAGTAACTAGAATAAAAACTAAGGACGATGTTTTGAGTGTTCAAGAAATAAACACATTAATAGAAACACTTCCAAGTCTAAATATTAGAGATAGGCTAATTATTGTATTTTTAGTAACTACAGGATGTTTACTAAATGAATTGGTAAAACTAAAATGGGAAAATTTAATGCTAGATGAAAATAACAATGCTTATTGTAAATTAGGAAAAGGAAGAAAAGAAAGAATAATAAAATTACATCCATACTGTTGGGAATTAATATTAAAGTATAGAAATTATTCTGGACTTCCTGAAGAAATAAAACCAACTGATGAATTTGTGTTTACAACACAAAAAAGCGACTCTATAACAGATAGAAACGTGAGAATTATAGTTAGAAAGGCCTTGGATTTAGCGGGACTTCATAATTACTCAGCTAAGGATTTTAGACATTCTTTTGCAGCAATTAGCTTAAGACTAGGAGCAGAAGAAGAAGATATCAAAAATCAATTAGGCTGGAGTGATAAGCATTATGCTATAAGGTATAAATACGTATTGAACTTTGTAGATAGTGAAGCTGTTGATTATATACTAAAAGAAGATAAAATGAACATAAATAAAAAATAGGTTGTTATAGTTCGTGATTTTGTGTATAATAAACTTATTGATAATAAGAATGTATTTAACTAGGAAGGAGTCTGACATATGGAACAATCTAGATACACTACATACAACAATCCGCTAATAGACAGATATTGTAGTAAAGATATGAGTTATATATTTTCTCCGCAATTTAAATTTTCCACTTGGAGAAAATTGTGGGTAGCACTTGCTGAAGGTGAAAAAGAACTAGGACTTAATATAACTAAGGAACAAATAGACGAATTAAAAGCAAATATTGATAATATAAATTTTGATGAAGCTAGAAAAATAGAAAAAGAAGTTAGACATGACGTTATGTCTCATGTAATGGCTTACGGAATCCAAGCTCCAAGTGCTAAAGGTATAATACATTTAGGTGCAACAAGTGCTTATGTTGGAGATAATACAGATATAATACAAATGAACGAAGGACTAAAGCTTTTAAGAATAAAACTTGCAAGTTTAATAAACAACTTAAAAGATTTTGCTCTAAAATTTAATGATACTCCAACTTTAGGGTTTACACACTTCCAGGCAGCTCAATTAACTACAGTTGGTAAAAGAGCATGTTTATGGATACAAGATTTATTATTAGATTTAGAAGATCTAAATTACAGAATAAATAATATTAAGTTAAGAGGGGTTAAGGGTACGACGGGTACTCAAGCCAGCTTTTTAAGTTTATTTGAAGGAGAACATGAAAAGGTAAGAACATTAGATAAACTTGTATGTAGCAAAATGGGATTTGAAAATAGTTTTGCTGTAACAGGACAAACATATAGTAGAAAACTTGACTATCAAATTTTATCAACTTTATCTTCTATAGCTCAAAGTATGCACAAAATAACTAATGATATAAGGTTGTTACAAAGCTTAAAAGAATTAGAAGAACCATTTGAAAAAAATCAAATAGGATCATCAGCTATGGCATACAAGAGAAATCCTATGAGAAGTGAGAGAATTTCATCTCTTTCAAAATTTGTTATTTCAGAAAGTCTAAACCCAGCCTTAGTTCATTCTACACAATGGTTAGAAAGAACATTAGATGACTCTGCTAATAAAAGATTGGCAGTTCCACAAGTTTTTATGGCTGTAGATGCAATACTTGAAATAGGTATAAACGTAACTGATGGATTAGTTGTATATAAAAATATGATAAATAAGCATATAAATGAAGAACTTCCTTTTATGGCTACAGAAACAATACTTATGGAAGCTGTAAAAAGAGGTGGAGACAGACAGGAATTACATGAAAAAATAAGAGTATATTCTATGGAAGCTGCAAAACGTGTTAAAGAAGAAGGTAAAGATAATAATTTAACAGAAATGATAAAAAATGACGATTCATTTAAGATGAGTAAAGAAGAAATTGAGTCTATAATGGATCCTATAAATTTTGTGGGTAGAGCGCCAGAGCAAGTAATAGAGTTTATAAAAGAACATGTAGACCCGTCCATAGAGTTATTTAAAAATGAAATAGATATAAAAATCGATTTAAACGTATAAAGTTATACTTGGATTAATAAAACATATTTAAAGCATAATACAAAAAAAGGAACTATTTTATAGTTCTTTTTTTATTTTAAAGAATATTTTTAAGGTTTGAAAGCATTGAAATATTCGACAAAATGAAGGAAAAATATCTGACAATTCATGTCGAAAAATAAGAGAAAAATCATTGCCAAAACAATAAAAAGGAATTATAATAATTTACATGAGTTGAGATAAAAAATAAAAAATTAACAAGATACTTAGAGGAGGAATAACGATGTCTGCAAGCACTAATAGCAGTAAGAAATTAAACATGACGGCATTGATACTTATGATATTTACATCAGTATTTGGATTTAATAACATGCCAAGATCGTTCTACTTAACAGGTTATGCTGCAATACCATGGTATATAATATCTGGATTAGCATTCTTCATACCTTATGCATTTATGATGTCAGAGTTTGGTGCAGCATTTAAAACTGAAAAGGGTGGTATATACTCTTGGATGGAAAAATCTGTTGGAGCTAAATACGCATTTATAGGAACATTCATGTGGTATGCATCTTATATAATATGGATGGTTAACGTAGGTTCTGCAATTATGATACCTTTATCAAACGCAATATTTGGATCAGATACAACAGCAACTTGGTCTTTATTCGGACTAAGCTCAACTCAAACTCTAGGATTAATAGGTGTTATTTGGATGGTACTTGTAACATATACAGCTACTAAAGGTTTAGATAAAATATCTAAAATAACATCTGCAGGTGGTACTGCAGTTGCAGCGCTTAACATAGTTTTAATAGTAGGTGCTATAGCTGTTTTAATAGCAAATGGTGGAGAATTAGCTCAACCAATAACTTCTGCTCAAGCATTTACACAAGCTCCTAACCCAGCTTATCAAACACCAATAGGTATGTTATCATTCTTAGTTTTCGCTATATTCGCTTATGGTGGTATAGAAGTTGTTGGTGGATTAGTTGACCAAACAGAAAATGCAGAAAAAACATTCCCTAAAGGGGTTACAATAGCTGCTATAATAATATCAGTAGGATATGCAATAGGTATATTCATGGTTGGTATATTTACTGACTGGACAGCTGTATTATCTTCAGAAAACGTACACATGGGTAACGTTGGATATGTTGTTATGCAAAACTTAGGTTACCAATTAGGACAAGGTTTTGGAATGAGTGAAGCTATCTCATTAACAATGGGTGCATGGGTAGCTAGATTTGTTGGTTTATCAATGTTCTTAGCGTTAAGTGGTGCATTCTTCACATTAACATATGCTCCGCTTAAGCAATTAATAGAAGGTACTCCAAAGGAATTATGGCCAGGTAAAATGGGTGAATTAAAAGATGGAATGCCTATAAACGCTATGTGGATACAATGTATAATAGTTGTAGTTATGATGTTAATGGTATCATTTGGAGGAGACGCAGCTGCTGCATTCTTCACTAAATTAGTATTAATGACTAATGTTGCTATGACTCTACCATACATGTTCTTATCAGGAGCGTTCCCTAAATTCAAGAAAAACGAGTCAATAGAAAAACCGTTTGAAGTTTACAAATCATATAAGTCTGCATTAATAGCTTCAGTAATAGTTACATTTACTGTAGGATTTGCTAACTTCTTTACAATAATAGAGCCTGCTACAAGAGGAGATATGGCTTCTACTATATGGATGGTAGCTGGACCATTATTCTTCTCAATAGTTGCTGTAGTTATGTACAACAATTATGAAAAGAAAACTAAAGGTGTAAAGAAAACTGCTTAACATATAAGAAGCTTAAGGGTTGTTGAATATTCAACAACCCTTTTTTAAATGACAAAAAATACATTAATAAATTTATTAAAAAAGTATCATAATAAGGAAGTGCTACTTAATATAATTTTAAATAGAAATATAAATTATAGGAATAATATACCAAATAATTTCATGATTTCTGTTTACTATGCACAAAAAGTGGTATAAACTAAATATGATAATAAAATATAATTAGAAATATAATCAAGGAGGTAATTATCATGGAAAAATATGTATGTGTAGTATGTGGTTATGTTTATGATCCAGAAGTAGGAGATCCAGACAATGGAGTAGCTGAAGGAACAGCTTGGGAAAGTGTACCAGAAGAATGGGTATGTCCATTATGTGGAGTAGGAAAAGATCAATTTGAAGTAGAAGCATAAAAAATACATAAAAAGGCTGCTCTATTTAGAGCAGTTTTTTTATGTATTTTTGAGCAAGGTCCCTGCTTTTCAATGCCGCTTAAGACATGAGCGTAGCGAATTTTTTATTTGTATTGTATAATAGAAATGATGTGCGGTATAAAGACATAAGGAGATGAAATATATGAAAAAATTGCTTGCTTCAGATATTGATGGAACATTAATTATAAATGGAAGTATAAAAGATGAAAGTATAGATCATATAAAGAGATTTAAAGAAAAGGGCCATGCCTTTATATTGTGTACAGGAAGAGATTTTGCAAATACTGAACATATATTTAATGAATATAATGTAGAGGTAGATGCACTTGTTTTGTGTAATGGGGCTTTAATACTTGATAAAGATCTAAAAGAGATGAAAAAAGATAGTATAGATTCAGACGTTGTAAAGGGTATATATAAAGAAATACAAAATGACGAATTATATAAATTCGCAATAGTAGATGGATATAAAACATATGTAGTTGGAGAGTTTGAGTTATTTGATGGTTTTGTATATAAAGCAGAAACCATAAATGAGGAAGAGTTTTTGAATAAAGAATATGATGTTAAATTAATAAGTATAAATGCTTCAGATAGAAGTTCTGCAAGTGCAGAAAGACTAAGAAATATCATAAATGAAAAATATAAAGACTATGTTATTGCTTATAGAAATCAATATTTCATAGATATAGCTCCTGTGGGATGTTCAAAAGCTAATGGAATATCCAAATTAACAGACATGTTTGAAGTAACAGACGATGATGTTTTTGTAATAGGAGATTCGTGGAATGATTTAAGTATGTTTGAAAGCTATAAAAATTCATACACATTTAATCATGCAGAAGATGAGCTAAAACAACATACTAAAATGGTTATATGTGAGTTTCACAATTGCTTAGAAGATATACTAAATGGAGAACAATAATAAAACCTTACAAAACTGTAATTGAATAAGTAAGTAATATCATATATAATCAATGTAAGTTATTTTATAAAATGTAGGGAGAGATAATTATGAAATTTAAAAACAAGTTTATAAGTACATTATGTGTTGCTTCTATATTGACATTTTCGTCATTGACTGCTTTTGCAGATACTTACAATGTAGTTACACTTGGGGCTAACTTAAGTGAAGATCAAAAAAGTCAGATGTTAAACTACTTTGGAGTTAAAGATGGGGATGCTCAAGTACTGACAATAACTAACAGTGAAGAAAGACAATATTTACAAGGGGTAGCTCCTGAATCACAAATAGGAACAAAGTCTATATCTAGTTCTTATGTTCAACCACTATCACAAGGAAGTGGATTGGATGTAGAAACTAATAATTTAACATGGGTTACTGAGAGTATGATAGCTAATGCACTAGCTACAGCAGGGGTTGAAGATGCAAAGGTAGTGGCATCAGCTCCATTTAAGGTATCTGGAACAGCAGCCCTTACAGGTATAGTTAAAGGATTTGAAAAATCTACTGGAGAAAAAATAGACAAAGAAGCACTTAAAACAGCAAATGAAGAGTTAGTTGTTACAGGTGAACTAGGTCAAAATATAGGTAAAGATGAAGCAGCTGCAGTAATAAATCAAATTAAAGAAGAAGTTGTAAAGCAAGGTGCTAAATCAGAAGATGAAATAAAACAAATAATAGTAAATATATCTAATGAATACAATATAAATTTAACTCAAGATCAAATAGCTCAGATCTTAGGATTGATGAAAAATATATCTAACTTAAATTTAGACTTAGGTCAACTACAAGGCCAATTGAAAGATGTAAGTGCTAAAGTAAAAGAAACATTAGGAAATGTAGATGTAGAACAAGCTCAAGGATTTTTTAATAGTCTAATTGACTTTGTACAAAATATAATGAATGCTATATTTAATGCATTTAAATAGTGAAGAAGCCTAGATTTCTAGGCTTCTTTTTGTTTTTTGTTTTTATAAAAATATACTAGTATAGGAGAACATATTATAAGTATTCCTCCGATAATACTATAAGCATCTGGAATCTCAGAATAAAATATAAAACCGAGGATACCAGAAAATACTATTGTCGAATAATCGTAAATAGCTAAATCAGATGCTTTTGAGTATTTATACGCCAAAGTTAAAAACAACTGATAAAGGGCTGCAAATATACCTGTTCCAAGGAGCCCTAATAATTGATATAAGTTAGGAGTTACAAAATCAAATAACATAAAAGGAATTACAAATATAACTGATACTAATGAAAAATAAAATACTATAGTTGAATAATCTTCTTTTTTGTTCAAAACCCTAACTAATACTCCCGCTGACCCTGCACATAATGCAGATCCAAAACCAGCAAGGGCAGGTATCATAGAAACATCGAATTGAGGTTTTATAATTAATAATGAACCTATAAATACCAAAATAAGACCTGGTATTTGAACAATAGATATTTTTTCTTTTAAAAATAAATATGCAAATAACGTTACAAAAAACGGAGAAAGTTTATTTAACATGGATGCATCAGCGAGTAGCATATTATCTATTGCATAAAAATATAAAATAACACCAGATACTCCGAGTAATGCTCTCGACATTAAAAGAAGTTGATTTTCTTTTTTGCCAAGTAAGCTTGCCTTATTTTTCAGTACTATAAATAAAACTATAAACAAACTAAATAAATTTCTGAAAAATACTTTTTCAAATACAGGAATAGCATCAGTGAATTTAACCATTAGACCCATAGTTGAAAACGCCAGTGCCGATAAAATCATAAAAAATACACCTTTATTGCTAGTTTTCATGTCAAAAACCACCTTTAATATTGTTATATCATTTATACCATGATATGTAAAAATATATAATAGGTTAATTGCATTATTTAACTATATGATTGGGAATAATATTTTTGTGAAGAAAAACCCCCTTAAAAATTCTTATATTATACGTAAATATAATATAAGAAACTTTATAATTAAGATTTAGAGGTGATATACATGAGAAATCTAGTAAATGAGACCATAACATTTGTATCTAGAACACTGCCAGAAATATATTCTTGTTTATACTTAGACTACTTAAAATTATATAGTCCTAATTACAATGTAAATAAAACACAATTAAGAGCTCTAATATTTATAAAAAATAATGGACCAAAGAGTATGACTGAATTATGTCTAAAACTGAATATAGAAAAGGGTAGTTTAACAAGTATGATTGATGACCTGAGTAATAAAGAATATGTTGTACGTGAAAGAGACTTAGATGATAGAAGAAAATATCTGATAAACTTAACGGAAAAAGGAAATGAAGTAGCTGAAGAATGTATAGATAAATTTACAAATGGATTAGATGAGAAATTAAGTAAATTATCAGAAGAAGATAGAAGTGATTATCTGAACTCTATAATTAAAATGCAAGAGATAATGGAAAAAAATAAAGAAATATTTAAATAATAAAAAAGGCAGCCTATTTGGCTGCCTTTTTTATAGCAAAGCGAATTTTATTTACCTTCAACTTCAGCTAAATATTTTTCAAGACCAGCTTTTAATACTTGCATAGATTTAGCTAAATCTTCTTTGTTTAATACGTAAGCAAGTCTTACTTCGTCTTTTCCTAAACCTTCAGTAGCATAGAATCCTTCAGCAGGAGACATCATAACAGTTTCTCCATCTAAATTAAATTCTTTTAACATCCATATAACGAATTTTTCTGCATCTTTAATTGGTAATTTTGCAACTACGTAGAATGCACCAGTTGGCTTTTCACATATAACTCCTGGTATTTCCATTAGACCTTTATATAATACATCTCTTCTTGATTTATATTCTTCATTAACTTCTTTGAAATAGCTTACTGGAGTTTTGTATAATTCTACAGCACCTACTTGCTCTAAAGTAGGAACGCATAATCTACCTTGGCATAATTTTAATATTTGAGCCATAAGATCTTTGTTTTTAGAAGCTATAGAACCTATTCTAGCTCCACAGGCACTATAACGCTTAGAAACAGAGTCTATTATTAATACTCTATCTTCGATTTCTTTAACATTACCAAAGCTTGTATATTCTAATCCGTCGTATACAAATTCTCTATATACTTCATCTGCTATTATCCATAAGTTATTTTCTTTAGCTATATCAGCTATCATTTGGATTTCTTTGTCAGTATAAACAACTCCTGTTGGGTTTCCAGGGTTAGATAAAAGTATAGCTCTAGTTTTTTCATCTATTCTAGATACTATTTCTTCTTTAGATGGTAAGTGGAATCCATCTTCTGCTTTAGTAGTTATAGGTTTTATACCAACATTTACAGCATCACCAAATCCATTGTAGTTTGTATAGAATGGCTCTGGTGCTAACATATTATCTCCAGGATCACAAGTAGCTATCATTGCAAATAATAATGCTTCACTACCACCGTTCATTATTAATATCTCATCTTTATCATAATCCATATTATAAGTTTTATAGTATTCTCTCATAGAATCTATAAGCTCTGGTATACCTTGAGATAGTGCATATTCTAAAACTTCTTCTTGATAGTTTTTAACAGCATTAAAAAATCCTTCTGGAGTTTTTATATCTGGTTGACCTATATTTAAATGGTAAACTTTAGTACCTCTTGCCTTAGCCTCAGTTGCAAATGGAACAAGCTTTCTTACAGGAGAAGCTTGCATACTAGTTATTCTACTTGAAAACTTCATCTTTATGTTACCTCCTAGCGATTAATTGTAATATGTAAATATTGATAATATTTTACATATTCATGATAACATAAAAAAAAATAAAAATCATCTACAAAAAAAAGACCTAAAACAACAAAATTTTCTGCAAAAGTTTTGAAATTTAACTCGAAATAACAAATATAATCAAAGTTAAATCTAAAATTAAATTTATAAAATTATTTTATTAACAATGATATACTAATGAATACACTTCAAAATATAATAATAAAATATACCTGTTTAAAAATTTGGTAGCATATACGCAATTTTAAACTGCAAAGAAGAATAAACTAAAATTCTTTCTTGTTGTCACGGCTTTAAAACATTTTTATTATAATATTAATATACTGTAATTTAACAAAGTGAAAAACTGTCTTGTCAAAAAATATCATTTTTTGTCTGCGAAATATTTTTAAGATATATAATATATTATAGAATTATTATGTTCATATTAATAAAATAAATATAATTTTTTATAAAGGTTTGTTAAGGGAGGTTATATAAATGAAAAATTTAGTAAATGCAAGTTGGTTAAAAGAAAATATAAATAATGAAAACTTTGTAGTTGTAGATTGTAGATTTGACTTAATGGAACACTCATATGGAAAGGAAAGTTATGAAAAAGGACATTTACCAGGTTCATTTTTTATGGATATGGAAAAAGATCTAGCATCAAAGGTTGAAGAACATGGAGGAAGACATCCTTTTCCAGATTTAAATGAATTAAAAGAAAAATTGGAAGATATAGGGATAGGAAATGATACAAAAGTAGTAGCTTATGACGATGGAGATTTAGCTGGTGCAGCTAGGTTTTGGATGGTATTAAGATATATGGGTCATAATAAAGTATATATATTAAATGGCGGTATTAAATCTTGGTGTGAAAAAGGTTATGAATTATCACAGGATAATACAGTTTCAAGCTCAAGAGGAGCTTTTGATATAAATATAAATGAAAATATGTTAGTAAAAATGGAAGAAGTAAAGCAAAAACTAAACAAAGAAAATGTAGCAATTGTAGATGCAAGGGAAGAAAAAAGATATAATGGCGAAGTTGAGCCAATAGATAAAAAAGCAGGTCATATACCAGGAGCGCTAAATTACTTCTGGATGGAAGTACTAAATGAAAACCAAGATAAAATAAAAACTTTGGAAGAACTAGAAAAACACTTTGAAGAACTAAAAAATTACGATGAAGTAATATTATATTGTGGCTCAGGACTAACTACTACAGTTAATAGCCTTGCACTTGATGAATTGGGAATAAAACATAAGGTATATGCAGGAAGCTATAGTGATTGGGTAAGTTATGAAGAAAATAAAGTAGAAGTAAGTAAATTATAAGAATATTATTAATATGATTTAGTTAAAAAATAATCAAATAAGAAAATATTTTTACTATATAAAATATGAACTTAAATATTATTAATATTTTTATATTTTATTGTATGTAATACTGAAAAATGCAGAACTCCACACAGGTTTAATAGAATTTACAATATGAATATTTTGAAATAAATATGCAAAAAATAATGTGAATTTATAATAGGCTTCTGTATATACAGAAGCCTTATTATTTATATAATAAAAAATTTTAATTGGAAAAATGTCAGATTATGTTATAATAAATATATAGGACGTTAAAATTTAAACGATTATTAAATAAAATATTACATAGAGGTGATGACAAATGGGCTTTAATTTAAGAGAGTATATTGAACCTAATTTTAATGAGGAAAGATTTCTATCGGCTCCAAATGTTACAACCATAGAAGTTATAAAAGAGGGAGTTGCTCCAGATAACTATCATGCTAATTCTATATATCCTGAATATTTCAAGATAAATGGCAAGTGGGTTTTAGCAGAAGAAAGTAGAATGGACTGTGTTCCAGTTGTTACAAAAGATGAAAAGATTGAAGTAAAAGAATTTAGAAATTTAAAACTTGGAGATAAGGTTGTTGTAGGTAGAAGTGAAGATGGTAGCGAAGGAATATATTTATATCCGCATGGATTTACAAAAGATTTAAAGGATAAGGATTTATTTGCATTTAGATCAGGTAGATCAAGGGAAACTTCATACACTAAAGATTATGAAAATCTATATGAGTTATTAAGACATGAAAAAGAACACGGTCATATAGTATGGGTATTAGGCCCAGCTGCTATATTTGCTAAAGGTTCTAGAGATGCAATGGCTGATTTAATAAAAAATGGATATGTTAGTGCATTATTCGGTGGAAATGCAGTAGCAACACATGACTTAGAAGGGGCGATGTTTAATACAGCTCTTGGACAAGATATATATACTCAAGAATCTATAAGAGATGGACATTATCACCATCTAGATTTATTAAATAAAGCAAGAAGAGCAGGGTCTATAGAAAAATTAATAGAAGATGAAAATATAGATAGTGGAATTGTTCACGCTTGTGTAACAAGCAATGTGCCTATAGTTCTAGGAGGGTCTATAAGAGATGATGGACCACTTCCTATAGTAATATCAGATGTATATGAAACTCAAGAAGAAATGAGAAAACACGTAAGAAAAGCCACAACAGTAATATGTATGGCTACTCAACTACATTCAATAGCTACAGGTAATATGACTCCTTCTTACAGAGTAGTAGATGGAAAAGTAAGACCAGTTTATTTCTATTCTATTGACGTTTCAGAATTTGCAGTGAATAAGTTAAGAGATAGAGGAAGCCTTGAGGTAACTACTATGGTTACGAATGTACAAGATTTTATAATGAAATTAAGAGACAACTTAGTATAAGAATTAGCACTTACAATTGTAAGTGCTTTTTATGTTCATATTTACTGGTATAATAATATAAAGAAGAATTTTTATTTTGGAGGATAATTACATGAAATATGTTAAATATGGAAAGACAAATAAAAATGTTTCTGTAGTTGGTTTTGGTGGTCTTAGATTTGATTTGGATAAGAGTAATGAAGAAAATGCAAAGCTAATTAAGTATGCATATTATAAAGGAATCAACTATTTTGATACAGCACCAGGCTACTGCGATGATAGAAGTGAAGATATATTTGGGGTAGCTTTTAGAGAAATGATAAAAGAAGGAAAAAATGATTTTTATGTTTCAACAAAAGGAAGACCAACAGTATACGACACTGCACAAAAGGCTATAGATGGAGTCAAGAAATCTATAGAAAGATTAGGAGTTCCTAAAATACATTTTTATCATGTATGGTGTATTAGAAAAATGGACCACTATGAGCTAGCTATGAAAAAAGGTGGTCAATACGAGGGGCTATTAAAATGCAAGGAAGAAGGATTAATTGATCATATTGTATTTTCATCACATCAACCAGGAGACGAAGTCATTAAAGTACTTGATGAAAATAAATTTGACGGTGTTACTATTGGAATAAATTTATTGAATTTCCCATATAGATGGAATGGAGTTACATATGCACATGAAAACGGATATGGAGTAGTGGCTATGAATCCATTGAGTGGTGGGTCTATTCCTTCTCATGAAAAAGAACTATCTTTTTTATCGGAAAACGGAGAAACTGCCACAGAAGTAGCGTTGCGATTTAATATATCAGCTCCTCAAATAACTGTCTCACTAATTGGGTTTAATAACTATAAAGAAATTGATGAAGCTTGCAAAATTGCTGATGAGAGCAAACCATTTACAGAAGATGATATTAATAATTTGAAAAATAAAATAGGTGAAAATATGAACGAGATTTGTACCGGATGTGGGTACTGTAAAGTATGTCCAGAAGGTATAAATATACCTGGTTATATGCTATTTTACAATGAAAAACAGATGTTTAAAAAAAGCGATGAAGAAATGATAAATGAGGTTTATGGACTTGAGTATTGGAATTACAACATGAATGCTAAAAAGTTTTCAAAGGATTGTATAGAGTGTGGTAAATGTCAACGTGAATGTACGCAACATCTTCCTATTATCCATAGATTAAAAGAAATCTCTGCATGGGAAGAAAAAGGAACTAACAATATAACTGTGTAATTCTTGAGCAATGGACCTGCTATTCAAGGTCATTGGCGACATGAGCGAAGCGAATTTTTTATATAAAGTTGCTATAGCACGAAACTAAATAATAGGGGAGGGGATTTGATATATGAACGAAATAAGAATAATAGAACGAACTAGACATCCGAACACAGTTAGTTCTATATATAATGATCTAAAAAAACTCGGCATATGTGAAGGTGATACTGTACTTGTTCATTCTTCACTATCTAGCATAGGATGGGTCTGTGGGGGTGCTCAATCTGTAATAATGGCTCTTTTGAAATCAATAGGAAATGAAGGAACTTTAGTAATGCCTGCTCAAAGCCCATCAATATCAGATCCAGAAGAATGGGAAAACCCGCCTGTGCCTCATGACTGGCTATATGATGTTTATGAAAATATGCCAGCTTTTGACCCTATGATGACTCCTACTGAAGGGATGGGTAAAATACCAGAGCTTTTTAGAACTATTCCAAATACCGTTAGATCAAATCATCCGCAAGTATCATTTACTGCAAATGGTAAGTTTGCAAAGATAATTACTGAAAATCATGAATTAACACCTGGATTTGGAATGAATTCACCCTTAGGTAGGTTGTATGAATTAAATGCAAAAATACTTTTACTTGGGGTAGGGTATAATTCTTGTACAAGTTTTCATCTTTCTGAAGCCATTAATGAAAAAATGCCTAAAAAAAGAATGGGAACGTCCATAATGGAAAATGGTATTAGAGTATGGAAGTGGTTTGAGGATTTTAACTATGACTCAGATGACTTTGGAATTATAGGTATGGAATTTGAAAAAATTTATAATGTAAGTAATGGTAATGTAGGGAATGCAAAGTGTAAAATCTTTGATATGAGAACTGGAGTAGATTTTGCAAAAGAATGGTTAGCTAAAAATAGGTTTGAAAATAGTATTTAAAAAATATAAATATATAGGGGTGTAAAAATGAAGTCAAATTTAAATTCTAATAAAGATTTAATTACTGTAATAGATAAGGTTGAAAATGAAAGATTATCTATTGAAATACTACAATACGACGATTTAACAGGTGGAAATTCTGCTACAGATTCGATGATGCTTTATTTTATGAAGAAATCTAATGTTAAGTTAAGACAAGTGAAAATGACTATGAAAAATACTGCTGTAAGATTAGAAGCAGGGGCATTATATATGCTAAAAGGTAATATAGAAATGGATAACAAAATGGGCGGACTAATAGGATTAGGTAAGAAATTCCTAAAGAGTAGTGTAACAGGGGAAACGACTTTCAAACCCACATACAAAGGAAGCGGAGAACTATACTTAGAGCCAAGTTATGGACATTACGTAATAATAGAGTTAGAAAATGAAGAAGTAATAGTAGACGACGGTGTGTTCTATGCATGTGAAGATACTGTAGATGTAGGCGTATTTATGCAAAAAAACTTATCTTCAGCCGTTCTTGGAAATGAAGGTCTATTCCAAGTAAAACTATCAGGAAGTGGTTTTGTTGTTCTAGAAGTTCCTGTTCCAAAGGAAGAAATATTAGAAGTTGAGCTAAATAATGAAACATTAAAGGTAGATGGAAACTTTGCTATACTTAGAACTGAAGGTGTAATATTTACTGTTGAAACATCTTCAAAATCACTGATAGGATCAGCTACTAGTGGAGAAGGCTTACTAAATGTATTTAAAGGTAGAGGAAAAGTATGGTTAGTACCAACTGAAATAGCTTATAGAAGACTTGGTTATGGAGTATCTTCAATGAGTAATCCAGGTGGAAGTTCAAATACTAAAATATAAATAACAAAAGCTTTAGATTATAATCTAAAGCTTTTGTTATTTGTTTACATAATAATATTATTGCAGAAAAAATTATTCAGAAAATTATAATATAAGTAATTTTACAAAATATGTAATAATGTAGTAGAATATAAACTAAGTATAGGAGGTATAAAAATGAACTTAAATACATATGAAGAAAATTTAATAAAATATATAGAAAATAACAACATACAAGCTACCCATTTAATTTTTAATGAATCTTGCCATTCAGCAGAGGAAGCCGCGAAAGCTGCAAACGTAGAAGTTGAAAATATAGTAAAGAGCATATGTTTTGTAGATAAAAACAATGACTTAATAGTAGCTATATTAAGTGGGAATGATAAACTTAGTGTGCCAAATGTAAAAAATGCACTAAATATTCCAAGACCTAGAACTGCAACAGAAAAAGAAATACTGGAAAAAACAGGGTATGTATGTGGTGGCGTTCCATCGCTTGGATATGAAGCTAAATTTTTAATAGATGAAAAGGTTATGGAAAAAGATGAAATTCTTATGGGTGGAGGTTCTCCTAGGTCTTTAGTTAAAATATCTCCAAAGGAACTTATAAGAATAAATAATGGAATAATAGCTAAAATAACTAAGGAATAAAAGGTGTTAATGAGGTGATTATATGTCAGAATTTAGAACTAGCTTATTTACAGGACAAAGTGTAATAATTGCAAAAGATAGATCAAAACGTCCGATGAAATCAGAAAAAACTATTTATGAAATTGAAATCAATGAATATGAAGAAAGTTGTCCATTTTGCATAGGGAATGAAAATCAAACTACACAAGAAACATTTAGAATAGAAGAAGATAATAAGTGGTTAGTTCGGTCATGTTACAATATGTTTCCTATAATAACTCAAGAGTATGAGTTAAGTAAAAAAGATGATTTTTTTACAAACTTAGATGGATGTGGAGTACATGAAGTTCTTGTAGATACATATAGACATAATGGACACTTTTTTAATATGAATGTTTATGAATTTGAACTTATGTTTACTATGTACAAAGATAGATATTGTGATTTAATTAATGGCAAAGATGTAAAATATATTAGTTTATTTAAAAATTTTTTAAGGAATTCAGGAGCATCAATGGCACATCCTCATTCACAAATAATTTCACTTCCTATAATACCTAAGGATGTTTTAGAGGAAGTTGATAATTGTAGAAGGTATTTTGAGGAAAATAATAAAACTCTTCATCAATCAGTTATAGATTATGAAGTAAAAGAAGATAAAAGAATAATACATGAAAGTGAAAACTTTATAGTTTTAGCTCCATATGCGTCTATATATAGCGGAGAAATATCTATTATAAACAAAAGTAATGAAAAATTTGAAAATATATCAAGTAAGAATATAAAAGAAATATCATTAATTTTTAAGAATCTATTTGATAAAATGAATATTGTCTATGGAGTTATACCTTTTAATATATATTTACATAGTCATCCAAAATACCAAAACTGCGAAGATTACTACAACTGGCATATTCATATAGTTCCTAGAAAATATAACTATGGAGGGTTTGAAATTGCAACTGGACTTTTTGTTAATTCAACAAGCCCAGAAAAACTTACAAAATTATTTAAGTATTAAGAAGCTCATTTTGTGCATTTGCACAGGGTGGGCCTTTTTAATTTTATAAAATAAATTATAAAATTAATTTTGTAAATACAAAAAATGAATAATTTATTTTAATAAATTCTTTTGTATAAATTTAAAAAACTATTTTAAAAATTGATACAATGTGATATGCTTTATAAATATAAAAGACATTATGATATTTCGACAATCAGAATAGGAGGAAAATAATGAAAAAGAAAATAGGTTTAACTACGAAAATAATGATAGGCCTTTTGATTGGTGTAATATGTGGCCTTATAATAAAGGGAATGCCTGCAGGATACGTCAAGGACACTGTACTTTTAGGCGGAATATTGAAAATACTAGGAACTGGATTTACAACAGCAATAAAGATGATGGTTGTGCCACTAGTATTTGTATCTCTAGTATGTGGAGCTTCAGCTATGGGGGATATAGGTAAACTTGGTAGAATAGGTGGAAAAACTATGACATTCTACTTACTTACTACAGCACTTGCTATAACTATAGCATTAATAGTTGGGAAAGTAGTAAATCCAGGGGTTGGACTTGATATGTCTAACTTAATAACTCAACAACCTACTATAGGAGAAAATAAAT
>NZ_JCANUR010000013.1:0-88487 GCF_059569055.1 Sporacetigenium mesophilum DSM 16796 | reverse complement strand
TCTTTCATTGCATCTATTGCAAGTGTTAATACTCCACTCATTCCTATTATTTGAGGTTTTACTTCTTTTACTTTTTCTATAAATGCATCTGCAGTTACATCTATACCTAAGTCATATACTTCAAATCCTGCAGCCTCTGACATGCTTTTAAATATATTTTTTCCTATATCATGAAGATCTCCACTTACTGTTCCAAGTACTATTGTTCCTACTTTTTCAGTGTTATCTGAACCTATTACAGGTTTAAGTACATCTATAGCTCCTGATAATACTTCACCAGCAAATATTAAGTCTCCCACAAAGTACTCTCCTTGATCGAATAAATCTCCTACTATTGCCATACCCCTTTGGCATGCATTTACTACCTTTTGAGCTTCTTCTTCAGTTGGGTTTGAAGCAACGAATTCATTTAACATTTCTACTACACTTTCTTCATCTAACTCCCCAACATATTGTGTTAATAAATTTAAATCCATAATTAAAATCCCCCTTAATTTTAGTTATCTATTTAGCCTTACGCTTCTTTTATAGGTCCTATTTTATTTTTTCTATATGCAGTAGAATATTTTCTACAGTGTCTATCTTTTCCTAAAAGAGCTTCTGTTGCAAGAAGTGTTGCTAAAAGATCTCTGTTGCATGGATCTATAATTGCAGAGTCCATACCTGCAAAAGCAGCAAGAGTTAAGAAGCTTTGGTTTACAACTTTTCTAAGTGGCATACCAAATGATATATTACTTAAACCTGAAGTTATTTTTATTGAAGGATACATTTTTTTTATAGTTTTGGTTGTTTCAGCAAAGTTAAGAAGTGACGTGTTATCTGCTGAAAGCGCCATAACAAGTGGATCTATATGTATTCTATCTGGAGTAATTCCATATTTTTCTGCCTTTTCTACTATTGTCTTTGTTATATCAACTCTTGTTTGAACATCACTTGGTATACCATTGCTATCACAAGTTAATGCTACTACTTGCCACTGTGTTCCTTGGATTAAAGGGAATATAACTTCACATTTATCTCCCTCTTCAGATACAGAGTTTATTATTCCTGGTTTTTTTGCATATTTAAATACTTCTGCAATTGTATTTGCATTCGGGCTATCTATACATAATGGAGTATCTACAGTGTCTTGTATAATATCCATTAACCATTTTAATGTTTCTACTTCAAATTCTGGTGCAGTACTTGCACATACATCTATATAATTAGCTCCTGCATCTACTTGTTTAATTGCTAAATTTCTTATAAATTCTTCATCTCTTGCTTCAATTGCTTTTTTTACACTTGGTATAGTTCCGTTTATTTTCTCCCCTATAACTATCATATAAATTCTCCCCTTTATTTTTAATATTTTTAACGTATACACTTGTGTATACAGGTTAATCTAAGTCTTAAACTTTTTTTGCTGATACTTATATATATGCAAGAAATTTTAGAGGTAGTACCAAGAATTCACAAAATTCACAAAACAAAAAGACTATATAAACACGGTTTAACTGTGTTTATATAGTCTTTTTTAATTATTAAATATTATTAACTTTGTTGTATTTTCTTCTTCCTGGACATTTAGATGAATCTATAAACCATTGACATGTTGAACATCCCATACACTCAACACTTAATTCTTTATTTAAAACTTCATTAGCCCAATTTGGATTTGTAAGTATTCCTCTTCCTATAGCTACAAAGTCTGTTAAGTTATTTTTTATTAAGTAGCTTGCTTGATTTGCAGTTTTTATTTCATTTACAACTATTATTGGAATATTTATAGCATCTTTTATCTTTGTTCCATTATAAACAATTGCGTTACAAGGAAAATTCTTTGGAACATTTGATTCTTCTTCTAATAAATTTCCAAAACCAGTTGAAATATGTAATATGTCTGCTCCTGATTTTTCTAAAGTTTTTGCAACTTCTTTTGCTCCATTAGAATCTGGAATATTACATCCCATTCTAACTCCAATAATAAAATCATCACCACAAACTTCTTTAACTTTTGAAATTATCTCTGATACAATTCTAATTCTATTTTCTGTACTTCCACCGTATTCATCACTTCTTTTGTTAGTTCTTTCATCAAAAAATCTATTAATTAAATATCCATGAGCTCCATGTATTTCAATTCCATCAAGTCCTGATTTTTTTGCTCTTATAGCTGCACTAACATACGATTCTTTGATATCACTTATATTATCCTTTGAAAGTAAAGCAATTTCACTATCATCTGCAAAACTAAGTTGAATTATTGCCAATGCTTCATTTTCTTTTATACTTTTTGCAAGTTTACTAATTCCTTCAATTTGTGAATCATCCCAAAGGCCTAGTCTATTACTTATAGGATTAACTGCAGTTGATTCTATTATAATAATTCCAGCTCCACCTTTAGAACAATCTTCGTAGTGTTTAATATGTATGTCTAATACTTTACTAGTTTCATCAGCATAACCAAAGGTTACCATTGGTGGCATAACTATTCTGTTTTTTATTTTGTGGTTTTTAATTGTAAATTCTGAGTTTAAATTATTCATAATACACCTTCTTATTTTATATTTTTACATTAGTATTATATTACCATATATCCAAAGGTTATCTATAAATGAATTTTAATATTTGGAGACTTTTCTGATAGTACTTTTACAAACTCTAATTTATCCTTTGGAGAAATATATGTTTTCAAACGACCATTACAATATATAGCAAGTCTATCAAGGGACAAGGCTGCAGATGACCAAGGTGCATTAGTAGATTTAACATCAGTTATATACTTATAGTAAATTTTTTCTTTTATAGGACCTGATCTAACCAAAAGATAATCATCTTCAAACTCATAGTATGTTCCAACCCACAGCCATGCCATAAATCCTATTATTAAAATCCAAAACATTGCCATTATACCAAAAATTTCTGTTCCTTTTATTATCTCCACAATAAATAACGCAAAACTAAATAACATTGGTACCCAAGCCAATAAAGTCAGCCATAGATCACGTTTTGAATAAAATCTTTTTTGCATATTCATCACCCCTATACTCTTATCTTTTTTACCTATATATTAAGTTTATTCATATGGATTGAAATTTCTATTTATTTATATAATAATATATATAAATATACTTTGCAAAACAGTATATATTACTAAAGGAGGCATATATGAATAATTTTGTTGAAGTAAAACCTGAAGAACTAAACAAAAGTCCATTTCAACTTATAGGTAATGAGTGGACTCTTATAACTGCCGAGAAAGATAATAAAGTGAATACAATGACTGCATCTTGGGGCGGTTTTGGTATTATGTGGCACAAAAATGTAGTTAATGTTGTCATAAGACCTCAACGTTATACTAAAGAATTTGTTGATAACTCTGATACTTTTTCTTTAACATTCTTTGATAAAAGCTTCAAAAAAGAATTAGGATACCTTGGATCTGTATCTGGTAGGGATGAAGATAAACTTTCTAAAATTAGTTTAACAGTTGGTCATATAGAAAATACACCTTACTTTGAAGAAGCAAACCTTGTTCTTATATGTAAAAAACTTTATGCACAAGATTTCAAACCTGAGTGTTTTATTCAGGAAGGACTTGATGAAGAGTTCTACTCTAATAAAGATTATCACACAATGTACATAGCTGAAGTACAAAAAGTTTTTATAAAAGAGTAGATACAAAAAGAGTTGCACAAATCAAACTGTGTAACTCTTTTTATATTTATTTATATAGTTAGATACATTTCATATTGAGAAATTTCATCTTTTTCGAATTTAACATGTTTTAAAAAACCTTCTATGTTAATATTGCTTGGAAAGCTTATATATAGTTTTTCTAAATTAAGGTCATCTACAGCTTTAGTTATAAGGCTTTGAGCAACTCCTCTATTTCGATATTCAGCCTTAGTATATATATAGTATATCTTTCCTCCTGGACTTACACTTATTGCCCCTATAAGTTCTGAGTTTTCATAAACTCCATAGTGTATTACGTTTTTTAAAGCTTTAATATAATCAAAATCATTTTGCCAATTCATGTGTGTATTGCCAGCCATATGTGATATGTTAACAATATCTTCAAAATCAACTTCTTTAATGTCCACAATATTATCTATTTTTCTTTTTATAACTTCAGTATCTTTGGTGTAGTAATATTTAAGGTCATAAATTTTATCATATCCGTATTTTTCATAGAACTTAATAGCCCTATCATTACCTTTAATTACTTCCAAAAACATCTGCTTGCATTTATTGTCTAGTGCAATATTCTTATGTAATTCAAATAGTTTATCACTTATCCCTTTCCCTCTATACTCTGGGTGAACACAAAGAGTCCCGCATCTAATAGTTTTAACCCCCTCATAATCCTTAATTCCCCCTAGGATTAATCCAACAGCTTTTTCTTCATCTAATGCTATAAATGAATACTCTAGTTTATTTCCTTCAGGTCCAAAAAAATGACTTGAGAAAACTTCCTTAGACATATCAAATTTTATAATATAATCTGAAAACCCTATTGAAAATGCCTTATATACTTTATCAAATTCAACTTCAGTGCAATTTTTATATTTAATCATAATCAATCTCCTTTTTCTATTTTTTCTGTAAAACATCTTGTATCGTTCTTTTGATCTATACTTCCAATAATAAGTGTTACAATTGGAGAAATATAACACAATACTGCAAATATAGCATACCCAGAAGTAACCCCTACTACAGTACCTATAATTAATGCATTTACATTCCAAGGCATTAACGGTGCAATAATAGTACCTGTATCCGATATAGTCCTTGCTAAAATATTTTTGTCTACGTTAAGTTCATTGTATTTATCCTCTAAAAGTTTCCCCGGAATTACAATCCCAGTTGTTTGATCACAAGTTACAATAGTTAAAGTACTACTTATAAAACTAGTTTTAGCTATAAGTTCCTTTTTTGAGTTTATCTTTGAAATAATTTTATTTGTAAAATAATCAATAACTCCAGTACCTTCTAAAATACTACTTAATGCAATTGCCCCCATAACAATAAACAAAACCTCAATCATAGATATAACCCCACCACTTATTAATATCTCATTTAACTTAGCTGATGTGGTATTCCCCCTATATCCTAAAAATATAGATTTAAGTATTTGAATAAGTGTCATGTTTTGATAAACAAAGCTTACTATTACTCCTCCAAGGAGTCCAGTTAAAATTGAATAAACCATTTTTACACCTAAAAATGACATTATCATAATTAACACAGGCATTAATAGCAGATATGGAGATGTATAAAAGGCATCTTTAATTGATAATTGAAACTGGATTATGCTATTTGTATCTATGTTTGTATCATACTTAATTCCAAGAAAGTAATATACAATAGATGTTAATATAAGAGTTGGTATTAAAGTTACAATCATTGACTTAAAAGCTTCTTTGTAATTTGTATTTGTTGTTGATAAAGTAAGATTTAAAAGCCCTGAAATTGGAGAAATCTTATCTGCTATAAATGCACCTGATACTATAACACCTAAAAGCACATAGCTTGGAATACCAAATCCCATTCCAATTCCCAAAATTGCAACTCCTATAGTACTTATCGTTCCAACTGCAGTTCCCATAAACACTGCGCTAATTGATATTATCAAGAAAGCTACAAATAAAAAGTTCGTTCCTTTCATATATTCAAATCCATAATATATCATAGATGGAACAACTCCAGAAGAAAGCCAAATAGACACTGTAGCTCCTATAAGAAGAATTACAATATATAAAATTCTACATTCTCTTAACGCCTTAGTCATCATCCACATTAATGCCCTAAGAGAAAATCCCTTTTTAGTAAATATAAAGCAAGATAATATAATGCTTGTACTAAAACCAATTACAAGGGAAATATTTAATAATACACACCCACCTATTGAAAGAAGACATGATCCTAATATAAGAAAAATGTCTTTCTGGTCTAAATTATCCTTTGTCATAATCTATCCCCCAAATTATTGAATTCATATCTATATTATACATGACTTTTTGCATATTAAATAACACCTTAGGTAAAATAGCTAAATATGTGTCAATTATATGTAGTTAAAGGAATATACCCTATACTCCTTTAACTAATAAAATATTAATATGGATTATATTATTCATTATTACATTACAAACATTCCTTGTTTTTCATATATAGGTACTATTGTAAATCTTTCCCAATCTCCTATTGCAAGTCTATTTGCCAATAATAAATTCGATGGCTCCTCAGCTACTAAGTAGTGCCCATTTTGAGTTCTAATTGCTATACTCTCTGGATATAATGGTATTATTTCAAATATTTCTTCTAATGTCGAACCAATATACGCTTTATTGGCATTTAGAGTTGATCCTCCACCGCCTGTAGCTGATAAAAAGTAACCGCCGGATGTCCTTATAGCACCTCGTCCTTGCTCAGGCCCTCTAGGTATTAACGTAAAAATTTCATATCCACCTATTTCATCTTTATTTGCAAGTAATATACTTCCTCCTCCATTCACTGCAGAAACATATTTCCCATTATGAGCTCTAAGTGCCATTTTTCTTATCATTCCTTTTCTTAAATCGAGAATTAACTTATATGTCTCAGTTTCATATATTTCTTGTAAATACTCAGGTATAATTTCATCTGATTCTGGCCTAAGATATTTTTGAGGTACTCTATTGTAAATATACATTTATACAATCACTCCTTTACTAGTATAGTATGAACTAGTATAAAGGTAGTGTAATAATTTTATAATATAAAAGCACCCATTTTCATGGATGCTCATATTTTAATAAATTGTTTATTTAAAAACCATAATACGTTCTTCTAATGGCATAAATTCCTTTTCTCCAGGGTATGCTTCTGGCTTACCAAATGGCATTTGTCCAATTAACTTCCAATTACTATCAATATTCCATTCTTTCTTAACTTCATCGTCAATAAGTGGATTATAGTGTTGTAGTGATGCTCCAAGACCTTCCGCTTCTAATGAAGTCCACACTACAAGTTGAAGCATACCTGATGATTGTTCTGACCATACTGGGAAATTTTCTTCATATAGTGGGAATTGTTCTTGAAGTGACTTAACTATATTAGTATCTTCAAAGAATAAAACTGTTCCATATCCAGCTCTAAATGAGTTCATTTTTTCTTTTGTAGGACCAAACTTATCTTCTGGAACAATCTTTCTTAAAGTTTCCTCTGTTATATCCCATAATTTATCGTGACTTTCTCCAAGTAAAACTACAACTCTTGCAGTTTGTGAATTAAATGCAGATGGAGTGTACATTACTGAATCTTCTACTAGTTCTATTATTTTTTCATCTGATATTGTTGTTTCCTTACTAATTGCGTATATACTACGTCTTTCTTTTAAAGGTTTTATAAATTTTTTGTATGACATATTGATTCCTCCCTTTATGTTTATTTTGCCTAGTTAGTATATGTATTTATATAATTTTAAGGTATTTATATACTAAGGCTATCCTATATATTTATATGAATATTCTTTTAAATTGTTACTATATTAATACCCATGGTTTTAAGTTCCAAACTTTTATTTCGGAATTATTAAAAAATTTATAATTAAAAAAGAACCTATATAAGGTTCCTTAATTTAAAATACATCACATTTTTTTAATACAGTGTTTCCATCTACAACCTGTAGTATTTGATATATATTATAAAATTTATATTCTGGAGAATTTGGGGGTACACTTTCAAGAACATATATTGTGTATATTTTCCCTGGATTTATACTTACTGTTATTGATATCTTGTGACTTCTGTGAGGTGGACGAATTTCTAATTTATAATCACCTGAAGACATTTTTATATACTCTGTTCCTTTATTAGATAATAATCCACTATATATGTTACCAATACTATATGTTAAATAATCATGAGTTAAGTTAAAAATTCTAACCATAGATTCATCTGGTTTTATAGTCTGATTAATATCATCTACTGCTGTTACTAGTTCTAAATTGTCTGCAGTTCCTACAATTAATACTGTAAGTATTTGATCTTGATATATTTGTACTTGTTTTAGTTCAACTATAGGATTATCTTTTGTACCAGTTAAATAAATTTGTATATTATATACACCTGATTGAAGTGGAAAATAAGGAGTTATTCCTTTATATGCTATATTCCTAGCTATTATAAATTCATCATTTATATATATATCTAAAGCTGGTGATTCTGGCATTGAGTTAAATAATCTAATAAATGAGTAGTTATGGATTAAACAAGGAATTATCAATTCATCTATTAACTCACGGTGATACATATTATCACACCTTTTATATTAATATAGTATAGTTATACTATATTAATATATGTTAATTAAGTATTAATTGTTAACTTATTGATAAGTATCAAAATATTTCTTAATATCATATCAAAGTAACACATTTAAAAGTATTATTTATTGGAATAATTAAAAAAAGAAACCAAATTGGTTTCCTCATATTATCTTTAATAACTTTTCTATTTAAAAATCTTAATACGTTCTTTTAGGGGCATAAATTCCTTTTCACCAGGATATGCTTCTGGCTTACCAAATGGCATTTGTGCAATTAACTTCCAATTACTATCAATATCCCATTCTTTCTTAACTTCATCGTCAATAAGTGGATTATAGTGTTGTAGCGATGCTCCAAGACCTTCTGCTTCTAGTGCAGTCCAAACTACAAGTTGGTGCATACCTGAAGCTTGCTCTGACCATATTGGAAAATTATCTTTATATGATCGAAATTGTTCTTGAAGTGATTTAACTATACTAATATCTTCAAAGAATAAAACTGTTCCATATCCAGCTCTAAATGAGTTCATTTTTTCTTTTGTAGAACCGAACTTGTCTTCTGGAACAATCTTTCTTAAAGTCTCCTCTGTTATATCCCATAATTTATCGTGACTTGCTCCAAATAAAACTACAACCCTTGCAGTTTGTGAATTAAATGCAGATGGAGAATACATTACTGCATCTTCTACTATTCCTATTATTTTTTCATCTGATATTGTTGTTTCCTTGCTAATTGCGTATATACTACGTCTTTCTTTCAAAGGTTTTATAAACTCTTTATATGACATGTTAATTCCTCCCTTTATTTCTCTTTTGTCAAGTTAGTATATGTACTTATAGAAATTTTAATTATTTATATACTAAGTCTATCCTATATATTTATTTCACTATTCTTTTAACTTGTTAATATATCAATACCCCTGGTCTTAAGTCTCAAACCTTTACTTCTGAATTTTTTTAAAAAAAGGAAACCAAATTGGTTTCCTAGCTTTCTAATATTCTCATGAATTCTTCTCCAGTTATAGTTTCCCTTTCTATAAGGTATCTAGATAACTGGTGAAGTTTATCAATATTGTCCTTTAATATATTAATTGCCTTTTCATGTGCTTTTTTTATAATATCAAGTACTTCTTTATCTATTTTGGATGCAGTTTCAGGTGAGCATATTAAAGATGCGTCTCCTCCAAGGTACTGATTAGAAACAGTTTCTAATGCCATCATATCAAAATCTTTACTCATTCCTAAACGTGTTACCATAGATCTTGCAATTTTGGTTGCCTGTTCTATATCATTTGATGCTCCTGATGTGTAATTTCCAAAAATCAATTCCTCTGCAGCTCGACCACCTGTATAAGTTGCAATTTTATTAAATGCCTCATCTTTTGTCATAAGTACATTTTCTCCCTCTGATATTTGCATAGTATATCCAAGGGCTCCTGACGTACGAGGAATAATTGTAATCTTATGAACAGGTGCTGATTCCATTTGCTTAGCTGCAACTATTGCATGACCTATTTCATGATATGCAATAATTTGTTTTTCTCTTGGTGAAATTACAGCTCCTTTTCTTTGATATCCAGCAATTACAACTTCTATAGATTCTTCTAAATCACTTTGTATTACATATTCTCTACCACATTTTACAGCTCTAAGAGCTCCTTCATTTATAATATTAGCAAGTTCTGCACCAGATGCTCCTGAGCTTGCTCTTGCTATTGCATTAAAGTCAATATTTGTATCTAACTTTACATTTTTAGCATGAACTTTTAAAATGGCTTCACGACCTTTAAGGTCTGGTAATTCTACTGGTACACGACGGTCAAATCTTCCTGGACGAAGTAATGCCTTATCAAGAGATTCAGGTCTATTTGTTGCTGCAAGAATTACAACACCTTTTTCCCCATTAAATCCATCCATTTCAGTTAATAACTGATTTAGAGTTTGTTCTCTCTCGTCATTTCCACCACCTATACCTCCGTTGTCACGTTTTTTACCAATTGTATCAATCTCATCTATAAATACAATACAAGGAGCCTTAGCTTGTGCTTGTTTGAATAAATCACGTACCCTAGCTGCACCCATACCTACAAACATCTCAACAAATTCAGATCCTGAAATTGAGAAAAATGGTACTTTGGCTTCACCTGCCACAGCCTTTGCTAGCAGTGTTTTTCCAGTACCTGGAGGCCCTACAAGTAAAGCTCCTTTTGGCATAGTTGCACCGATGTTTTTATATTTACTTGGATTGTGAAGAAAATCTACTATTTCAGTAAGTGCTTCCTTAGCTTCATCTTGACCTGCAACATCTGCAAAAGTCTTTCCGGTTTGGGCTTCAACATAAACCTTGGCGTTACTCTTTCCAAAGCTCATCATATTGCCACCACCCATTTTGCCTCCCATTTTCTTTTGTATAGAGTTTGCCAGCATTTGCCCAAGACCAATAAAAATAATAGCTGGTAAAATCCAAGTCATAATAAAATTCACAAGTGGTGAATTTTCTTTTGGTATAACTTTAGAAAATTCAACCTTTGACTCGTAAAGACGGTTTACAAGTTCTGGATCATCCATACGTCCTGTTACATATACCTTTTCTTTATCTTTTTCATCTTTTTTTACAAATGCTATTTGCTTTTCCTGTATTTCTACAGTTTTTACATTTCCACTATTAATTTCAGATAAAAATTTACCATAATCCACCTGAGTAATATTTTTACTAAACATAAATGGCAAAACAAATGTATTTAAAATCAATACAGCAACCATTATTACAACATAATAGTATGCTACTGACTTTTTAGGACCGTTCCGTTTTTTCATAAAATAACCCCCTCTATAATGGCAAATCAACAGTAAAGGTAGATCCTTCGTTTAATTTGCTTTTAACATGAATACTCCCACCACATAAATCTACGATACGCTTTACAAGAGATAATCCAAGGCCACTACCTTCATGCGAACGAGATTTATCACCTTGATAAAATTTTTCAAATATTCTACTTTGGATTTCTTCACTCATACCTATTCCATAATCAGTAATTTCAACTTTTATTGCTGATTGTGTTTCATAAAGCCTTACTTTTATATTACTATTCATATTTGAAAATTTTATTGCATTGTTTAAAAGATTAATCCAAACTTGTTGGAGTAATTCTTCATCACCTTTGTACTTAACACTATTTAGTCCAATGTCAAACTCAATATTTTTTTTGCTCCATTCATGTTCTAGTAACAAAATACTTTTTCTTATTTGTTCATCTAATGAAAATACATTCTTATTCTCTATAGTTTCTTGATTTTCAAGTTTTGAAAGCTTTAATATATTCGATGATAAATTAGATAATCTATTTGTTTCTTCTACAATAATACTTGTATATTCCTGTATTTCATCATTTGACAAGCTGTTATTTTGTAAAAGCTTTGCAAATCCTTGAATAGATGCTATTGGAGTTTTGAACTCATGGGATACACTACTTATAAAGTCCTTACGAAGATATTCTATACTCTTTAGTTCTCTTGTCATTTTGTTAAAATTCTTAGTAAGTTGACCAATTTCATCATCGCTTTCATTTGCAATTTGTATATCAAAATTACCTTTTGCAACTTCTTTAGTAGCCTCGGTTAATTTTAATATTGGCCTAACTGCTATTTTTCCTAGTAAGGTAATTAAGCAAGCTCCAATAATAACATATGATGTAAGAGTAAATCCTACACGGGAAGCAACAAGTTTAAATATATTGTTATTTGGATGAAGACTAATTTTAATATAATAATCATCTAACATTACTATTGTAGCTCCATGGGATTTTGGCGATGATAAAGGAACTATCTCATTATTTTGGATTTTATTTAGTTCCTCATTATTTATATCTAAGGAGTCAATATTTTCAACTATATCTACATTGTACATGGAAGTAGATGTTACACTAACAATTTCATCTATACCTAAATCTGTTTTTTGACCCATTTTCAATATAGAAATTGCTATTGCCTCTTGATCTAGTTTTATTTCACTTCCTATACTATTTGTGAAAAAAGTTAATACAACAAAAGATAAAATAGATGAAGTACACATAAGAGAAATGAAAAATAGTGCTAATTTCACTTTAATATTTCTCATATTTTCTTCTCTGCCTTATATCCAAGTCCACGGACTGTAACAATTTCAAATTCATCAAAATGTGCGAACTTTTCTCTAAGTCTTTTAATATGAACATCTACTGTTCTTTCATCAGCTTCTGCATCCATGCCCCATATTTCATCCATTAGTTGTTGTCTTGTAAATGTTTTTTGCGGATAACTAAGCAATTTAAATAAAAGATAAAACTCTTTCTTAGGCAGTAATATTGAATTATTGTTTTTGATTACAGTTAAATTATTATAATCTAGTACAACATCTCCAATTTTTAGTCGAGATTCATTTACAATATTAGATCGGCGTAGTAGTGCTGCTACTCTTAAAATCATCTCATCCATATCAATAGGCTTTACCATATAATCGTCAGTTCCAACTAGAAATCCCTTCTTTTTATCCTCAAGGGTTTCTTTAGCAGTTACCATTAAAATAGGTAGGTTGTAATTTGATTGTCTAAGTACATTAGTTAACTCATATCCATCTAAGTTTGGCATCATAATATCGCTAATTATTAAGTCTATATGTGATTTATCTAATATATCTAATGCTTCTAATCCATCTTCAGCACCTAAAGGGTTATAGCCATTTTGTTTTAAAACTGCCATCATTAGCTTCTGAAGGTTTTTGTCATCTTCAACTACTAAAATATTAACCATAATATCACCTCTGCCTACTATTATAATTTAAATAGAGTTAGTATAAATATATATTATTATATAAATGTGAATTTATTATGAATAAAAAATTCGAGTTTCTCACGTCTTAAGTAGTTATACTTATATAATTTGTGGCATAAAAAAAAGACCCTAAGGTCTTTTTTTGAATTAGAACATATATATTATAATATAGTTATGTTTTCAGCTTGTGGTCCTTTAGCTCCGTTAACTATATTAAAGCTTACTCTTTGTCCTTCTTCTAATGATTTGAAACCATCAGTTTGTATAGCTGAGAAGTGAGCAAATACATCATTTCCGCCTTCTACTGTTATAAATCCAAATCCTTTTTCGTTGTTAAACCATTTTACTATTCCGTTAGTCATTATTCATTCTCCTAAACCTGTTATCAAGTTAAACTTGATGTTATTTTTTATTACTTAACTAGTATAACATATGATATCTAAAATAGCTATATTTATTTTAAAATATTTTTCAAAGTATTTTAGATGTAAAAAAAAGACCCTAAGGCCTTTTTTGAATTAGAACATATATATATTATAATACAGTTATGTTTTCCGCTTGTGGTCCTTTTGGTCCATTAACTATATTAAAGCTTACTTTTTGTCCTTCTTCTAATGATTTGAAACCATCAGTTTGTATAGCTGAGAAGTGAGCAAATACATCTTTTCCACCTTCAACTGTTATAAATCCAAATCCTTTTTCATTGTTAAACCATTTTACTGTTCCGTTAGTCATTTATATAATCTCCTAAACCATTATCAAGTCTTGCTTGATTTTATTTTTTATTACTCACTTAGTATAGCATGGGTTTTATAAAATAGCTATCTTTATTTTAAAATCTTTGTAATTAATTGTATTACTACTATATCTTATATTCATAATACCTTATAATATAATTACTAAAAGTACATATAAAACTGGAGGTATTTCTATGAAAAGCAAATTAAAGAGAATAACTCTTCTAGTATTAGTCACTATCCTTACCTTTTCTATTATTGGATGTACTAAATCCGATGATAGCGCTAATAATATTAGCATTAGGGGTATCGTAACTCACATCACAG
The DNA here is from genome assembly GCF_059569055.1 of Sporacetigenium mesophilum DSM 16796. Lineage (NCBI taxonomy): Bacteria > Bacillati > Bacillota > Clostridia > Peptostreptococcales > Tepidibacteraceae > Sporacetigenium > Sporacetigenium mesophilum. The sequence continues at coordinate 74,318 of NZ_JCANUR010000013.1, read as the reverse complement.
AAAAAAATGAAGAAGGCCAAATCTTTGTAGAAGGTAAAATTGAAGCCGATACAAGTCATGATAAAGCAAGTATCCGAGTAACTAAGGATACACTAATCAAAAAAGATTCATTAAGTAAATCACTTAAATTATCAGATATTAAATTAGGAGACAAAGTTGAAGTTGTGTTTAAAGGTCCTGTAGCAGAAAGTTATCCAGTACAAGCTAATGCTGGTAGTATTAGAATAATAACTTCAAAGTAGTCTATTATAATTGTTTTTTTGCATATTTTTATCCTACGATTAGATTTACAATATTAATTATACATTTAATCGTAGGATAATCTATTCTTATATTACTCAATATAGTTTTGAGTAAATTCATTTAAAAATATTTCTATTTCATTTATTGGAAGTGGCTTACTAAATAAATAACCTTGCACTTTATTGCAACTTTTGCATTTAAGAAATTTTAATTCTTCTTTATTTTCTATTCCTTCTGCAATAAAATCCATACCTATATTTTGCGCTATATATATTATTCCCTCAATAATAGCTGTTTTAGTGGAACAAGTAAATATTTGTTGGATAAAAGACCTATCAATTTTAATAGTATCTATTGGGAATTTATTCAAATATATCAATGATGAATACCCTGTTCCAAAGTCATCTAATGATATTTTAACTCCCATGTCTTTTAGCTCATTTAATATCATTTGAGCTTCTTTCATAGATTTTATTAATATACTTTCTGTAATTTCAAAGTCTATTAAAGATGGATTGACATTAGTTTCACTAAGTATTTTTTTTACAATATCTAAAAAATCTTTGTCTTGTAATTGAATAGCAGATATATTTATAGATGTCTTAATGTTAAGACCAACGTCTTGCCAATTTTTAGCCTGTATACACGCTTGTCTTAATACCCATTCACCTATTTCTATAATAAGTCCACTTTCTTCTGCAAGTGGTATGAATTTAGCCGGTGGCATATATCCTCGTTTGTAAGAATTCCATCTTAAAAGAGCTTCTACTCCATATACTTTATTCATCTGTATATCTATTTGTGGTTGATAATGTATAACAAATTCATTATTATTTAATGCATGCCTCAAATCTCTGGTCATTTCTTTTTTCTCAATCATGTCTCTATATATACTGTCTTCAAAAAAGTAATACTTATTGATACCTAACTCCTTTGATTTATACATTGCAACTTTAGCATTATTAATTAGCTCATTTAAACTATGCCCATGCCATGGGTAAATACTTATACCCACATTAGCACTATTATAAATATCACTTTCAGCCATTTCTGTTAATTGATCTAAATTTTTAAGTATTTTCTTTAGATTATTCTTAAAATAATTTATATTATCTATATCATATAACGCTATTAAAAATTTATTTTCACTAAGTCTATAAAGTTCGCCTCTATTTTGAATATGGGCTTCATATTTTTTTGTAATAACTTCTGAAAACCTATCTATATAATTAAAACTTAAGATATCATTTGTACCATTAAAATGATCTAAATCAACAAATAAAATAAATACTCCTTTAGAGTCTTTTCTCGATTTATTAAGCTCTTTATTTAACTTTTCTTCAAAAATATTTAAATTAGGTATTATTGTTAGTTTGGATTTAAGCGCAAAAATATTAGTTAAATTTGAAGTTTTGTTCTGCATACCCCTCACCTACATCCCCTTAATAGTTATTAAATATTTATACCCTGTTTTTTCCAAATATAATCGCTTAAATTGTGCTGATTTAGCCAAGGTCAATTAATTGCATTTTCTATTCATTTTATGATATCTGTTTTTATGAAATATGTAAACGAGTATCCTACAAAAGATAAACCTATCTTAATGGTATTTATTGTAATGTTGATAATGATAATTCATATCACATTATGTTATTATATAAAATGAGGTGATCTATGTGGAAAATATAAATAAATTTCAAAGTTTTATAATATTAGGGATGGTTTTCATTGGAATAATACTCGGTTAATTGCCATTTGTACAAAACTATTCAGAGTACATAATAATGCCATCGTTAATAATAATGCTATTTTTGGTATTTATCCAAATTCCATTAAAAGACATAACTAAATCATTTAAGAATATTAAATTTACATTTACAGCAGTCTGTATTAATTTTATATGGACACCAATAATAATATCAATACTTGGTAAATTATTTTTAGGAGATAGCCCTGAATTATTAATTGGATTTATTATGCTTATGGTAACCCCTTGTACAGATTGGTATCTTATTTTTACTGGAATAGCTAAAGGAAATGTTGCTCTAGGAGCATCAATTCTTCCCCTCAATTTTTTATTACAATTAGTATTACTTCCAGTCTATGTATTTGTAATTGGTGGCTCAAGTGTACAAATAGATATAGCTAACCTTACCCAAGGAGTACTTGTAAGTTTACTCATACCTTTACTAGGAGCTGTAATATATAGAAAGATTATTATACATAAGAAAGGTATAGAAAACTTTGAAGAAAATATAGTTCCTAGGGCTTGTGATTATCAAGGATATTTTTTAAATATAGCAATAGTTGCTATGTTTGCATCACAAGGAAAACTTCTTTTACAAAATCCTCAAGTGCTACTACAACTTTTAGTTCCTGTATTGTTGTTCTTTATAATTAATTTTTTTACTAGTCAGTTTGTAGGAAATAAATTGAAATTAACTCGTGAAGATAATATCGCTTTAAACTTAACTACCCTAGCTAGAAATTCACCAATAGCACTTGCAATAGCAGTTGCTACATTTCCTGACAAGCCATTAATATCACTTGCTTTAATAATTGGACCATTAATAGAGCTTCCAGTGTTGTTTTTAGTATCAAAAATATTATTATCTAAATAATTTATACACTTAATAACATGAGTATTTCCAAGGGTTGCATTAGTTTTTCTAATGGAACCCTTTTTTAAAACAATAATAAATTGTTAATAATATAAAAATATTAATATTAAAGTATTCACAATAGTGTACGTCATACAGTATAATAAACTAAGAGGTGATTAAATGAGTAATATAAATGAACAAATGGCTTCCCTTATAGTTGAACTTAGAAGAGGTACTCTGGTACTTTCTGTTCTTAGCCAACTTCATAATCCAGAGTATGGTTATTCTCTTGTTCAAAAATTGGAAAAGAAAAACGCACCAATTGAAGCTGGAACTCTCTATCCCCTACTTCGCAGATTAGAAAAACAACAACTTTTGACAAGTAGTTGGGATACAAGTGAAAGTAGACCACGTAAGTTTTACGTTTTAAGTGATGAAGGAAAACAAGTATACGAGCGATTAAAAAATGAGTGGAAATATATTTCAATCCAGATGTACGAATTATTAAAGGAGGACTAAAACAATGAAATTAATTGATCGTTATGTATATGCTGTTACCCAGCGTTTACCTGAAAACTCCCGTGAAGATGTAAGTAAAGAACTACGTGCTAATATATATGATATGCTACCTGAAAATCCATCTGAAAATGATGTTCGTAAAGTTCTTGAAGAACTAGGAAACCCAATAAAACTTGCTGATGAATATAATACAACGAAAAGATATTTAATAGGTCCTAGCCTATATGATAATTATATTTCAATACTTAAATTAGTATTGGGTATTGTTATATCTGTATTTGTATCTATAAATTTACTTAATGAATTATTCACTCAATCAGCAGATGTTGGATTATTTGAGATGGCAATTGATATTTTAGTTAGTACGATCCTTGCTGTAATTGAAGGAATAACTCAGACATTCTTATGGGTAACTTTAACATTTATTATACTCGAGAAAACTGGAGTTAACGGGAGTGATATCCCATTTGCAAATAAAAATTGGACTCCTGATGATTTACCAGAAATACCAGCTTCGACAACTGGAAAGATATCTCGTGTCGAAACAATATTTTCTATGTTTTTTACAATATTATTTACATCACTATTGTATTCTGCCCCTAAGCTCATCGGTATATATACAAAGGTTGGTGGAGAACTTACTTTAGTTGAACCATTATTTAATACTCAGCGTCTACAGTCTTATATTACTTTAATTATTGTATTTGCCATAGTTCAACTTATTATTTCTATTTATAAGTTTGTTACAAGGTACTGGAATTCTCCTTTAGCAGTTGTTAATTCAATTTATAATATAGCATCTTGTATACTTGTATATTTCATTGTAAATGATCCATCTTTGTTTAATCAAGGATTTATATCTTATATTGCAAATTTAACAGGAGCTTCAGTTTCCCAGCTGTCATCAATCTGGTTACTAATTAATACCCGAATATTTATAGCAGTTTTCGTAATAATTGCTATTTGGGATAGTATAAACGGATTTAGACTATCTAAAAAAAAGGCTTAATATCTTTATACTAAAATTTTTTATCTACTTTATAATAGATTAAACATATAATTTAAGTAAATAATAAAAAATTTGGATGGTGATTTTGTGAACCCATATGATACCTTTATGTTTGATATTTTCCCTGTTATATTTGTTATTATTTTTTTTATTGTTATAGGATCCATTGTCACAACTTCCGTAAAAGGAATATCTCAATGGTCTCATAATAATAAACAACCTATACTTGATATAAACTGCAAGGTTGTTTCTAAAAGATTTGAAGTTTCAAGAACTGCAGGACATACTGACTCCAATGGTCTGCACCACTCAGGGCGTACTTATACTACCTATTATGTAACCTTTGAGTTTGAAAGTGGCGATAGAATGGAGTTTAAAGTAAGTGACAGTGACTACGGTATGATAGTTGAAAAAGATGTAGGAAAACTTACTTTTCAAGGCACAAGATTTTTAGGATTTAATAGGAAAATATAGCAAAGCTCCCTAAAATCAAGGGAGCTCTTTTTATATTTGTTTATCTATATTATACTGAGCTAAGTCTTCTAATGAGAATCTACCTACAATTTCATACCCATTTCCTTGTCCTAGGGGTTTAATAATAACACTTCCCATATTTGGAATTTCATCTAATCCAATACCTTTTTTAAAGTTGTGAGCAATAATAACCCTATTAGTCCCTTGAGGTGGTTTTAGTTCTAGAATCGACTTAAAAGTGTCGAGTATTCTTTTACGTTCCTCATCTGATATGTTTTCATTTAATCTATGAAGTTCAGATAAAAATGGATAAATTTGAATACTTTCTATTCCAAAAGCCAGTTGTGCAGTTTCTAAAGTTCTACAATAAGGACTTGCTAAGATTGGGTAACCAATAGGAATTTGTAGTCTACGGAAAAGTCCCCCATAGTAAATTGCTTGTAGTCTACCTAATTCTGAAAGATTTCTTTGGGTAGAACAGTGCCAAAAATTCAAGTCTGGTTGATCTTCTCCAACTATTGCCTCCCCATGTCTAACATATAGTATATAACCGCCTTGCATTAGTAAATCTATTGGTAATCTATTCAAATTAATTTCCCCTTTAAATAAATTTTTATCATTTACTAATACAATATGATATTCATCTTGATGGTTGACCTATAATTTTTAAAAAATAAAAACCGAAAATTACGTAGCCTATATCCATAACCTTACTTTTTAAATAATTGTGCGTAGATAAAAGTATATAAGTAAGGAAATAACTCCGAAAATAATGCTTAATATTTTATCTTTTTTGTTAACCGCTGTTTCAATAAATAATACAGCCGCCAATAAAATCCATATCCTCTCAAAAAAAAACAACCCTAAAAGTGTCAGAATTGAAAATCCAAATATGGGAAGCACCAAAACTAATGATACTATAAAAAGTACACCTAAATAGAATAGTCTTGTCTTAAGTGGATGTTGTTTATAATATGAAAATGCTAAAAAGCATATAACAATTAGTAAAGCTATCCATTGAATAATCATCTACAAGTCCTCCACTTTATTAAACTAATTCACCCTTAGTTAAAATAACTGCTTTTCCACCAACCATAATTCTTGGATTATCTTTGTTTACAATTTTTGTCGTTATATTTGAAGGCCTACCCATACTGTGTCCCTGAAGGAAAGTATACTCATAATCAAAATCCTTTATAACATTATTTTTATATAGATAATATGTTAAAGCTCCATTTGATGTTCCTGTGGCAGCTTCTTCGTCAATTCCTAAGAGTGGTCCGAAGTTTCTACAAAGTGCAACTCCATCTTCAGTATCTAAAGTAAATGCATGAACACCGCCTACATTATTTATATCAGAGTATTTGGCAAGTTCTTCAAAGTCAGGATTAAGATCATACAAGGCATCCTTTGATTTCAATGGAAGCATAATATCCCAAAGTCCTGTACTTACAGATTGAGGAACTAAATTGTATTTAATATCACCTATGTAGTTTTTATCAATTTTAAATATATTAGATAAAGCTTCATAATCATCAAACTTTTCCCCAAGCTCAGGACTTGCTTGTTCCATCATAATAAATGAATTGTTAATATAAACAGGCAATGTGCCAGCGAGAGTTTTCATATAATATTTATTATTATCATCTATATGTTTACTGTCTAACAAAGCTTTAAATGAAGCAACTGTAGCATGACCACAAAGGTCAACTTCTGCAGCTGGTGTGAAAAATCTTATTTCAAAATTTAATTCATCAATTTTTTTAATAAAAGCCGTTTCTGAAAATCTAACCTCAGCAGCAAATTTTTGCATAAAGTCTTCACTTAAATCTTCATGAATCACTATCCCTGCTGGATTACCCCCAAATTTTGTTTCAGTAAAAGCATCAATTACATAATATAACATTTTAAATCACCCCTTATCTAACTATTATATCATATTCATATAACTACCTATAGTTAATATAGAACGGTATTAGTGCCTATTGTAACTTTTAATTTATTATTAATAATCCTAAAGTATATTGACAAAATTAATAAAAGAATGTATTTTCATTTTAGTACCTACTATAGTAGTTACTAATTCAATATGTAATTATTAATAAACAAAATAACAATTTATTATATTGATTTTTAAAGTAGGAGAAAACCATATGGAAGAATTAGTTAAAGAAATGCAGAAAATTGGTTTTACAAGTTATGAAGCAAAAATATATATAGCCTTACTTAAGCAAAATCCATCTACCGGTTATGAATTGAGTAAAATTTCTGGAGTACCACAGGCAAAAGTTTATGAAAACATTTCTCGTCTTATTAATTCAGGAGCAGTTATAACTGTTGGTAGTGAACCAATTAAGTATGTTTCCCTACCTCCTGAAGAATTATTAAAAAGTGTCCATATTAATTTTGAAAAGTCTATAAGCACAATACAAGATACATTATCAAAGCTAAGTACAACTCAAAATATAGAATATGTCTACAACATTAAAGGATACACTCAAACAATGGAAAAGGCCAAAGAAATAATTAATAATTGTAAGAATAGATTAATTCTTTCTTTATGGGAAGATGAAGCTTTGTATCTCTTTGAAGACCTTTCTAAAGCTATTTTCCGTGGAGTTATTGTTGATATTCTCCTTTATGGAAGTACTAAACTAGAAGGAATTGACAATGTTTATTATCATGGAAGCGATGAAAATCTCCAAGAATTAGCAGGTGGAAGGTGGTTAACTTTAGTATCTGATAGAAAAGAAGTTATTACAGGACAAGCTATATCTGAAAATGATGGGATTTCTATATGGACTTCTAATCCTAGTATTGTATTTATAAGTTCAAGATATATTGAGCATGAAATATACATTTCAAAAAAATTGAATGGAGGTAATTAAAATGAAAAAAGTTGGAATTATACAAGTAGATGCATTTACAAGTATTCCTTTTGGTGGAAATCCTGCTGGAGTTGTTTTAGATGCAGTATGTCTAAGTGATGATGAAAAACTAAAAATAGCAAGAGAAATGAATCTTTCTGAAACTGCATTTGTTTCTCCATCACAAGTTGCAGACTTTAAGGTGCAATTTTTCACTCCTAAATTTGAAGTAGACTTATGTGGTCATGCTACTATAGGTACATTTTCTGCTCTTTGCGAAGAAGGAAAATTAGATTTAAGTAAAAATAAGTTTTTTCAAGAAACAAAAGCAGGTGTTTTACCTGTAGAGTTAGTAGATATCGATGGTGAAAAAGTATTTATGATGACTCAAACAAATCCTAAGTTTGAAGCTTTTGATATGCCTAAAAGTGAAGTTGCAAAACTGTTAGGTCTTAGTAAAGAAGATTTATTAGATGTACCTGCCATGAAAACAAGTACAGGTCTATGGTGGTTAGTATTTGGAGTAAAAAGCTTAGATAAACTTATGAATGCAAAACCAGATTTAAATGCTATTCATAAAATAAGTGTAGATAATAATTTAATAGGAATTACACCATTTTGTATAGAAACATTAGATGAAAAGTATAGTTATCATTTAAGAGCTATAGCTCCACTTGTTGGTGTTGCTGAAGATCCTGTTTGTGGTACTGGAAATGGAAGTGTTGCATCTTATATTATACAAAATAAATTAATAGAATGTAATGATACTATTGATTTAATAGGTGAAGAAGGGATGGAAGTAGATAGACCAGGTTGTGTATATGTAAGTATTTCGAAGGAAAATGATGAAATATGTGAAGTAAAAATAGGCGGCACCGCTGTTACTGTTTTAAATGGAGAATTAATATATTAATCTAACTATGTAAGAGTATTTAGGCCTCTTTTATAAGAGGCTTATTTTATACTACTTTTTTTGTATTTAATTGGGGTATATCCGGTATGTTCTTTAAAACACTTATAAAAATTAGATAAGCTTTTAAAGCCTGTTGTATAAGCAACATCAATAATGCTTAAATCATTTTGATTTAGAAGTTCTTTGGCTTTATCTACCCTTTTTTTAGTAATATACTGCATAGGAGTAACACCGCTATACCCTTTAAAAAGCCTTATTAAATGATTTATACTAACTCCAAGCTCTTTTGAAACATCGCTTAAATTAATTTGCTTATTATAATCTACATCAAATATATCCTCAGCCTTTTTTATAAAATCTAATTCAGGCTGAAAAACTACTTTATCAGGACAACACCTTTTACATGGACGAAATCCCTTCTCTATTGCATTTGTTGCATTATCAAAAAAATTTACATTGTTACGTATAGGAGTTCTTGACTTACATGATGGTCTACAAAATATTTTAGTTGTTTTTACTCCATAAAAAAACAACCCGTCATAACTTCTATTACAACTTACAACCGCTTGCCATTTCTCATTATCAGAAATGCTACTAGGCTTTTTCATAATTTTTCTCCTTACTAATGCTCATCTATGAACTTTTGTAATTCATCATGCCATTTATCAGGTTCAAATGTACCTATTTCCGTTTCCTCTTTAAATAAAAGATCTACAATATAGCGTGGCTTTTTACCCCCTATATGCATTGCCTTAATACAGGAAACACAGTACACAACCACATTCTCACAAGGCATTTCATCTGATCTTTTTTTCATCTGCTCCTTTATAAGTTCTACGGGCAATGTAGGATAAAAACTATCACCGCAGCATATTGCTTTAGTACGAGTATTTTTTGGTTCAATAATTTCTATGTTCATTCTTTCAAGAAGTTTTCTTATTGCATCATGTACTCTTTTCTCAGTTTTTGTAGGACATGCATCATGTATTGTCATCTTCATACCATTATAGTTAGGAAACAAAAACGAATCGCTATTAGCTAATATCTCCCAAAGTGATATTGTGTTTATTCCATCATATAGTTCTCTATATCTTCTATCACAACCTGCACATGTGTTAATTACCTGTGTACCACTCTCCAGATTAGGTTCATGTCTACAGCAGATTAAATGTTCAGGAATACTTCCTAAATCATTATTTAAAAACTCTTGTACTTTTTTAGCAAGACTTGGTTTATAAATCATAAAGGCACAACCAGGTGCATAAACTTGTTTCATTTCAATCCCTCCAGTAATTTTAATTATAAAGATATTTTACATGAATCGAAACTATAAATCTTCCTATATTTCACCTAGTAATTCTATATGCCCTACACCCCTACTATTTTGCTTCTTCTTTCCATAAGTACTGTATCTTGCCATATTCCGTTACTATCACGACCAATTTTTTCTCTAATGCCCACAATTCTAAAACCACATTTTTTATGTAATGCTATGCTCGCTTCATTAATAGCAAATATTCCTGATTGTAATGTCCATATTCCTTTTTTTTCACTTTCTTCAATAACTTCATTAAGAAGTTTGTATCCCAAATTGTTTTTTCTGAAGGATTCACTAATATATACACTTACTTCAGCAACACCTTTATATACACATCTACTACTTGTAGGACTTAATGCTACCCAGCCTACAACTTTATCTTGATTATCAACTGCAACAAATCTTCCAATTTTAAGATGTCCTTTATCCCATTCTTCGTATTTAGGTGCTTCTGTCTGAAATGTAGCTACTTTTGTGTTTATTCCTTGGATATATATATCAACAACACTGTTCCAATCTTCTTTTTCCATTGTACGTATGTTAAACTCCATTTAATAACCTCCTTCCAATATATAACAAAAGGCTATCCATTTGGTTAGCCTTTTATTTAGGTTTTGCTAATGTATTATTTTATCTCTAACCCATATATTTTCATATTTCTCGTTGCTACTACCATATAGTCATTGAAAATAGCAGGAGAACTTTCTATGTTTCCATTAAGTGTAATCGTATTTAATGTTTCTGAAGTTTTTGGATCTATTAAATGTATTTGACCGGCTGAATCACATTGTATTAAATATGCCTTTCCATCTTTTTTATAAAAATCTACTGGTGAAGACCACATATAATTATCAAATTCTTTTTTCCAGATTTCCTCTCCTGTGTTTTTATCAAGGGCAACCATAACACCTTTATTAAATTCCTTGTATCTAGCAAGTGAAAATATAACCATATTGTCTATTTCATTTTTACCAATTACATTTGTAGATAAAAGGCCGCCATTTACAGGATGTGCTCCTAACTGTGATAAGCATTCATATTCCTTTTCCCATATAACGTTTCCACTTATACCATCTATCTTCTTAAGCTTTGCTACACCCCTAGTCCCTTGGAAATCTACTTCATTTCCTGCATAGATATATGGCTTATTATCCTTTACCTCAACTGTTAAACTAGCATCAATATCGTCACGTCCATCTATACTCCATACAGGCTTTAGTGTATTTAAATCTACACAATGTATATATCCACTGTTATCAGCAAAATAAACTAAATTTGCATATACAGCAACTGAATTTTCTATTCCTAGCTTTCCTTTTCTACTACTGTCATTTATTTTATATCTGTATTTAGTAATTTTAGGATCTATACTAATTTTATTATTTTCTTTGTCATAATTAGAATTTAATTTTACTAGATACAATAGACCATTTTCCCCACCTACAATTAATGTATCTGTATCTTTACTTACAATAGTCGATGAGTCAAATGCACCCCATCTTCTATATGCATCAGTATCTGAACCATTTATTGAATATAGTTTTTGGCAATCTATTAAACTATATATATTGTATTCCATTGACTTCTTTTCAGCTATTCCTTCTCCTACATATAAAAGAGGTAATCCCCTTGGATCAATGCTTAAACTACCTTTTATAGGATTTCCTATTCTAATCTTTTCTCTACTAGGTAATCCACTTTTTAAATCTAAGAAGTATATGTTACCATCTAAAGAAGAATATATTACTTCTGTGAAATCATCGTCATTTTTAAATTCTTCTTTTATATTCATCTTTTCTCTTATTTCTTTTGGCCATTTAACTATTGAAGGTTGTCCTGTCCAACCTGCTCCTCCACCTCATGAACTTGAAGATGTTGTATACTCCCATATTGTACTTAATTTCTTGTCTTTTATATTGCTATAACCGTAAGACGCTGAATCTCTATAATTGTTTCCCCTAAAACCCAATACTCCTTCAAGTTCATTGTATTTATCTTTGAATAATATGTTTTTAAAATCCACGTTTTCCCCATTTAAAACATCGGATTTTATTAGGTCAGAATTTAAGTAGTTTATAACCTCTACTTTATTTATAACTGGTTCTTCTACTTTTGGTTTCTCACTTTGTACACCATCAACCTTATTTACAGGTTCTTGAGTTTGTACATTGCTACTACACCCCACCATTAAAGCGCACAACAAAGTAATAGATATTAATCTATTTATTTTTCTACTTTTCATCTTTATCCCCCTGAAATCAAAAAAGTTCTATATATATTTACTTTAAATATTCGCTTTTTATATACAATTTCCTTTTATTTTATGGTAATTCGTCTTATTTGCAAAAAAATAGACAGTAGAATATTTATCTACTGTCTATTTAGCCATTATTTTAATTTTCCACCTTCGACTATAAGATCTTCAGGACTAACATCATCACCATATACTGGCTTTAATGTTTCTTCATAAGCCTTACGTACAAAATTTTCTTTACCTATTGTTTCAAGTTCAGCATTTATCCAATCTAAAAGTTCTTTATTTCCTTTTTTAACAGCTGGAGCAATTGTATCTTGGCTACCTAATGTTGGTAATCCAACAGTGAATCCTGGATTTGATTTAGCCCATGCAAGAACTTCCGTATTATCGTGTGCTAAAGCAACGCCACGACCATCTTTTAGTGCTTCAAAAGTTTCTGTATTTTGATCATACTTTAATAGTTCAATATCAGGATAATTTTTTGTGAAATAATCTTGTGCAGTAGTACCTTTATTAACCAAAAGTTTTTTTCCTTTTAGTTGATTAACAGAAGTTATTTGAGCACCGTCTGGTGATACTATACCAAGAGAAACCTTCATATAAGGGTTTGCATAATCAACCTTTTCTTTTCTTTCATCAGTAACAGTAAAGTTAGCCATTATTATATCAACCTTGTTTGATTCTAAAAACGGTACTCTATTTGCTGCTTCAACTAATACAAATTCAACCTTTGATTCATCCCCTAAAAGGTCCTTTGCAAACCTTTTCGCAATCATTACGTCAAAACCTTGGTTATCACCATTAGCATCTACATAACCAAATGGTGGTTTATCACTAAATACTCCAATTCTTATTGTTCCTCTTTTCTTAATTTCTTCTAAAGAACTTGTAGGTACTGATGATGTTTCTGTAGCTTCTTTACTACATCCAACAGCCCCTCCTATTACTGTTATACTAACAAGTAATAACGATAAAAGCTTTTTGATATTCTTCATTTCATTCATCTCCCTTTTTTAATATTTAATATTGAAATACATTTAAAAATTGCTTAGCACGTTCTGTTTTAGGATTTTCAAAAAACTCCTGTGGTTCAGCTATTTCGCATATATTACCTGCGTCTAAAAATACTATTCTGTCGGCAACAGCCTTTGCAAATCCCATCTCATGAGTTACTATTACCATTGTCATTCCTTGCTTTGCAAGACCTAACATAACTTCCAAAACCTCTCTAACCATTTCTGGGTCAAGTGAAGCTGTAACTTCGTCAAACAACATAATCTCTGGGTTCATACAAAGAGCCCTGACAATAGCTATTCTCTGTTTTTGACCTCCTGACAGTTGTCTTGGATATGCATCTATCCTATCCAAAAGGCCAACCCTATTTAGTAATTCCTTAGCTTGTTGTAATACTTCACTTTTATCTCTTTTTTGAACCTGTATAGGTCCTAAAAGTATGTTTTCTATAACAGTCATATGCGGGAAAAGGTCATAATTTTGAAATACCATACCTATTTGTTGACGAATTTCCCTCCAATCAACATTTTTTCCTATTAAACTTTTACCTGATAACTTTATATCTCCACCTTGAATAGATTCAAGTCCATTGAGACATCTAAGCAACGTACTTTTTCCACATCCTGATGAACCTAGTACAACAACTACTTCCCCCTTGTTTATTTGGAGGTCTATATTGTTTAGCACTTTTTTCCCATCGTATTCCTTATGTAGACTCTTTATCTCTAATAAAGTTTTGCTTTTTTCCTTATTAATAATAATCACCCCTAATTACTCCATTTTGCTTCTAGTCTTTTTGACAATATTGATAATGGATAACAAATTATGAAATATAAAATAAATATTAAACCATAAACCCAAAATGATGCTGATTGCACCTGAAAACGAGATAACTCTATAATTTGTTGACCTACTTTTAAAACCTCAACTGCACCTATTAACACAACCAGTGATGTTGTTTTAACCATTCTTGTAGCTAAGTTAATAGCACCTGGAAGCATTCTCCTTACTGCTTGAGGTATAAGTACATATCTATAAAGTTTCCAAAAACCAAGACCTAAGGCTTTCCCTGATTCTATTTGATGCTTAGGTAAGGATTCCAATGCACCCCTTACAATATCACCCATTTCAGCTATACCCCAAAGGCTAAACACAACAATAGATATAAATTCAGCCTCTAGATGAATATTTAAGGCACTTGTAATTCCAAAATACACAATATACAACCAAACAAGAATTGGTATTATCCTAAAGGTTTCAAGATATAATCTGCAGATAATTTTTATTGCCTTTTTTTTGGACGTCATCAAAAGTCCAAATCCTATACCAAGAATAGAACCAATAATAATTGAAACAAAGGCAATTCTAGCTGTTACTAATAATCCTTCAAGTAAACGCATTATATTCTGCTCAGTAAAAACAATACTAATTACCGAATTCTGCATATCGTACCTTCCTTTCCAGCCATGTTAGGAAAAATGACAACGGCAAAAGTATAATAAGGTATGCAACAACTAGCATTAGTAATGACTCAAAGGTCTGATAATACATTCCTATTAAATCCTTAGTGACATTCATTAAATCTAATATTGCAATTGCTCCAACTATAGACGTTTCCTTTAATAAAAATATACAATTTGCTCCTATAGATGGAATACTAAAAGAAAACGCTTGCGGAAGAATTACATGTCTTATTAGTTGCATTTTTGAAAGTCCTAAACTTAATCCTGATTCTATTTGAGACTTACTTACTGCTTCTATTCCACCCCTGAAGGCTTCTGCCATATAACTTCCTCCTAAAAATGATAATCCTATAATTGCACAAGTATTTTCACTTAGGGTTATACCAACTTTTGTAAAGCCAAAGTATAAAAAATATAACTGTATTAATAGCGGTGTATTTCTCGAAAGCTCAATATAAGCCCCTACAATATTTTTTAGTACCTTGACCCTAAAATATAATACAGCGCTGCAAATAATACCGATTACCAAGGATGCAAGTATACCCCAAAAGGCAAGTTTTAATGTCAGCAATGCTGCATCTTTATATAGTGGTATGTTATCCACTATAAATTTCCAATTTATTTCCATAGAATCTCCCCTTTTACTAGTAATTTCTAAATGAATTCAATCTCTTTAATTCCTATAGGATTACTATGTATTAATGATATTATATTAATACTCCCTATATTTGTCAACAAAATATTTATATTTTTCAATTTTTTCGTGTAACAAAAAAGAGTGGATTTAGATAAAATCCACTCTTTTTTGTATATAAGTTTCTTACTATTACTTCTTTGAAACTGGTATCCATATTTCACTTCTATAAGTTGGCGAACTTGTATCTTTATGCTCGTTCCATAGCATTTCCGGTCCTTCTGCTATTTCATAGTTTGATGATGGGAACCATTCAGAATAAATTCTTCCCCATACGTTTTGAAGAGTTTCAGGGAATGGTCCAACAGCTTCAAATACAGCCCATGTTGAAGGAGCAACTTCAAGTTTTGTAAAGTTATCTGGACACTCATTATTTGTTGCCACACCTATATAGTGGTCAAGCTCTCCTTTTTCTTCCATTCTTCCTTCAGAAAAATTAGCTGATGCGCTAAGTAGCCCCATAGGTTCTACATTAGAAAGGCTTTTAAGTTCATTTATTATATCCATATTTAAACTTTGCCACATTGATGCAATTTCTGGATTAACTCCATTAAAAACTATAGGAACTCTTTTGTGAATACCTACTATTCTAAATGCCTCTTTTTCTTCAATTCTATAATTCATTTCATTTCCTCCTTTAATTGTTAATTGAAAGGTCATTGGTGGATAAGCTTTTAGTAGCTGACCATTGTTTCTTGCTTCTGTTGGCGTTACACCATGAATACTTTGAAACGCTCTTGTAAAAGAGTCTGGTGAGTTGTATCCATATTTAATTGCAAGATCAATTACTTTTATATCGCTATTATTAAGTTCAAATGCAGATGCGCTAAGGCGTCTTCTTCGGATATACTCAGACAGTGCAACACCTGAAAGTAGCGAAAACATTCTTTTAAAATGATATTCAGAACAAAGTGCTATCTTTGCTACTTCTTTATAGTCGATGTCATTAGTCAAATTTTCTTCAATATATTTTAATGCTTTATTCATTTGTTTAAGCGAATCCATTTTTATGACCTCCCTCTTGTATATAGAATAACAGAAGTTTTATTTATACCTCCGACATTTGGTGCACAGTTATGTAGGATTAATTCAAATGAACTAATCCTCAACTAATTTAATCTTTATAAGTCTTACCTGATCATTTTCTTGTATATCTTTTTCTATAGAATTAAAATTATCCAAATCTATACTTGTGTCTCTACCATCATCATAAGCCTTAGAAAAGCCTAATATAGCTATATCTTGATTCGAATTTATATCAATCCCATTTAGTGAACTTCCAACCCCTTGAAGAAAATGAGCATCACTTTTCTTTTTAACAACCATAGTGTTTGGCACATCAGATAAAGTTCCAACAGATATCCCTAGGGTATTACTAGGACCGTCTTCAATATTGAATACTAAATATAAACTAGAATCGACGTTATTGTTTTCATTTATATAAAATTTTGATATATCATCTTTGGAAATTAACTTTCCATCTTTGTATTCTTCAATCCAACACAACAACTCATAGTTTTTGTTCTTTGAAATACCATCTATTTTATATACATAATTATGATATATTCCTGTTGAGTTAAAGAAAAACTCTTCTTTTTTTGTAAGCTGTTCCCTTTTTATTGTTAATTTATTAGACGAATTATTGCAACCTACTAAATATACTGCAATTAAACTAATTAATATAAGAAAAACTATTTTGTATTTTTTCATATTGTTAATCTACTTTGCAAATACTCGCTTTTTAGCATTGAGTATATTATTTGATCTAAATAGCCTCGTTTAGCTTTATAGTTCTGTCTTAATACTCCATCTTTGTGCATTCCAAGACTCTCATAAAGATTAATTCCTATTACATTATCAGGATATACGTCTAACCAAAAGCGATTAATATTTATTTCTTCAAATGCAAATTTTAATAATGCTTTCATAACCTCTTTACCATACCCCATTCCTTTTTCAGATATAACAATTCTTCTAAGTTCAAAAACTTCAGATTTAAAATCTAATTTAATTAATGCAAATCCAATAATTGAATTGTCTTCTTTTTTCTTAAATACAAAAAGTAAGTAACTTTCATCTTCAATTTCAGCTTTATGTTCATCAAATGTAGAGCTCCAAACGAAATCTCTATTTTCCTTGTGATTTTCCATTTCAATAATAGTTTCAATATCTTCTTCTATTGCATCAACTATATATAGTCTACTTGTTTCTATCATATACATATCCCCCTTTCTTTAATTCAAATATATTACATTCTTTTTTCAAACTTTGTTAAATAAACACCTTTACTAACTTCTATATCATTTATCTTTTTATATCCATTTTTTAGATATAAGTTAATAGCAGGTAGATTCTTTTTTCCCGTGCATACAACCACCTTATTTATATTACTATGAAGTCCTTCTACAAAATTAAGAAGTTCTCCTGCAATACCCATTCTAAAATATTGTGGATATACTGCAACTCTATGTATATCCACAATATTTTCAATAATTTTATATGAAATTATTCCTGCTATATTATTTTCTATATATAAACCATAAAATATTTCATCACATTCTTTTAAACTGTCTATTGTATCTTTTAATGGTGGTATTTCATAAAAGTTTATAATGTCAGCTTCAACCTTATATGAAGCTATTTGTAATTTTAATAGTTCTTTTACTATATCTTTATTATTTAAATTAAGTTTTTTAATCATAATATCTCCATTAATTATATTTAGCCCAATAATAAATCACATAAATCCAGCTCATTAACCCATGAATTATTGCCCAAGGTATAGAATTCCAAGCAGTATAAGATATAATCATTGCCAAACATGAACCAAACGAAATCCCTGCTTTTACTGAACTATCCACAGCATTTTTATTATGTGTCAATTTAATCCCCCCCATTTTTGTTGTATTTAATAGGTATATACAGTTAATTAATATACTTAATTTTAACATATTTTACCTATTTTCACTTTGTTCAATATTAATATATGAAAAAATAATATATATGTTATAAACGATAAAAAAATCCCTCTTTTTAGAGGGATTTTCAATGTTTATTTTCCAAAATACTGATCTATTTCAGCTTTTGTAAGAGCTTGTTCAATTTCTTTTATATCCTTAATTACCTTATTTTTAGAATGAACTAATATAGCTTTATCCGAGTTCTCTCTTGTATATATGTTGATTTGGTCTACTGTACTCTTTTTAAATACATCTATTTTAGAATTTTCTAAGTTGAATTTTTTATTGAATTCATCTATATTTTTGCCTACAAATTCATCTTTGTATTTTTTTGCATCAAAATCATCAGCTTTTATATTTTTATAATCAAAGTAATAGTTTACTCTATAGTCTGTATCTCTATAGTCATTATTAGGTACTTGTGCAAATGAACCAACATTTGTTTCTGTTATTGTGTTTTTATCTGTGTAAACATATAATGCACTTTTTTTCTCAGCTACCCTTGGATAAACATACTCTGTTACTGCAGCTTTATCTTCTACTATATTTCCATTTATATCACTGTTTATATTTACTATATTAATATCATCTGCATTTACAAAATATGTAACTCTACTTGGTTTATCTAATTCATTAAATAAATCATTTATATCTCTACCGACTAATTCTTCAGCATTTTTTTCGTCAGCATAATACTCTACATCTCTAGTTAATTCAGGGGAAGTTTCTTCCTCAGTTGCTGCTTTGCCGTTTTGATCATTATCTGTAGTGTTATTGTTATTAGTACATCCTACTAAACTTAATGTGATTAAACCCACTAAGGCTAATTTTTTTATCATTTTTATACCTCCAATATATTCTATTTCAAATATATTATTAGATTAAAAACATAAATTTATTCTCTTAACTATTTCCAAATTGAAACTCCAAATTTTTTTGAAATATCTTCAAGTCCACTTTTTATTTCATCTCTTGAGAAATCAGCTTTTTCTAGTTGTTCGTCACTTAGTTCATTTAATCTATTATAAAAATCAACTGCTATTTTTAAATAATTTAAGTCATCTGTTTTTATATTCTTAAACAATAAATCCTCAGCTTCATTTATCTTTAATAAATTTAACAATTCAATTAACTCTTTATGTAATAAATCAGTATCTGTACTTATTTCACTATTGGTAATTTCGTAAGTTATAGTATCTTTTTTGAAAACAATTCTTGCAATAACTTTGACCATATCTCCAATTTGTCTCATCATCCAATCTTGTTGATACATATATAAACTATCTCCCTTCATTATTTAATTCAATTAAATTATACAACAAAGTCTTATTAAAAACTTATTATAGTTTTTCAGTTAAAATAATTTTTCAAAATTTGGATATAATAATGCTATGAAATATTATTATAATAAAGGTGATTAATATGATAAAAAAATACAGATATTTTTTAATTGCAATACTGTTAGTACTTGCAACGCCAATAACTACACATAAACTTAATACATCATTGAATACATTTAGCGTAGAAAAAAATGAATATGTAGGCTTTATTGAGGAGTTTTTAAGTGATATAAGCGAAGTTCAAACTGAAAATCCAATTAATAAGGGTAGTTTTAAGTCACAAGGAGAAGTATACACTTACAATTCATTAAGAGAAAGAGAAAAGATACTAAATGAATATACCTATACTGATAACGCAGTGCCTTCTGAGTACATCGACCTCCATCATAAAGTGGTTGAGTTTATAACTATATATAGAGAAGGTATTAATACAGCAAAAGAAGGCGTTATGCTTATGAGAACAGATATTATAGAGCAGGGAATTTCTACAATATTACATGCTAATGAATTGTTTGTTAAACTTCAAGAATATTTTATTTTAATGCATTCTAAATAGAAAAAAGGCTGTTTTTTAACAGCCTTTTTTTAGTCATTACTTTCATTCTTATATATAACTCTATATCTCTCCATTGTATCACTAAACATATCAGCTATAGATGGTGGCGTATATGTTATAGCATTAGCCCCAGCTTCAATTGTTTCAAGGATAGTGGCATCAGTTGGTCCCCCAGTTGCCATAATAGGAAATTCTGGATATTTTTCTCTAATTTTTCTAACTATATGTGCAGTATTTTTCGCACCTGAAACATTCAGTATTGTTGTCCCAGCCTTAATTCTAGCCTCTATATCCTCATACTCTGAAACAACAGTAACAATAATAGGTATATCTATTGTATCCCTCATATTTCTTACAATTTCATTTGTTGTAGGGCTATTAACAACGACTCCCATTGCACCTTTAAACTCAGCATCTAATGCTAGGTTTACAACTCTCTTTCCCATTGTAGTACCACCGCCAACACCACAAAAAACTGGAACATCTGCTGTGGATACTAAAGCTTCAGTTATAAGAGGTTGAGGCGTAAAAGGATATACAGCAATTATTGCATCTGCGTTATTGTTTTTTATAATAGCTACATCAGTTGTAAAAATAAATGACTTTAATCTCTTGCCAAATATTTTTATGCCAGTAGCTTGTCTTATTACCGATGGCATCTCAATTATATGGCTTCTAAGCATTCCTTTAATCTCCGGTACATGTCTACTCATCTATCGTCCTCCTTATATTGAATGTAATTAGCTCCATACACTTAATACTTAATTATACAACAATATATAATGATTAAGAAACATACTTTTTTAATTTAAAATATATTCCTATTAAAATATCTAATATAAATATAATTTTATCACATTACCTACATGACTGAATAGTAAAAATTTTTGCATAAAAATACAAAACCACTAAAATATAAAAAATTCCAAAAATAATTACCTCAAGATAATTATATAATTATTTTGAGGTAATTATTTTTTAAGTTTATTAATTTACGTATATGACTCAACAAACTTAATAATACACTGTTCACTTCCACTTAAAACTAATATGTCGTTATGTTTTATCTCAGTAAATCCTTTAGGAACTATTACCTCATCACCACGTTTAATCATAACAATTAGAATCTCTTCTGGTATATTTGTATCAATTATTTTCTTATTTATCCATTTATTATTTTCATTTATATTAAGTTCTATTAATTTTGTACCTTCTTCCTCAGTATAGTCGTTGAAAGTTTTAAGAACCGGCATGTCATCATTAATTAAACCAAGTTTTTCAGCTACTTTTGGTATAAGAGATCCTTGAACTGTAACTGAAAACAATGCAATAAAGAAAATTATATGGAATATATCATTGTTAGTAGATACATTAGAACCGACTGCAAATATTGCAAATGCTATTGATGCAGCCCCTCTAAGACCTACCCATGATATAAAAAGTTGTTCTTTTATAGGAACCTTAAACCAACTTAATATACTAAAGGTTGCAATTGGTCTTGCTACGAAAATCATGAATAAAGATATAATAGTCCCACTAATCACTATTGATGGTAACTTTGAAGGGAATACAAGTAATCCTAATAAGAAGAATAATCCCATTTGAACAAGCCACGATACGCCATCAAAGAAATGAAAAAGACTTTTTTTATGAGGTATCTTACTGTTACCTAATACTATACCTAATATATAAACACTTAAATAACCATTTCCACCTATATAGTTAGTAATAGCAAAAGTTAATAGTGCTGCTGCAGTAGTAAATATAGGGTAAAACCCTTCTATTTCAAAAGGCATACTTCTTAAAAATTTCACCATTACTTTTGATGATATAAATCCAACTAATAAACCAAAGCCTATTTGTAATATTAACATCATCAAAATAGATTCTTCTTTATTTCCAGACATTAAAGTAATTACAATTATTGTTAGCATATATGCTATAGGGTCATTGCTTCCACTTTCAATTTCTAGTAATGATGCAATTTCAGCTTTTATATTAAGTTTTTGTGAACGCAAAATAGAGAAGACAGATGCAGCATCTGTAGAAGCAACTATACATCCAATAAGAAATCCTTCTAGCATAGTTGATTTAAGAACAAAAGAACAAAATAATCCTGTAAGAACAGCAGTTATAACAACACCCATAGTAGACATGAAAACAGACCTAGCAGCCACTGGTTTAGCTACTTCCCAATTAGTACCATATCCACCATAAAACATAATGAAAGCTAAACCAATTGAAGCTACTTGTTCTGTTAATTTAAAATTATCAAAATATATTCCACCTATTCCATCAGATCCCATTAACATACCAAAAACAATGAAAACTAAAAGAATAGGCACTCCAAATTTATATAAAGCTTTATTTGAAGTTATACATATTAAAACCACCAGAGTACTCAACAGTATTAAATAGTCCATAAATTACCTCCCTTTTGTAATAAATTTTGTTGACTTAATTATATTATGATTTTTTTAAAAGTCCATTTAATATTAAAGAAATAGTGTAATTAGTTTCAGATTCAATGGCAGAGTAATCAATTTCAGTAATTAAATGATAATCAATATGTTTAACTATTCGATTTGTGATTGCATTAGCCACTGTTATAATACTTCTTGCTACCTTTTTTTCGTCACAAGGCATTATTTCACCAGTATCTGTATAAATTTTAAGAATATCAGATAAGTACTCCACCTCCATATTAATAATATTTTCAATTACTTCATTAACTAAAGGTCGAAAACTCTTCATATTTTCAAGGACTAATTGATGAAGATTGCCAGTGTATTTTGTAAGTTTTAGCCTCTCGTTTAAATAAGCAGAGATTTTATTCTTACAGTTATCTTTTTCAGAAACCTTATTTAAAACAGTAATAAAAAACTGCTCTAATTCAAATAATATAACATCAGAAAAAATTGAATCTTTATTTTTATAATAATAATATAAAGAAGCTTTATTTAATCCTACAAGCTTTCCAATATCTTCAAGTGTAGTTTTATCATATCCATAATGTGCAAAACATTGGCTTGCAGCTTTTAGTATTTCTTTTTTTTTATCTTGAGCTACCATTTTCCACCTCTATTATCAACTTTTAATATTTTCAACCTTTCAAACATTATACCATTTTGTTTGAAAAATTGTCAATAAATTTGGATAATTATAAAAAGCCTGTATCTTAATTAACTAAGTAATTAAGATACAGGCTTTATTTATAAAACATGTGTTTTTACATTTCAACTATTAGTGAAGTTCCCATTCCCCCACCTATACAAAGTGTTGCAAGGCCGTATTTACTATTTCTTCTTTTCATTTCATGTAAAAGAGTTACAAGTATTCTAGCACCTGAAGCACCTATTGGATGACCTATTGCTATTGCTCCTCCATTTACATTAACTTTACTCATGTCAAGATTTAATTCCTTTGAAACAGCTAGTGCTTGAGCTGCAAAAGCCTCATTTGCTTCAATTAAATCAATATCTTCTATTTTTAAATTTGCCTTACTTAATGCTTTTTTCACTGCATCAACAGGTCCTATTCCCATTATAGAAGGATCTACCCCTGCTGAAGCATAGCTTACTATTTTAGCTAAAGGCTTAAGTCCTAAGCTTTCACATTTTTCTTTGCTCATAATAACAAATGCTGCAGCTCCATCATTTATACCAGATGCATTTCCTGCTGTAACAGTTCCATCCTTTTTAAATGCTGGTCTTAATTTTTGTAAACCTTCTATAGTAGCACCGTGTTTTATAAATTCATCTTTATTAAATACAATAGGATCTTTTTTTCTTTGTGGTATAACTACTGGAACTATTTCTTCATCAAACTTTCCTTCTATTTGAGCTTTCTCTGCTTTATTTTGAGAAGATGCTGCAAATGCATCTTGCTCATCTCTACTTATATTATATTGAGTTGCTAAATTTTCTGCTGTAACTCCCATGTGATAATCATTAAATGCATCCCATAATCCATCTTTTATCATTACATCCTTCATTTCACCATTGCCCATTCTATATCCCCATCTTGCACTATCAAGTACATATGGAGCTTTTGACATATTTTCAGTTCCACCTACAACTACTACATCATTATCACCAGATAAAATAGTTTGAGCACCTAATGATACAGTTCTAAGGCCTGATCCGCAAACCTTATTTAATGTCATTGTAGGAACAGTTACTGGTAGCCCTGCATCTAATGAGCATTGTCTGCTAATATTTTGACCAAGTCCTGCCTGAAGAACAGATCCAAATATAACTTCATCTACAACATTTCCTTCAACACCTGCTCTATTTAATGCTTCCTTAATAACTATACTTCCAAGTGTTCTAGCCTCAACATCCTTAAGACTTCCACCAAAACTTCCAACTGCTGTTCTAACTGCTGATACTATTACTACTTCTTTCATTTTTATTCCCCCTCAAAATATGTTAATAATAAAACAATCTCTTTTCAGCACGAAAGCCACTCTACTAATCTAAGATTAATATCATGGCTCTCTTATATAAATTATTTAATTGTAATCATAGAAACCTTTATTAGTTTTTCTTCCAAGTAAGTTACCTCTTACCATTTTTCTAAGAAGTGGATGAGGTCTATACTTGTCATCTCCAAATTCACTATGAAGTATTTCCATTATGTATAAAACTACATCGTTTCCTATTAAATCAGAAAGCGCAAGTGGCCCCATAGGGTGTCCTGCCCCTAGCTTCATAGCTGTATCTATTTCTTCTTTACTTGCAACACCATCTCCAAGTATTCCTATTGCTTCGTTTATCATAGGAATAAGTATTCTATTTACAATAAATCCTGGAGCTTCAACTACCTTTACTGGAGTTTTACCTATATTTTCACATACTTTATATATAGTCTCCGTAGTCTCACTTGATGTTGATATTCCATTAATAATTTCAACTAATTTCATAACAGTAGCTGGGTTAAAAAAATGCATTCCTATTACTTTGTCAGGTCTAGAAGTTGCTAATGCTATTTCTGTTATACTAAGTGAAGATGTATTAGTTGCAAGTATCGCCTCTTTTTTAACTACTTCATCTAATTCCTTAAATATTACTTTTTTTAATTCCATATTTTCAACAGCAGCTTCAATTACTATATCCATATCTTTTAAATCATTTACATCTACTGTTGTAGTTAAATTTTTTAATATAAATCCTTTTTCTTCTTCAGTCAATTTTCCTTTTTTAATTTTGCTATTTAAGTTTTTCTCTATTAATTCTAATCCTCTTTTTATATACTTTTCGTCCATATCTCTTAGAACTACTTCATATCCATTTTCTATAAGTACAGAAGCTATTCCGCTTCCCATTGTTCCGCTTCCAATAACCCCGATTTTCATAATGTCACCCCTTATTTATTTTTGAAGTCAGCTTTTCTTTTTTCTATAAATGCACTCATACCTTCTTTTTGATCTTCTGTAGCAAAACAGTTACCAAAGGCTAAAGCTTCATATTCAAAGTTTAAATTTTTAGAATATGAGAAGTTTATAGCTTGTTTTGATTGCTTTAATGCAATATAACCATTTTTAGCTATTAAATTACCCATCTTTATAGCTTCTTCAAGTGGATTATCGCTTATTTTATTTAATAAACCTATTCTTAAACCTTCAGTTGCATCTATCATAGAACCTGTAAATATTAATTCTTTAGCTTTTCCTATTCCTACTACATTAAATAATCTTTGTGTTCCACCAAATCCTGGTGTTACTCCAAGACCTACTTCTGGCTGACCAAATTTAGACTTGTTACTTCCTATTCTAATGTCACAAGATAGGGCAAGTTCCATGCCCCCACCTAAGCAGAATCCATTTATAGCACCTATTACTACTTTGTCTAGGTTTTCTATTTTTTCAAATACATCATTTCCAAATCTAGAAAACTCCATAGCATCAAATGCATTCATATCCTTCATTTCTTTTATATCTGCTCCTGCTACAAATGCTTTTTCACCTTCACCAGTTATAACAAGAACATATACACTTTTATCATCTTTTAGTTCATCTAAGATTACATTTAGTTCTTTTAATGTTTCATAATTTAATGCATTTAGATTTTTAGGTCTATTTATTTTTAGAACTCCTATATTGCCTAACTTTTCATAGCTTAAGTTAATCATATAGTCGCCCCCTGTTTCATAAGATCTCTATTTACTATTTCAGTTACAGCAAAGGTCGCAACATCATCTGCATATTTTCCTGGACCAAATCCAGCATCATATCCAAGTTCTTTGGCTAACTCATGGCTAATTCTAGGTCCACCACATACTAATATAACTTTATCTCTTAAACCTTCTGCTTCAAGCAATTCAACTAAATTAGTTAAGTTTTGTATATGAACATTTTTTTGAGTAACAGTTTGAGATACCAAAAGTACATTGGCATTAAGCTCTATAGCTTTCTTTATAAATTCTTCATTTGGAACCTGACTTCCTAGGTTATAAGCTTCTAACATCTCATATCTTTCTAGTCCATAGTGCCCTGCATAACCTTTCATGTTCATAATCGCATCTATTCCAACAGTATGTGCATCAGTCCCTGTACTTGCACCTACTACTACAACTTTTTCACCTATATTTTCTTTTATATATTCATTTACCTCTTCCATATCCATAGTGTCTACATCTACACTTTCAACATGGATTTGAGTATAATCTACACTGTGAGTTAAATTTCCATAAACAACATAGAATGTAAATTCTTTATCAAGACTACCGTGATGTGCAACATTTGGTTCATTAAGTCCCATTTTTTTTGCAAGTATCTTAGCAGCTTCAATACCTTTTTCATTATCTTCAACTGGTAAAGTAAAGCTTACTTGAACTTTCCCATCATTCATAGTGTCTCCATAAGGAGTTATTTTTGTTAAATCCAAAGTTTTATCGAATTCTTTTGAATCCATTGAATAAAGACCGCTGCTCATTATTTTTCCCCCTTTAACATTAAATCTATAAATGGATTGAAGTATGCTTTTTCCTTTTCAACTACTCCGTCAAGGCCCTTACCTCCATTAATAGGTCTTTTAACCCCTGCGAACTTACCTTGTTCTAATGTAGAGAATAATCCTTCTCTTTCTATTTCAGTTAATAATTCATAAGATTTATTTAGTACCTCATTAGCTCTATTTTGAATTATTCCGCCTTCTTTGAAAGTTATTTCTTCACCTAAAGAGCTCATGTTGTTGAATATATATTGTGCATTGTCTATTGATAATGCTCTATCTGACATAAATGGAGTGTGAATAGCTTCTGTTAACATTCCTAATAAATGAAGTTTTTGGCCAGTCATTATAGTTACCATATTAAACATTGCATTTTGAACGTGACCCTTAAACACATCTCCTGTCATGAACTTAGTTGGAGGCATATACTTAAGAGGAGCTTTTGGGAATATTTCTCTAGCCATTTGTGCTTGAGAAAGTTCAAGTAAAAATCCATCTTTAATATCTGGATGTATTTCAAATGCATGACCAAGACCCATTTGTTCTTCAGGAAGACCTGCAGTAAGTGCGAACTGCTCATTTATAAATTGAGAAGCAAGTACTGTATGTGCTTCTTCTACTGCATCTGCTGTAGTTAAGTAATTATCTTCTCCAGTGTTTATTATTACACCTGCAAATCCATTTATTATTCTTGAGAAGTATTGGTCTACCATAGTTCTCTTCATATTTATATCTCTAAATAATATTCCATATAATGCATCATTTAACATTACATCTAATCTTTCTATTGCTCCCATTGCAGCTATCTCTGGCATACAAAGACCAGAACAGTAGTTACAAAGTCTTATATATCTTCCTAGTTCACTACCTACTTCATCAAGGGCAGCTCTCATAAGTTTGAAGTTTTCTTGAGTTGCAAATGTTCCCCCGAAGCCTTCTGTAGTTGCTCCATATGGTACATAGTCAAGTAAACTTTGTCCAGTAGTTCTTATAACTGCTATTATATCTGCTCCTTGTTTTGCAGCAGCCTTAGCTTGAATTATATCTTCGTATATGTTACCTGTTGCAACTATTACATATAAATATGGTCCAGTTTTATCTCCATATTCATCTAAATATGCTTCTCTTTTTTCTCTATTTGCTTTTATTGTGTTTACAGTTTCTTTGGCAACTTTGTTAACTGCCATTTGTATTTCAAATAAATCGCCTGTAGGAATTTTAGTAAGGTCTAATTCTCCACTTGCAACTTTTTCAGCTACTTCTTGAGGAGTAAGGTTTAGATTTATCATTGCATTTCCAATGAAAAAAGATGCTCCAAGAGATAATCCATTGCCCTTTGCAATATTGTCTACAATAACGTTTGGAAGTGGTACCCCAAATTCATCTACTCCATCTATTCCAAGTAATCTACATATAGTTCTTTCAACTGCAACAGTAGTATGTTGATCTATAAACTCTTGTGTTCCATAAGCAATATTTTTTGCAGATTCTCTTGCCTTTTCAACTACTCCCCAATTTAAGTTCAATTTATTTTGCATATTCTTCCCCCGCTTCATAAAAGTTTTTGGCTATGTCTACAACAGATTTTTCAAGGCCTAATAATATGGATATATTAAGTGCATCCTTTGGAACTCTATTATTAGATGAAACTCTTTCTAATTTGTAGTCCATATGCTCTTGTATTATTTCTATAGAACTTCCTTTATTCAAATCAATTTTGTATCTTAAAGAATCAAAATTTACATTTTTAAGTCCTACAACCTGGTAGTGAACTATATCATCCTCTACTATTCCATCATAGTGAGTAGAAATTAAGCTAATCGTATAAAAATCATTTAAATATTTAGTAAGTGATTTTACTAAGAAGTAACCTTCCTTTGGATTAGTTCCCCTTGCAAATTCATCTAATGCAACAAAACCATTTTCTCTTTTTACACATTCTATAACTTCTTTTAGCTTAACAATTTCAGCTCCAAATGTACTAAGCCCCTTACTTATACACTGCATATCATCAGATATAAAGTATATAAAGTCTAAAATTGAAAATTTTAAGTTCTTGGCAAATACAAAGAATCCACTTTGAGCAAGAAGTAAGTTTAAAACTATAGTTTTTAATGTAACGCTTTTTCCTCCCATATTGGCTCCAGTAATTACACTAACTCCACTTTGAAGAGATATACTAACTGGAGTAAATTCCTTTCCCTTTTTATCTAATACACTTTGTATATAGGGGTTGGTGGAATCTTCAATATAAAGACTATTTTCATTACATATACTAGGTTTTGTTCCTTTAAATTTAATTGCAAGTTTTCCTTTTCCTATTAGAAAATCTAGTTCTCCAAGAGATTTTATATTGTTTTCTAATAAGTCTATATAACTTCTTATTTTTTCACTTAAATACTTCTTTATATTAAGTTCTTCTTTTTCTTCTTCTAAAACTATATCTAGCCTTTTTTCTTTTAATATTTTTAATTTTTCTTCATCCGCTTCTTTAAATATTTTTTCTTCTATTAGTCTTTTTTCATTTCTTATCTCTTTTAAAACTTCACTGTAAGAATCATATATATAAAATGTATGGATTCTTTGGCTTTCAGGATCTAGTAGTGAAATGATATCACCTAAATCATTGAATTTTATATTATCTATATCCAAATTTACATTTTTGTATTTTTGTATTAACTCTTCCATTACAAGCGAAAAGTTTTTTATTTCATAAAGCTCTACTTCATCTAATACAACAAATTCTCTACATCTTTTTAGTGAATTTCTTATATCTTTGAACTTACAAAACAATCTTTCTATATCTATGTAAACTTCTTTATTATCTTTTATACTTTCTACTATTTTTTCAACATTGTTTAGTTCATTTGTTAGTTCAACTTTTTCATTTTTCTTAAAGACTCTTATTTTCTTCTTTTTATCTACACCATAAGGCGTAGTTACATCTAATTCTTCTAGTATAAAATTAAATCCAATTGCAGATCTTTGTTCATTATCTAAAAACTTAATATTATTCACCCCCTAGAATATCAAATACTGGAAGGTCTATTTCACTTTTTAGCAATCCCAAGAACTTATCCTTATCGAATTCGTATCCGAAAGGGGATTTTGGATTTGCTGTTATGCAAATTATATTTATAGGAGACAAGGTTTTTATCCTTCCTCCAGTTTTTTCAAATTTATATAAAACTTCTTTACTTAAAAATAATTTTGTTCCGTCTTGAACTAAGAATGTAACACCTTTATATTTAGTGCTGTTTTTCATTATATTATCTAATAGCTTATCTCCTAGTATTCCATTAATAACAACATACTCTGAATTTTCATCTAAGACTTCTATTATTTTCTTTGATGAATCTAGAGCTGTTTTTAAGCCTAAATTTTTTATATTTTTATCTTTATCTATTATTGATACCTTAGAATAACTTGAAATTTCTTTAGCAAGTTCTATAATTTCATTATTTTCACAAACTGGTGTAGACAACAACTTAACACTATGTGCTGTTTCTTCTACAACCTTATATATATTTTTGTTTAGAGATGCTCCAGTACAAAGTATAGTTCCTTTTGTAACACTTGGAGATGCTAAACTTTTTCTCGAAATAGCTCCATCAGCTATTACAATATCACAGCCTAATCTTTGTAGATCGCTGCATATTTGTTCTAAGTAGTAATTAAATGAAGGACCTGCAAGTTGAATATATCCATCACTTAATGCTTTAAAAATTATAATTTCTCCCATAGGAGTGTTGATTCCCGTTGTAGATATTATTTCTTTAGTTACATCACTATCTAAAAAACAACTTTTTGCAGTTGCTATATATGTATTTTTTCTTATATATATCCTTGGTTTATGAGTACTTGTTACTACGTCTTCTTCTTCACCATCTCTACCTATAGAGGTGAGACCGAGGATAGTATTATCCTCAATCTCATTTATAATGTAGTTAAGTGTAGTAGTTTTTCCTACATTCTTATCCATTCCTATAATAGATATGCTTTTATATTTTTTAAGCGTGTGCAGTAGCTTCTTCATGATGCTTGTGCTCTCTTTGCTTTCTTTCAAGTCCTTCTGGCTCTAAAGTCATTTGTTGACCATTTAAAAGTCCTGCAACTCCAACCTTTTTAACTTCCTTTTCTCCTCTGCATACTTCACATTGGCATCCTGGAGTGTAATTAGTTGGCTCATCATAAGTTGTAATAACACCTTCAAAGTTTCTAAGTATTACCTTATTATGACTTTGAGATATTACGTAGTTTGGCATAACTGGAGTTTTTCCTCCACCACCAGGAGCATCAACAACAAATGTTGGTATACAATACCCTGATGTATGACCTCTTAATCCTTCTATTATTTCTATTCCTTTAGATACTGTAGTTCTAAAGTGCTCAAGTCCCATAGAAAGGTCACATTGATATATATAATATGGTCTAACTCTTATTTTTACTAAGTCGTTAACAAGATCTTTCATAACGTGAACACAATCATTTACTCCTCTTAAAAGTACTGATTGGTTTCCAAGAGGTATCCCTGCATTTGCAAGTAATTCGCAAGCTTTCTTTGATTCTTCTGTTATTTCATTTGAATGGTTGAAATGAGTATTTAACCAAATTGGATGATACTTTTTAAGCATATTTACAAGGTCTTCAGTTATTCTTTGAGGCATAACTACTGGAACTCTTGATCCAATTCTTACTATTTCAACGTGTGGTATTTCTCTTAATCTCTTGATTATGTATTCTAATTTTTCATCAGACATTAAAAGGGCATCTCCACCTGATAATAATACGTCTCTTATTACTGGAGTTTTTGCAATGTAATCTATTGCATTATCTATTTGAGTCATAGGAAGTGCACTATCATTTTGTCCAGCAAATCTTCTTCTTGTACAGTGTCTACAGTACATTGAACATTGATCTGTTACTAGAAGTAAAGCTCTGTCTGGGTATCTATGTGTAAGTCCTGGAACTGGTGAATCTCCATCTTCATGAAGTGGATCTAATTGATCTGCATCAGCTTTGTGTAGCTCTAAGCTCATTGGTATAGCTTGCTTTCTTACAGGATCATTAGCATCATCTTTATCTATTATTGATAAGTAGTATGGAGTTATAGACATTCTTAAAGTTTCTAAACACTTTCTAGCCCCTTCTTCTTCTTCCTCTGTTAAAGGTATGTACTTTGTAAGTTCATCTACAGTTTCAATTCTGTTTTTAACTTGCCATTTCCAGTCATTCCATTGTTCATCAGTTACATTTGGAAAAAGTTCAGCTCTTCTATTTACTTTCATTATTCCATCCCCCTTTTGAATTTTATAAATATAAATCTTTGAATATATTTCTTAAAGTTTCTGATTCTCTTAAATCTTCTAAAGTTACATCAGAATGCCCCTTTGTATATCCATTTCCAATTATCATATTTACGTCTTTTCCTACACCCTCAGCACCTAATGCTGATTTTGTAAAGCTTGTTGCCATAGAGAAG
Source organism: Sporacetigenium mesophilum DSM 16796 (assembly GCF_059569055.1). NCBI lineage: Bacteria > Bacillati > Bacillota > Clostridia > Peptostreptococcales > Tepidibacteraceae > Sporacetigenium > Sporacetigenium mesophilum. The sequence continues at coordinate 41,653 of NZ_JCANUR010000013.1, read as the reverse complement.
AAGTAAACTGTTCCATCATCTTTTACTGGAAGTATAGTTGACATTTCAGTATTTGGAACATTTACAACGTTTATAGCTAAATCTATTTCTTCTCCGTTGTTTACTTCAAGAACCTTATTTAAAACTTCAACTGGCTTTCTAGCATCTACTACTATTACATTGTGGCAGAAACCTGTTTTATCTAAGAATTCTTTTTCTTTTTCATCTTTAACAAGACCTATTACATTTTTAGCTTTTTTCTTTGCCTCATAACAACAAAGCATTCCTGATTTTCCAGCAGCTCCAAGTACTAAAACTGAATCGCCTTCTTTTACAAGCTTTCTAGCTTGTGCTGGTGCTCCTGCTACATCAAGTGCTGCAAGTGCTAAATTTTCTTCCATATCATTTGGTAAAACTGCATATATTCCACTTTCAAATAATATTGCTTTACCTTTTATCTCAACTCTGTCTATATCAGGCTTTATATCTATTATTTCATCTATTTTAAGAGGAGTTAATGAAAGTGATACTAGCGTTGCTATTTTATCGCCTTCATTTAAATCAGTTTTTCCTCTTAGAGCTTCCCCTATTTTTTCTATAGTCCCTATTAACATTCCACCAGAACCTGTAACAGGGTTTTGCATTTTACCTTTTTCTTCAACTATTTCTAGTATTCTATTCTTTATTTTTTCTACATCGTGGTGACATTCTTCTTCTATTTGAGTAAAACTTGCAGAGTCAATGTTTAGCGCTTGAACATCTATAAGTATCTCATTGTCAAATATAGTCATATCATTACATATTTTAGTTGCTGGTTGTGGTAGTACACCCTTTGGTTCTATTACTCTGTGAGTTCCGTATTTGCATCCTGTTTGCATATATTAATCCCCCCTTTATTAAGCTTCTACTTCTCCTAGCTCTACATCCATAACCTTTAAATCATCTGCTATTATTAAATCAGCATCTGTTAAACTCTTTATTTCTTCTACAGTTACACTTGGATTTATTTCCTTTAATAAAAGTCCATCACTTGTAACTTCCATTACTCCAAGCTCTGTAACTATTAAGTCAACTGCACCTTTAGCAGTTAGAGGTAGAGTACAGTTTTTTAATATCTTTGAGTTTCCCTTTGCTGTGTGTTGCATAGCTACTATTACTTTTTTAGCTCCAGTAACTAAATCCATTGCTCCACCCATACCTGGTACTAGCTTCCCTGGTATTATCCAGTTAGCTAAGTTTCCATGTTGGTCAACTTCTAAAGCTCCAAGAACTGTCATATCAACATGGCCCCCTCTAATAAGACCAAATGACATTGAAGTGTCAAAGAATGCTCCATGAGGAAGTATAGTTACGTATTGTCCACCAGCATTAGTTATATTTACATTTTCTTCTCCACGCTCTGGAGCTACTCCCATTCCAACCATTCCATTTTCTGATTGGAAAGTTACGTTTATTCCTTCAGGTATGTAATTTGTAACTAAAGTTGGAAGGCCTATTCCTAGATTTACTAATTGACCATCTCTAAGCTCTTTTGCAACTCTACTTGCTATTATTTTTTTAGCGTCCAAATTACTCTCCTCCTTTCACTATGTGGTGAACTAGTACTCCAGGTGTCATTACTGCATCTGGGTCTATTTCTCCAACATTAACTACACTGTCAGCTTCTACTATTACAGTATCCGCTGCCATAGCTATTAAAGGATTGAAGTTTTTTGTAGTTCCTTTATAGAATGTGTTTCCAAAGCTATCTACTATGCTTCCCTTAACTAAAGCTAAATCTGCTCTTAAAGGAAGTTCAAGTAAATAATCTACTCCATTTATATTAAGTTTTTCTTTGCCATCTTCAACTAAAGTACCAACTCCAGTTGGAGTAAGTATTCCACCAAGGCCAAATCCACCTGCTCTTACTCTTTCAATAAGTGTTCCTTGAGGAGAAAGTTCAACATCTAAAACTCCTTCATTCATAAGCTTTCCTGTTTGAGGATTAGTTCCTATGTGAGAAGCTATAACCTTCTTTACTTGATTATTTACAATAAGTCTACCTATTCCCTTATCAACAAAACTTGTGTCATTACCTATAATAGTTAGGTTTTTTACATCCATTTCTATTATTAAATCTATTAGTTTTTCAGGTGTACCACAACCTAAAAATCCGCCTATCATTATAGTCATATCATCTTTTATTAATTCTTTTAAGTCGTTAGCATTAACAATTTTGTTCATATGCTACCTCCTTAAGTCCTAGAATTTTTCTAGCTTCAGCAGGAGTTGCTATTTCTCTTCCAAACTCTTTTGCTATTCTTACTACCTTCTCAACAAGTTCAGCATTTGATTTTGCTAAAACTCCTTTAGATATATAAACATTATCTTCAAATCCAACTCTTACATGGCCACCCATAATTATTGAAAGTGCTGCCATTTCAAATTCGCTTCTTCCTATACCTGCTACAGTAAATGTTGCATCATGAGGTATACTTTCTCTCATAAATACTAAATCTCTAGGAGTTGCACTAATTCCACCATTTACTCCCATTACGAAGTTAAAATGCATTGGAGCTTTTATGTATCCTTTTCTTTGAAGTCTTAAAGCCATATCTACCATACCTTTGTCAAATACTTCAATTTCTGGCTTTATATCAAGTTCTATCATTTTTTCTCCAAATTCTTTTATTGTATTTTCAGTGTTTACAAATATATCATCTCCACCAAAGTTACAAGTTCCGCAATCAAGAGTTGCCATTTCTGGACTTAAATTAACTGGTTGAAGTCTTTCTGCATTGCTCATTCCAACAGCTCCACCAGTAGATGGCTGAATTATAGCATCTGGGCATCTTCTTTTTATTTCTTCTATACATTCTCTAAATCTATTTATATCTTGTGTTGGAGTTCCATCATCATTTCTAACATGAAGGTGAATAACACTAGCCCCTGCCTTGTATGCTTTTTCTGCTTCTTCACCTATTTCAGTTACTGAGTAAGGAACACTAGGGTTGTGCTCCTTAGTAACTTCTGCTCCACATATAGCCGCAGTTATTATTAACTTTTCCATAATATTCCCCCCTTAGCCTCTTTGCTTATCCTTTGGGACTACACAAGTTCCGCTTGCTCTACATACAACAATTGGCTCTGTAAGTACATCTGCAGCTGAATCATTTATATCTGGTCTTGGAACTATAACCTTTCTAGCTTCAAATACCATTTTTCTTGATGTATTCCCATACTCAACTATTTCTCCAACTGCTTCAATATAGTCTCCTGCATAAACTGGAGCTAAAAACTCTACAGAATCATATGCTCTAAAAAGACCTTCGTCTCCATCATTTAATATTAAAAGTTCTGTTGCTACATCCCCAAATAAATTAAGCATTCTAGCCCCATCAACTAAATTTCCACCGTAATGAGCATCATGCATACTCATTCTCATTCTTATAACTGATTTCATATTTATAGCCCCCTTTATTTATTAAACAGTTGCAGCTACTTCTTCACTTTCTTTAGATAATTTTAATTCTTCTATAAGAGCTGGTATTACTTTGTTTACATCTCCTACTATTCCAACATCAGCTATTTCAAATATTGGTGCAGAAGGGTTTTTATTTATAGCTACTATAAATTCAGATTCTTCCATACCTGCTACGTGTTGTATTGCCCCGGAAATACCACAAGCTATATATAGGTCAGGTCTTACTGTTTTACCTGTTTGACCTACTTGTCTTGCGCTATCCATTATTCCAGCATCTACCATAGCACGAGAAGCTGATACTACTCCACCAAGGTGTTTTGCAAGTTCTTCTAGGTGTGTGAAGTTTTCTTTAGTTCCAACTCCTCTACCACCAGAAACTAATATATTAGCTTCTTCTATATTAACCTTTTGCTTTTCTTCTTTTACAACTTCAAGTATTTCAACATTCATATCTGCTGCTGTAAATTCAACCATAAATTCTTCTATGTTTCCAGATCTACTTTCATCTTTAGCAAGCTTTTGCATAACCCCTGGTCTTACTGTAGTCATTTGTGGTCTGTGATCTGGGCAAACTATTGTAGCCATTATATTTCCACCAAATGCTGGTCTTGTCATAAGTAAGTTATTAGTTTCTTCATCTATATCAAGTGAAGTACAGTCTGCTGTAAGTCCTGTATGTACTCTAGCAGAAACTCTAGGTGCTAAGTCTCTTCCTATTGCAGTTGCTCCTATTAACATAGCTTCAGGCTTTTTATCATTTATAAGAATTGTAAGTGCTTTTGTATAAGGTTCTGTCATGTATATATCAAGTGCCTTATCATCTACTACGATTACATCATCCGCTCCGTATTGTATAAGATCATTTGCCTTAGCTTTTATTTCGTGGCCTAATATTACTGCTGTAAGTTTAGAACCTAATTTATCTGCTATTTCTCTTCCTTTTCCTAAAAGTTCTACTGATACACTTTGAACTTTTTTATCTCTTTGCTCTACGAAAACCCAAACGCCTTTATATTCTGAAATACTCATATTTAGCCCCCCTTAAGTTATATAATGTATTTTTCCTTTAGTTTTTCAACTATTATTTGTGCTCCTTCTTTTGCATCTACATCAAATACTTTACCAGCAGATTTTGCTCCCTTAGTAAATGATTTTTTAACTTTAGTTGGAGAACCTTTAAGACCCATATTTGCCATATCAACTTCTATATCATTAACATTCCATATTTCTACTTGCTTTTCTCTATAAGCATCAAATATGCCTCCTACACTCATGTATCTAGGCTCATTCATTTCCTTTAATGTAGTTATAAGACATGGAGTTTTAACTTTTATTTTGTGGTATCCATCTTCAAATACTCTTTTTAATACAAGATCTTTTTCATATACATCTAGATCTTCTACGTAACTTACGTGAGGTATTTGTAAATGTTCTGCTATTTGAGGTCCAACTTGTGCTGTATCCCCATCTATTGCCTGTCTTCCAGCTATTATAAGATCATAATCTAATTTTTTAAGTGCTCCTGCTATTGTACTTGATGTAGCCCAAGTATCTGCTCCTGCAAATGCTCTATCACTTAAAAGTATTGCTCTATCTACACCCATTGCAAATGATTCTCTTAATGCTTCTTCAGCTTGTGCTGGTCCCATAGTAATTACTGTAATATGAGCTCCTATTTCATCCTTAAGTCTTAAAGCAGCTTCAAGTCCACTCTTATCATCTGGATTTATTATACTTGGTATCCCATCTCTTATTAATGTTCCTGTTTTAGGATCAAGTCTAACTTCTGTAGTATCTGGTACTTGTTTTATACAAACAACTATATTCATCTTTAATCCCCCCTATTTATTTAAGTACGTTTGCTGATATAACCATTCTTTGAACTTCTGAAGTTCCTTCATATATTTCAGTTATCTTTGCATCTCTCATCATTCTTTCAACTGGATATTCTCTTGTATATCCATATCCACCGTGTAGTTGTACTGCCTTTGTTGTAACTTCCATTGCAGTTTCTGAAGCATATAATTTCGCCATTGCAGCTTCTAAAGAATAAGCTACTCCTCTATCCTTAGCTTTAGCAGCCTTGTAAACAAGTAATCTTGCTGCTTCAGTTTTAGTGCTCATATCTGCAACTTGGAATTGAGTATTTTGGAAGTATGATATTGGCTTTCCAAATTGTCTTCTTTCTTTAACATAAGAAACAGTTTCATCTATTGCTCCTTGAGCTATACCTAAAGCTTGAGCTGCTATTCCTATACGTCCACCGTCTAGCGTTTTCATAGCTATACCAAAGCCTTTACCTTCTTTACCAAGTAAGTTTTCTTTTGGAATTCTGCAGTTTTCAAATATAAGTTCACAAGTTGCAGACCCTTTTATACCAAGTTTGTGCTCTTGTTTTCCTATGCTGAATCCTTCAGTTCCCTTCTCAACTATAAATGCTGATATTCCTCTTGTTCCTTTAGATTTATCTGTCATTGCCATAACTATGTAAGTTTCAGCATATCCAGCATTAGTTATAAATATCTTAGAACCATTTAATATGTATTCATCTCCATCTAAAACTGCTGTAGTTTGTTGTCCAGCAGCATCTGTTCCTGCATTAGGTTCAGTTAATCCAAATGCCCCTAATTTTTCTCCCTTTGCAAGTGGAGTTAAATATTTTTGTTTTTGTTCTTCTGTTCCAAATTCATATATAGGTGCTGCACATAATGAAGTATGAGCTGAAACTATTACCCCAGTAGTTCCACAAACCTTAGATAATTCTTCTACTGCCATAGCATAAGCTAAATTATCTGCACCTTGACCGCCATATTTCTTAGGAAAAGGTATTCCCATAAAGCCATATTTCGCTAATTTTTTAACAGTATTTATTGGAAATTCTTCCTTTTCATCTACCTCTTGAGCAAAAGGTTTAACCTCTTTGTCAGCAAATTCCTGATACATTTTTTGGAGCATGTTATGCTCTTTTGAAAAACAAAATTCCATTGTAATTCCCCCTTTGATTATTGGACTATATTGTTTGTGGTTATGAATAAAAGACGTTGAAAGATTTCCAGTACTTTTTCCTGCAATAGAAAAAAGCTACTCATGTAATGAAAACCCTTCTTTTCACTACATAAATAGCTCTCCATAATAAACTATGGCAGTTATAGGGCATTTCTGCTCTATACCCAAGAACACACTTAAGAACAAATATATTCTTTCGGCAAAGAAACCATTCACCTTTAATATCGGAGGTTCTTCTCCTTAACACCTAAAGGTTACCCTTTTCTTCGCACCTCTATTTATGATAATTTTTAATTTTTCCTTTATTCATAATCTTTATTTATTACTTGAATTTATTGTAAATCATTGTCTAAAGTTTGTCAATCATATTTTTACAGTCGTAATTTTCAGAAAATACCGCAATTTAATATATGTATATGTAGTTAATTTTCTTATAATTTAAAAGAGCTATTTATGTAATGAAAATCTTTATTTTCACTACATAAATAGCTCTCCATAATAATCTATGGCAGTTATAGGGCATTTCTGCTCTATACCCAAGAATACACTTAAGAACAAATATATTCTTTCGGCAAAGAAATCATTCACTTTTAGTATCGAAGGTTCTTCTCCTTAACACCTAAAAGTTACCCCTTTCCTTTGCGCCTCTATTTATGTTAATTATTGTTTTTATAATATTCTCAATATTCTTAATCTAATTATATATCTACAGTTATATTTTGTCAATTAATTTCATGGAAGTTTTTAGAAAATATTAGAAATTAAAAAAGCTATTTATGTAATGAAAATTTTTATTTTCATTACATAAATAGCTCTCCATAACAATCTATGGCAATCATAGGGCTTTGTGCTCTATAACCAAGAACATACTTAAGAACAAATACATTCTTTCGGCAAAGAAATCATTCACCTTTAGTATCGGAGGCTCTTCTCCTTAACACCTAAAAGTTACCCATTTCCTTCGCACCTCTATTTATGTCTAGTTACGTCACATTCCTATTGTTGTTTTTATTTGTAATTTTTGAAGTATCCTATGTTTTTATTATATATTTTTATCCATATATTGTCAATATTGTTTCATATTTGATTTTTTAATCATAATATATTTTTTGATTATTTTAGCCTATATTCATAATCCTATTTTTTAATTGCTCTCGTTGTATAGAAAGTTGGTATATTGAATTCATGTAGTTTACCTGCACCGTTTGTATCTTGATATATATCTGTTAGCATAAATCCTGCCTGTAATTGTCCACCTATTTGTTCTTCAATGGTATGTGAGAATTGAATTCCCCAGTCATTTTTTATTGAATCATCATACTGTTGATTATCCTTTAGCGGGTTAAATGGCAATTTATAGGTTACCTTTGTTTCTTCGTCATTGAAAATATAATTAATACCATTATCTAGTCCTGATAATAATATTCCGCCTTTTTTTAACACCCTATAACATTCTTTCCATATAGGAAGAACATCCTCAACATAGCAATTAGAAACTGGATGAAAGATCAAGTCGAAGGACGCATCCTCAAAAGGCAAAGGCTTTGTCATATCCGCCCTAACTGTTTTAATATCGTAGCTTTCTCTTTTCGCTACTTCATTTTCACTTAACAATTGTTTTTCTGAGTAATCCAATACCGTACACTTTGCACCTAATGCAGTAAATATAGGCATTTGCTGACCACCACCAGAAGCTAACCCTAATATTTTTTTATTCTTCATTTCACCAAACCATTCCTTTGGTACTGGTTTGGTAGGTGTCAGTAAGACAAACCACTCATTATTTTTAGCTTTTTCAAAAATATCGTGGCTAATAGGTTGGCCCCATTCCCAGCCTTCCTCAACCCACTTATCAAAAATTTTGGAGTTAATTTCTGTATAATTTTTATCCATATAAACCGCTCCCCTTTTTATATATTAATCAGTTTAATAAACATAAACTTCTGACTGCCATTTATCTATCCATCCATCATATACAAAACCTAATTTAAGCAACAAATTTTTAGAAGGAATATTTTCTTTTTCAGTCATGGCTATTATTTCACAGCCGGAATATTCTGCTTTAAGTTTTGGTAATAATACTTTCAAAACTTCACTTATATATCCTTTTCGAGAATGAACTGGATCAATAGTATATCCAATTGTAATAGTTTTTTCTTTTTTTACTAGATATAAATCTCCTAAAAGATTATCTGTGGTATTATGAACAATAGCAAGTTGAATTCCATTTTCAACATTTAAAGGAACTAATAATGCTTCTCTATATTCATCTTTAGTTAAATTCTTAAAACTTTGATGCTTCATCCACTCTTCGTTATTTCTATAAATCATGAATGAGTCTAAATCTTTTTCTTCAAAGGACCTTAATATACATCTATCCGTTTCAATCACAAAATCACCCCATTTTAAATTTTTTTGTAGCTAATGTTTACTGACTTTTATCTTTTCTAAATATTAAATTTGTTATAGTTCCTAAAATAAAAGCAGGTATTGTACTCAATATCAATATCCCAATTATAATATTAAACGATATATTATATACTTGAACTACAGGTAAAACTACAGAGATTATATAAAATATTATATAATCTAATTTTCTAAACGATGAAAAATTCATGTTATCCCCCTATCCTAAATACTTCATTAGCTACTTAATACTATATTTCTATCCAATATCTTTGAGTTGTTTCTCCGTCTTTAGTAACTTCATTTTCTAATACTCCGCCATTATTTATTATAGTTCTTGCTGATGCAATATTTTTTTTATTACAAATAATTAATACTCTTTTCATACCTAATCCTTCTACTATTGATAGTGCTAACGCAAGTGCTTGAGTTGCATATCCTTTTCTACGTTCAGAAGGCCTTATTCCATAACCTATATGCCCTCCATGGTTTAGTAAATAATCATTTAACTCATGCCTTATATGTAAAGAACCATAAATTTTCTTATTTTCATCTACTAAAAAATATATTGAAGCTGGGACAAAACCTTTGTCATATGCTTTATTAGTTTTTTGTTCACTCCATTTATTTATTAAATCCTTATAAATAAAATTACTTCTTATTGATGCAGACGGAATAATATTTTCTCCTAATTTCTCCCACTCGTCTATATACTCATTGTATTCTTTTTCTATTTCAAGATTTGGTTCTATTAACTTAAATATCACGAAACTCACCCCTTTATTTCATTAACAACTATGTAATAATTTATAGTTTAGATATAAACTAAATATAACTTTTATTCAGTAAAATTATTTTTCTTCATTTTCTCTGGGTTAAGAAATAAGGCCATTCCTGTTTTCATTTTTTTAAAATTAAGTTTTTCATAAAAAACTTCTTTGCCAGGGGCAGCATATAATATAAAGTTACATTGTGGTATACGTTCTACAATGCTATTTACAATTGTACTACCTATCTTTGTCCCTTGATATTGTGGTACTACTGCTACATCGTATATAGCAGCTTGATAAGCGCCATCTGAAATTGCACGACCAAAGCCAATTAGTTTATCTTCATCAAAGACAAATACAACAGTGTGGCTGTTTTCAAAGGCCTTCTTATGTATTTCCCCTTCAAAATATGCCATACCTACATTTTTTAATGTATTTGATACAATATCCCAATGTATGCCTTCACAATTATATTGAATTCTTAAATCCATTTATTCCCCTCCTAAATACCTTAAACAAATTTATTAGTTCTATTATTATATTATAAAGTATTACACAAAAAAAGACGACAATTGCCGTCTTATATTACTAATATATAAATTACTCTTTATCTTCTTCTAATGACTCATTCGTATCGTCTGCTTGGCCACCAGTTGTATTTTCGCCTTGTCCAGGATTTGATTGTTCATTTTGATCAATTGATTTGTTAGTGCATCCAGCCAAACTTAAAATTATTAATCCAATTAATGCTATTTTTTTTATCATTTTTATTTTCCTCCTAATATTGACTTTAAATATATTATTTTATTAATAATGTAAATTTATTTAACAGAATTTAGTTTAAATTGAAAGTTAAACCTAATAATTTAATAAGTTTTTGGAAATACATTAATATATAAATATATTAATCGGAGGTATTTATGAAAATTGGTTTAATAACTGATATACATGGAAATTATCCAGCTCTAAAAGCTGTATTAGATGATATTGATAAAAATAAAAATATAAGCGAAATTTACTGCACTGGAGATATGATTGGAATTGGTCCAAATTCAAATGAGGTGTTAAATACACTTTTTTCTAGAGATAATATACATATGACTTTAGGAAATCACGATGAATATGTTTTAGCCTTATTAAACAATGAAGAACATCCTCCTAGAGATAAGAAATCAATTGAACACCATAAGTGGATAGCTAATAGATTAGATAAATCTTTGGCATCAAAGTTAGAAAAACTACCACGTTTTATAAGAAAAACCTTTTATAATAAATCTGCATTGTTTTTACATTATCATATAAAATCAAATATGATAAATGAACACATTAGCAAAGATCCTTATCATGAAATTGTTCAGCCATCCCTTGAAAACCTTAATAATCTTTTTGATGAATGTAGAGAAGATATTATATGTTTTGGACATCATCATCCTCTCCATTTTTTCAAAACTGAAGACAAGATTTATTTAAACCCAGGGTCTCTAGGTTGTTATCACAAGCCTATAGCTCGTTATGCCATAATATCCTTTGATAATTATAGTGTAGATGTTGCACTTAGAGAAGTAGAATACGATAATACTGAATTTCTTCAGACTTTTAAAAACTTAGATATTCCGAATAAAGAATCTATTTTTGAAGATTTTTATGGAAATCAAATTTAATTTCCTTTTAATATAAAAATCCAGCAGTACTTAAGCTGCTGGACTTTTATATATTATTTAAATAAATCTTTGCTATTAACTTCTTTTTTAAGCAATTTCTTTTCTTTTAACCACTTAGCATTCTTAGTCCAGTTTTCTTCATCTTGGGTTAAGAATTTACCACTTTCATTTTCCATAAGAGGCATTAATATTTCTAAGCTCTTTTTTTCTATTTCTGAATCAAGTGGGAAGTTTTCATTTTGAACATTTAGCACTAAATCTAGGGCTTTATCAGGATTGCTCTTAGTATATTCAAATCCTTTTTTAGCAGCATCTAAGAAAGCTTGTATAGTCTCATTATTATTCTTAATTCCATCATCACTAGCTATAAATGCTAATTCATAATTGTTAGGTACTCCATAGTCTGCTGGGTTGAAAGTATCTAATTGTATTCCTTCTTTTTCTAATAATATCTTTTCATGGTTTATGTATCCGCCTATTATTCCATCAACTCTTTTAGTTTGAATTGCAGCCATTAATTCATAACCTACATCTACAAACTCTATCTTTGAAGGGTCACCACCAGCTTCACTAACCATTGCCATAACAGTTTCCTTATCAATATCAAAAGATGGATAACCTATTTTTTTACCTTCTAGATCCTTTAGTGTTTTAACCCCTGCATCCTTATTTACCATCAGTTGGTTTAGAGAACTTCTAACTATTGCACCAACTGACTTAACAGGTATATCTTCACCTCTAGCTAAAATTATTTGCTTTGGATAACTTATAGCTAAATCAGCTTGACCTGATGCTACTAACTTAATTCCATCATCTGTACCTGCTGGTGTAATTAAATTAACCTTTAGCCCTGCTTCTTCAAAATATCCTTGTTCCTCTGCAGCATACAAGAATGAATGAACTGCATTTGGATACCAATCTAATAAAACATCTACCTCTTTTAATTCTTTAGTAGCCTTTGTCTCTCCCTTAGTAGAACATCCACTTAAAAGCAAACTAAACATCATAACAACTACTAATAAAATACTAACCTTTTTTGATTTCATAATTATCCTCCTTATTTCCTCTTCTGTATTTTAATAAAATCTTTTCTAGTAAAAAGCCTATTGAAAATAGGGTCATTCCTAAAAATGATAAAACTAACACTCCAGCAAAAACTGAATCAGATTGCAACATTCCTGATGCTCTTTTCACATATATACCTAGTCCTTTTTCAGCTCCTAACCACTCTCCAATAGTAGCCCCTGCAACACTATAAGTAGCAGCTATCTTAAAACTACTTAAAAAGTTAGGTAATACAGAATTCATATGTAGTTTGAAAAATATCTGTAACTTACTTCCTCCTAATGCTTTTAATACATCCTCTAAGTCTTTGTCTACACTATTTAACCCATCTAAAGTACTTATAACTATAGGGAAAAAACAAAATAACACTACAACTGCTACCTTTGACCATATTGTATATCCAAACCACATAATCATAATAGGAGACAGTGCAATGGTTGGAATTGTTTGAGAAAATATAATAATTGGATATAATGTTTTCCCTACATGTTTCCAAAGATATATAGAAAGTGCACAAGATACACCTATTACTACAGATATACTAAGGCCTAGTATTGCTTCCCCTAGTGTTATTAAAGAATGCTTGTATAAAAGTTCTCTTTGAGATATTAACGCCTCAATAACCGCAGAAAACCTAGGTAAAATATATCTTGGTATGTTTAAATATGGTATTAAAAACTCCCAAGCTAAAACTATTAATAATAAAAAAACTAAAGGGAATATGTAATTTTTAAGTCTTTGCATTCTTCCATTCCCCCTTTGTAATCTACATCATCGAGGATGTTTAAAATATCTCTTTTGAGACTAATAAACTCACTTGAAAGTGTTGTTTCATAGTTTCTAGGCCTTTTGAAGTTTACATCTATAGACCTTAGATTTTTATATGGAAGCTCAGTACAAATAAGTATTCTATCAGATAAAAGTAGTGCCTCATCTATATCGTGAGTTATCATAAATACAGTATTTCTTTGTTTTTGACAAAGGTCAAGTAGCCATGATTGCATCTTTCTTCTAGTTAGTGCATCTAGTGATGAAAATGGCTCATCTAACAAAAGTATTGAAGGATTATTTACTGTAGCTCTTAAAAATGATGCTCTTTGTCTCATACCACCTGATAATTCATGGGGATATAATTTTTCAGTACCTTTAAGTCCAAAGTCTTCAAAATATGTAACTGCTATTTTTCTAGCTTCTTTCTTTTTATAACCATTTAACTCAAGCCCCACTGTTATATTGTCTAGGATATTTCTCCAAGGCATTAATGAATCTTTTTGAGGCATATATCCTATAATGTTTTTGTTATTTTCATTATATATTTGTACACTACCCCTTTGTGGTTTTAGTAGTCCTAAAATCAGCCTAAAAAGAGTACTTTTTCCTGTACCACTAGGTGCAATAATTGTAATAAACTCATTTTTATCTATGCTAAAGGATAAATCATCAATAATAACTTTTTCTGAATCCTTGTATCTAAAATATAAATTGTTAATCTCTAATGCCTTCATCTAAATAACCCAACTTTCTTTTTTATAACATCCATCCCAAAACATATATTCATATTTTGAAGAAAGGATGAATAGATCTTCTAGTTTTTGAAGTTGTCTTTCTGGAAGTCCTTCAGCAAGTCTGTCCATTAATTTTATACACCAATCATTTTGCTTATTGTATTCTTCATCTGCATATGTAAGTATCCATTCTTTATAAAGTGGATGCTCTAATGCTTTTTTGTCTTTAGCTAAAGTTTTACCAATAAAGGCATAACTCCACATGCAAGGAAGCAATACCGCTACTAATTCAGCTAATGATCCTTGGTTAGATACCTGAAGCATAAACTTAGTGTATGATAAGTTACTTGCATTTGGCTTTGTATCTTCAAGTTCTTCTTTAGTAATTCCAAACTTCTTTGCAAATTCAACATGTGCATCCATCTCAATATTCACTATAGCATTTGCACATTTTGAAAAAGCTTGCATGTCTTCTAAAGTATCTGATTTAACCATCCCTAATGCGAAAATTTTTATGTAATCTATTAAATAAACATAGTCTTGCTTAACATAAAAACTAAACTTATCATCTTCTAATGTACCTTGACTCAGCTCTTTAAGAAAAGGATGCTCCAGGTATGATTCCCAAATAGGTTTAGCTTTTGAAAATAATCTTTGTGAAAATTGCATAAAAAAACTCCTTCCAAAGGTATTTGATATACCATCGAAAGGAGTTTATAATCCATTAATCATAAATCTAAAAAGCTAGATTTAACTTATGTATTATACTATAACTTCCCTTCGCTGGCATTATCCAGTGCAGGTTCAAAGGGTCTGAATAAATTCATCTCAGCCATAAGGGCTCCCCTAGTACGCATCTTGATTTTATACTTTTTTAATTTTTTTGTCAATATATAATAAATTATGTATAAATTAAAGACAAAGTAAGTATTACATATATAACTAAATATAGTCTTCATAGTTAAATAATAACTAGATTTTTAAGCTATTTATATAGACATAATAATACTGTATAAAATAATAAATAAGGAGTGATATTATGTTTAAAATGTCTAATTTAAAACCCGAAGAATTAAAAGAAGTAAAAAAAGCAGAACAACAATTACAAGATAAATTAGGAAAAGATGTTGCGTTAATTGCTTGGAAAGATAAAGATAAAAATGATATTAGAGATAATAATAAACAAGGACTTGTTTAAATAATTAAATTTTATTGATGACTTATTAATATTATTTTAAGGAGCTAATTTTTATATAAAACTAGCTCCTTAACTGACATCTTTCATTGTAAAAACTTTTATATGCTAAGTAAGTTGCTATTAAAGTTGATATAGATGATGACGATACTATCATAAATGTAACCATAATTTGAAATTTAACTGCTATTATAGGAGATACCCCACCTAAGATTAACCCTGTCATCATGCCCGGAAGAGAAACTATTCCTAATGTTTTGGCTGAGTCTATAGTTGGTGTTATGGCAACCTTAATACACTCTCTTAATATATCTTTAGAAGCCTCTTTAACGGATGCACCTAAGGATAGTTTAGTTTCAACCTCTGCTCTTCTTAGATTAAAGGAAGTATTTAAATTCTTGTAACTTAATCCAATAGCTACCATGGAATTACTAATTATCATTCCTGATATAGGTATTATTTCATTAGGTTTAAAATTTATAACCCCTGAAAAAACCAAAATATATATAGTTATAATTGAACCTATAAATATTGAAATAAATGATATACCAAATACATTTTTTATATCTTTACCTCGCTTTACAATATTTAGCGATGCATTTACACACATAATCAATATTAAAATCATTATAACTATTGGGTTGTCCATTCCAAAAATTATGTCAAGTATATATCCAACAGCGACTAATTGAATTACCGCTCTTATTACACTTATAATTATTTCACTTTCTAATCCTAATTTCTCCTTGTATGATATTGCTATAGGTATAAACATAAGACAAGATGCTACTATTAAAGATGTTGTACTCATTATACTATTTCCTCCACTTTGCTGATTCGTCCCTCTGATATAACCATTCTTTTATTAAAAATAGATTTGCTTTGCTCTTCGCTATGGGTTATCCATAATACTGTAACACCACTTTGATTAAGTTCTTTTATATATTCTTCAACTTTGGCTTCATTTTCTTTATCCAAAGATGCAGTAGCTTCATCTAATAATAAGATCTCAGGAGTATATATCAAGTTTCTTATAATTGCAATTCTTTGCATTTCTCCACCAGATAGTGAATTTATATTTTTTTCTAAATAACTTTCATTTAAATTAAATTTATCTAAAAGTAGGACTAATCTACTTTTATCTACTTTTTTGTTTCTAATTTTAAATGGAAATTCTAAATTATCATATACGGTCTCACCAAATAAGTGTGGAGTTTGAACACAGTAGCTAATAGATTTTCTTAATTCTATTGGATTATAACTTGTATAACATTTTTCTTTAAAATAAATATTTCCACTTGTTATAGGTATCAAATCTGCACATATTTTTAACAATGTACTTTTTCCACTTCCTGATTTACCAACTATAGATATACAATCACCCTTATTTACATCTAATGATATTCCTTTTAAAACTTCTGTATTACCGGAGTTATAAGTAACTTCTTTTATGCTAAGTATTTTCATGCTAATTCTCCTTTTTAGACTACCATTTGTTGAAATGTATTTCACTTGAATCAAACTCATTTTTTCTTTTTTTGATTTCATCATAGTATCCTATTGCGATTAATGATATTGGCACTATATTCTCAGGCTAACATAGCCGATTCTATTATCTGGATTATTTTTTCTTGTTCTACTTCTTTTTGATTAAAACTTCTTATACTTTGTCTTTTGTTTATTATACTCATAAATTTATTCCTCCTTATTATCGCATTTCGATATCGCAATATGATAATATCATGTTTTATAATTTATAGCAATACAAAAGGTTAAGTAAAATCAAATTTACTTAACCTACTTTATTGCTATATCATTAAATAGCTCTTTTAAATTATTTTTTAGTTCCTGTAAAAGTTTATTCCCTTTTTCTGTAGTTTTATAATATTTTCTAATTCGACCATTTACATTTCTATCTTCTTTTTCTATTAACTCTTCTTCTACCATTGACTTTAATAATGGATATAATGTACCAGGACTAATATTATAGCCATGTTCTTTTAATTCTTCTATCATCCAAGAACCATAAAATTCTTCTATATTTCCATGATGAAGTATATGAACATATATTAATCCATTAAATATTTTTCTTGTAATTTGCTCTTTCAAATACTTCCACCTCAATATCTAATTATGTTATATGCATTATATCATTTTGTAACCAAGAAGCACACTATTATATTATATATTTTTAATAACCCCAAGTATCAATTTGACATCAATACAATTACATTCTTGGCATTAGACCCATTTTCGGAGCCACGACCATACTTTAAATAGTCTTTAACAAGAGCATTTGATTTATCTTCGGCATACCACAATTCAGTGAGATTGCATCCCTTAAAACTCCTAAATTTCATTCTTAGATTATACATTTGCTGTATAAAGTATTTCCATCAACAGATAATATAATTTGAGGTATGTTACCAGCTAAATATAGAGGAGAATTAGTGTCCATACTTCCTGTAATATACAATGTATATATTCTTCCTGATTTAAGCTCAATACGTATATCTATTGGCTTTACGTTTGTGTTATTTGATTTAACTTGAAATCTATGTGTGCCTGGATTTATTAGATTATAGTTAGTACTTTGATTATAGGACAGTGTTTGAGACATTGAACCTTGAGGGAAACTCATTTCAAATGATATATCAGAGTTATCTAAATTGTAAAATCTAATTTTAGTTTGATCAGGCCTAATGCGTTCATTGATGTCATCTATTATTGGTACTATATCTATATCTTTTATGCTTCCAGTTATTGCATAGGTCACTATTTGTCCTAATGGTACTTGTATATTTTCAATAACTGTTAAAGGTGTATCTGTAGTACCTGTTGGGAAAATTTTAACGTTTTGTGTTTCAACACATT
Organism: Sporacetigenium mesophilum DSM 16796; assembly: GCF_059569055.1. NCBI lineage: Bacteria > Bacillati > Bacillota > Clostridia > Peptostreptococcales > Tepidibacteraceae > Sporacetigenium > Sporacetigenium mesophilum. Next base: position 23,729 of record NZ_JCANUR010000013.1, on the reverse strand, counting down.
GAGTTTTGTATTGTGACATATCTTTAAATTGAAAATTTCTAACTACTAGTATATCGTTTACATACACATCTACTGGTGGTAGTTCTGGTATGCTTTGAAATCCTCTAATTAAGGCACTTATACGTGTAACACAAGGCTCTTCTAATTCATGTATGACCTGTCTATGATTGTACATTTATATATCACACCTTTTAATTTTTATTAGGATAGAAATTCCTAATTCTAATATATTAATATAAACTGGACGGTGTTCATAAAAGCTTACAATTTCCTAGATTTAAATTTAGAAATCCTTTATATTTATGAAATATAGTCTAATTCAGTATGCAATATTATACAATCATGCAATGAATCTAGTTAAATTATATATTAAATATCTCTATATATTTATATTTTTAACGTCAATTTAAAGTATAGCCCATTTATTGAGTTGCATTATCTACTTTTCTAAGATTGCAATAGCACGAATAGGTGCACCATCAGAGTTTGCATATTTTATTGGAAGAGCACAGAATGTAAATAATTCATTTCCTATTTGATCTAAACAATTTAAATTTTCAATTATAACTATCTCATTTTCTGATAAAAGCTTTCTATGAATACTTAAGTTTTCATCATAAATAGGATCAATTCCTATAACATCTAATCCAACTCCCTTTTTAGTACTACTTATTAAATACTCAGCAACTTCTTCAGTAATATAAGGATAATCTCCAAAATATGAATCTGTACCCCAACGTTTATCCCAGCCAGTATAAAACAAAATAAATTCTGCTTCGTTAGCTTTTTCTATTAAATCATCAATATAACTCATAGTGATTCTCTCACCTTCTTGTAAATCACTACAGTTGATAACCAACCCTTTTCCAACAAATTGCTCTATCGGTAATGAATCTAGTGTAGTTCTTTGTTCAAATAAATGTGCAGGTGCATCCATATGAGTTCCTGTATGAGAATACATTGTAAGTAAAGTTTCTTTGAAACCGTCTTTTTCATATGTATTTGAAATTTGTAATTTGGGACCTTCTGTTCCTGGGTAAACTGGCATAATTTCTGAAATCGTATGTGTTAAATCAATAATTTTCATAATAAATCCTCGCTTATTTGTATATTTTATAAGAAATGTAATTAACTCATAATTTAGTATTATTTAATACTTCTATTTTACCTATATTAATCCCTGTAATATTAATTAATATAGGTGCTATCTCTAGCACCTATTCATATGATTAACTCGGAGTAAGTTTGATAATTCTATCATCCGCTACATCAGGATTCCCTCTGCCATCTCTATTACTTGTTGATATATAAATTGACCCATCTTTTCCCATAATAACCTCACGTAAACGGCCATATTCATCTCTAAACCATGACTCTACATTCCTCACTGTTGTTCCATTTCCATTAAGGGACATAGATAATAGTTGTTGTCCACGCAAATTAGTAACTAATAACTTTCCTTTCCATGGACCTTGATCTACAAAAGCAATACCAGATGGCGCCCACGTCACATCACCGCTGTGTATTAATGGTTTTTGTATTGTAACTTCTGTTGAGTCTTCATCTCCTTGAACAAGAGGCCACCCGTAATTGGCTCCTGGTTGTATTATGTTTATCTCGTCGTGAGCTGACTGTCCATGTTCTGATTCATAAAATATACCTTGTGGATTCCAAGCTAATCCTTGAGGATTTCTATGACCTAAGCTGTAAACAGGTGAATTTGCAATTGGATTGTCACTAGGAATACTTCCATCTAATTCTAATCGCAGTATTTTCCCAGCTAAACTATTGATATCCTGTGATAATTCACGATTTCCTGCATCTCCTGTACCTATATATAATTTCTTATCTGGACCTATTTTTATCCTTCCACCATTGTGGATTCGTCCACCAGGGATTTTATCTATAACAACTTTATCAATAGTTGCCCTGTTATTGTTTTCAACTAATCTGACAACACGGTTAAATGTTGAATTACCTTCTATATATGTGTGCATAACATAAATATAATTATTTTGTGAAAAATTTGGATCTAGGGCAATACCCATCAAACCGCCTTCACTTTGACTTATAAATGGCGCACTAAATGTCATAAGCGGCTGTGGATTTAGCTCTCCATCTTCAATAACTCTAATTCTTCCAGGCCTCTCTGTAAAATATATTTTTCCTTCATCACTTATATCTATGGCCCAAGGTACAGTTAAATTTTCAGCTATAACTTCAATTTCATAAGGAAATTGTCTTGTCGTAATTGATTTTACCTTAGCCAAAATGTTATTAATTATTTTTTTCATAACATTATCCTCCAAAATTAAATAACTACATAATTATTTATCCAATTACTATAATATTCTACCTGGAGGCTAAGGGTACCATGTTTGCTTATATATCCTTGATTACTTTAATATAAAGCACTACAATATAATAATTAAGATATATGAAAGGTATGATAAAATGCAAGAACAATATTATGAAAAATTATTAAATATAAAAACAACTGGTGAGCAAAAGTGGAATAGTAAAACTATTCATTATCACCCATATGAGCCAACATCATATTCTGCACTTGAAACATTGTTTCAACAATACAAAGTTGAAAGCGACGACTATATAATTGACTTTGGATGTGGCAAAGGTAGACTTATTTTTTATATAAACCACTTTTTTAAAGCTGAAGTTACAGGAATAGAAATGAACAATGAATTTTATGAAGAAGCTATGGACAACAAATCAAGTTATTTAAAAAAGAATAAAAAATGCACAGATAAAATTAAGTTTTTGTGTTGTTTTGCCCAAGATTATAATATAAAACCACAAGATAATAAATTTTATTTTTTTAATCCATTTTCTATACAAATATTTATGAAAGTTGTAGAAAACATCTTGGATTCAGTTGAAAAACACAACAGAAAAGTTGAGTTGATTTTGTATTATCCAACAGATGATTATATTTATTATTTAGAAAATAGTACATCTTTTGTACTTAAAGATGAGATTATATTGCCTGATATAAATAAGAATGATGCTAATGAAAAGTTTTTAATTTACGAGTTAAATTATATGTAAGTTTGTTAAGTCGAACTAATATAATTTATTATATTGTAGAAAGGTAGTGATTATAAATATGAATGGATTGATGATTCTAACAAGCATGGGTTTTGTAGCCTTTATTATATATAAAATAACTAAAATTAGAATATTGAAGTATATCTTATCTCCAATAATCAGTATTTTATATGGATTTATGCTATTCTTTGTAGGTATGGGTGTAGGTGGAATATTATATTTTATACTTCTTGTAGCTCCAGTTGTTGTTGATATAATTAATAAAATTTATGCAAATAAAAAACCACATTGATATTATCTCAATGTGGTCTTTATTTTCTAATTTTCTTCTTCTGTTATATCTTCTTCTACTTCTATTAGCTTATTTTCTAGATTTTCTCTTCTGTTATCTAGTGGGTTTAGGTTTATATGATGAACTCTTTCATCTTCACTTGGATTCATTAAAACATTTTCCATTATAGCTCTTCCATTTGGAGTATGAGCTACAACTTGAGGTTGTCTATATCCTTTATGATAAACCCATGTATAGTCGTCATTTACTAATTTATCTAAATCACTAGGAGATATTAAAGCTTTTGCTTGAGGTTTACCGTATTTATCTTTTAGTATTATAGCTATAGTTTCATCGTCTATAACTTCATATTCATTTTTTGCTTTTGGATCAAAAATCTCTAAGTTACATTTTCTATTATCTAATGTATCTCCATTTACATGCTTAATTGGAGCTGATGCTATAGTATCTAATATTACTGATTGGATATTTCTCTTAGTACTTTTTATTTTTTTGTTTTCTTTAGTTTCAGTTACATTTTGAACTAAGTAGCTATTAAAGTCTTTGTGCCACTCTGCAAACCAAGTTCCCATTGCTTGAACTTTTTCTAAATCCTCAGTATCTATTTTAGCTACAAATTCAGCATTCTTTTTGTTAAGTATTGTTATAAGAGTAACTGAACCTTGAGTTTCATACTTATTTTCTTTTGTCTTGTAGTTATTTATGACAAACACCTCTTTCTTTTATTCATATCCTTTAAGTGTAACAGAATTAAACAATAAAAGCTAATAAGTTTTATTTTTTACTTGTTGGCATATTTTCATGCTTTAATTTCATAATAATCCATTGTCGATGTCTCCATGAAGCCACAGGACTTATACAAGTTTAGAGCATTGGAGTTTTCAGCAGCCACTTGAAGCATAATTTCACTTGCATTGGCCTCTTTTAACTTTTCTATAGCCATCATTAAAATTGACCTTCCATATCCCTTCCCACGATACTCCGGTAATACACCTAATCCATATATTCCACCGGTTCCAGAATGCAATTGAATATGGACCTTTCCAACAATATTCTGGTCTACTTCTGCCAGATATATAGTCATTCCTCTCTTTTCTTCCTCTTCAGGTAATATCATATCTTGTTCAGCATCAAATTCACCATTAAAATATATTGTATTTTGTCTAGCAATCTCAGTTGCATCTGCATTGGTTGCTTTTCTAAATATGCTTGCATCAAATTCACTTTGAAGTAATCCTAAGTTATCTTTTTTAAGATACATTTCATATTCTGAATGTCTGTACTGTGCTCCAGTTTCTTTTATGAATTTCTGGCCAGAATTTGACTTTCTGTCGCATAGTAAAAGCATACACCCGGAATTTCTTTTCTTATAATCTTCTATAACTAAATCACTTAATGTCTTAAACACTCCTTGGCCCCTATATTCAGGATGTACCATACCATTTGCTTCTATTGGCCCTCCAAATCTACAAGTTCCAATATATCCAATAAGTTCATCTCCGTCAAAATACATAAATTCATTAAATTCTTGAATACTTGTGTTCTTACTTTCAGAAGAAACTGCCAGTTTATAATCAAGTTCAAGTTTTAGGGCTATTTGATCTTCATTTATACATTTTTCTTGAAGTTTATTTATCAATTCATAATCCTCATGATCAATAAACTCTTTAAGTTTTATCCAAGGCCTTTGTATAGTTTTCATGTAAATATCTCCTTATATTAATATAGTGATAGCATATTATTATTCTTATTATCGAAAGGATAAAAAAAGTACCAGAGTTATCCTCTGATACTTACAATTATTATTTATCATTTATTAAATCATATCCAACTACTGTCCATATTCCTTTATCTTCTTGCTTTACAAGTCTCTTTAGGTATACTTTTTTTATAGAAGTATTTTTTGCATTTACTTCTACTACTGCTTCATTATTGCTACTTTCAACAAGCATAAGTTCCTCATACTTTACAGGATAATCACCTTGGATTCCTTCAGGAGAAATCTGTAGACTTACAAATACCTGAGATACGAAAATTGGATCTAGCTTCCATGGTGAGCTTCCTTTATCAGCATTCTTTTGGTCCCCTTTTTCTATTTCTAGATTAACAGGAACTTCTACATATGATTTAGATTGTGTAGATGTCTGGTCTATAGCATCTGCAATATTAGCTTTACCACTAGGGCTTACTATATTTATTGTAATAATTAGTGCAGTTGCAGTTATAATGCCGTAAAACCATTTTTTTGTCATTTTCATTTAATATCGCTCCTTTAATATATTATTGTATTTAGTTGCCTACAATAATAAAGACGATAATAATTACTAAATGTTACAACAAAAATTTATATTAATTTCTCATAATCTTTTTTGATCTTCAATGCTCTCACTAAATAGGCAGAATACAATGCACAAATTATTACTGTTATAATAACCATATGAGTTTCCATTTCAAGATTGCTGTTTGTAATCGTTCCACTAATATTAAATAATATGTGATACAATACGCATGGTATAATATTGTTTGTATAAGCGACTATCAACGCCAGAACAATTCCTATAAAAATCCCAATTACAATCTGGTTTATTTGGTCAGCCATGGAATATCCCCTTAGTAAATTTACAACGTGTCCTATACCAAACGTTGCTCCTGAAATAATAACTGCTCTTGTTATTCCACTTTCTTTTAAAATACCTTGATATAAGAATCCTCTAAAAATCAATTCCTCGATAAATCCAACACATATCATCAGTATAATTCCAATAGAAAACCCGCTATACCCAAGTTCTACATTTATACCTCTAAAATAATGAGTAAATATTGTTATTATAAGTGGTATATAAAATAGAGTTTTATATAAATCGGATTTTTTTATTTTATTAAATCCATAAAATGCAAACCAGTTGTTCTTTTTCAAGTAAAGCAGCAATAATAGAGAAAAAGCAATTAATAAAAACACCGTTGCAAGATTATCTATTCCTAATATTTCTGGCATGTTATCACCAATATTAACAATTACAATATATGTCAATATCCAAATCATAGCATGCCAAATTGGTTTGTTTTCTTGTAGCTTATTCATTTATATATCTCCCCCAGTAAATTGTATATAATATTTGATTCCTTACTATTATATACATCTACTACAATTATGTACCATAACAAAGGGTATTCTTTTTTTACGGGTTTACTTTTGAGGTGCAAATTATAAAACCACAATAGAAACAACACACTCCTTTTATTTAGAGTAAATTGCACAGTTTATAAAAACTGAGTCTTTACTATATAGATTTTGTTTACTACATAATAAAATTTACTCTGGAAACTCTTGATGTAAAGCTTTCAAGAATATGTCAGCTACTCCATTAGGATTTCCATTTTGAGTTGCTTCTCCTGAATACCAAGAAGATTCTATATCTTAACTGCTAATGAAATAACACTTAATGTGTACCCAAATATACCAATATCTTATATAATTTTACCCTCTGGTCAAGGCACCAATTTTATTTCAATAAATCCAGGTAGTTATAATCTACAGGTAAATTTCCTTAATCAACGTCCAAAAAATATATCAATTAGCTTTAAACCTGGAAGAATTTATACGGTGTATATTTTTAACAGTGTAAACCCTGATTCTCAAAATTATTCTGAATTAAATATACATCAAGTTGCATTAGTTATTGATGGAAACACCTTATTTAATCAATGTGTTAAAACTATATTTTAGTATCTGTTATAAATAAAAAATTGACTTGGAATAAAGATATATCTTTATTCCAAGCCAATTAAATTGCTTAGTGCATTTGGTTTAGTGAGTTTCTTAAGTCATCTTCTGGTATACTTATTGGCTTTATGTCAAATGTATCTACTAAGTATTGTAACACATTAGGAGATAAGAAAGCTGGTAAACTTGGTCCAAGGAACATTCCTTTTATTCCAAGAGATAATAGCGCTAATAAGTCAGCAACTGCTTTTTGCTCATACCAAGAAAGAACTATAGTAAGTGGTAGAGCATTTACATTTGTATCAAATGCATCTGCAAGAGCTGTAGCTATTCTAACTGCTGAATATGCATCATTACATTGACCTACGTCTAATAATCTTGGTAGTCCTGCTACTGTTCCAAAATCTAACTTATTAAATCTATACTTACCACAAGCCAATGTTAAGATAACACAGTCCTCTGGAACTTGTTTTGCAAATTCTGTATAATAGTTTCTTCCTGGTCTTGCTCCATCACAACCACCTATTAAGAAGAAATGTCTTATTTTTCCTTCTTTAACTGCATTTACTATTGTGTCAGCATGAGATAATGTTGCATGATGTCCAAATCCTACTGTAATTTCTTTTACTTCTTCATCTTCTTTAAAACCACCAAGTGCTAATGCTTTTTCTATAATTTTAGTAAAATCCTTAGTACCATCTTCATTTAATTTAACATTTTCTATTCCATCCCAACCAACTACGTTAGTAGTGAATATTCTATCTTTATAACCTTCTCTAGGTCTCATTAAACAGTTAGTAGTCATTAATATACATCCTGGTATATTGTCAAATTCCTTTTGTTGATTTTGCCATGCTGATCCAAAGTTACCTACTAGATGTGAATACTTTTTAAGAGATGGATATCCATGGGCAGGTAGCATTTCTCCATGTGTATATATATTTATTCCTTTTCCTTCTGTTTGTTGAAGTAACTGTTCTAAGTCTCTTAAGTCGTGACCTGATACAATTATAAAAGGTCCTTTTTTAACATTTACATTAACTTTTTGAGGAGATGGATTTTGATATGTATGTGTATTTGCTTCGTCTAATATTCTCATTACTTCAACACTTATCTCACCAGTTCTCATTGTCATACGTATTAAGTCTTCAGTTCTGAATTCTTCATTAGTAGTAGATTCTAATCCTAAGAAATAGAAATGGTCTACTTGGTCACTATAAAAATCAAGATATCTTGCTTGATGTCCGTATGCACTTACACCTTTTAACCCATAAAGTATTGTAGATCTTAAAGAACGAATATCTTCATCAAGATCTCTATCAAACATAATTCCAGCTCTTACTGCATCCTTTAACATTTCTTCTTTTGTGTCACTAAGGTTGTATGTAGCTGACTCATGGTAATGTCCATTAGGTGCTTTTTTTCTTAGTATTTCTTTAAGTCTTTGAGACTCTTTTAATAATTCAACATGAACTTGTGCATCAAAGTTTACATTAGTTAATGTTGTAAATAGTGAATTTTCTACAAACTTTACAATTTCCTTATCTATTATTTCCCCTTCTTCAATTAAAGGTCTTGCATAACAAGACATACCTTTTAATTGATATATTAATAAATCTTGTAGGTTAGCTATTTCTGGTGTCTTTCCACAAACTCCACTTTTAGTACAGCCTTTTCCCCCCATAGTTTGTTCACATTGGTAACAAAACATTGCATTATCCATGTTTATCTCTCCTTTTAATCTTAATATTTTACTATTTGTATCATTTCCAATTTCTTATAATACATACACTAACTAAGTCAAAACTTAGTTATAAAATTAACATTAGTTATACCCTAATTTTAACATTATTCACATTATTATAAATATAAAAACTAACTATATCAATTCTAATATAATGTTATTTATAATTTTTTTATTATGTTAATATAACTCGCTAAGTATGCGCTCTTTGCACTCTTAAGGGTATCTCTATAAATAAAATAAAGGTATCATATCTTTAAGAGATGATACCTTCCTTTATTATTATATTATTTAGTCCTATAGTGCTTCGAGCTGTTTATATAGTTCCTCTTTTATCTAAATTGATCAAACATACCTCTTATATCTAATAATCCATAACCATAAGATACATTTGGATATGTTATATCTGGTATCTATGCATCACTTTATCACCTCGAAAAAAATATATATCCTATATTATATATATGTTTTTCGAGGTGATATAATAATAAATAAAAACAACCTTTATGAGTTCACCTTAACTTTTCTATTGGCTGTCTTTTTTTATATTCAAACTTCACTCTACAATTTAGATTACAAAATTATACTATTGCTATTCTCTATTTTTCAAAAGTATATCATGTGATTTGAGTTTAATAAATCTTGCCTAAATTATAATAGAAAAATATTTTTATTTTACCCTACTTTTTCACATAGAGAATCACATCAACTATAAACGCTTAAATTTCAATAAAAAACACATCCAACAATCGTGTGATTTTAGATGTGCTTTTTACTGTAATTTTATTTTAATTTGCCTACAGCAGAAATATAAACGACGTATTCATTTTGACCATCTATACGAATAAGATCATCAAAAGCTTCTTGGACATACCCTGCAATTGCACAAGCTCCAAACCCAAGTCCTTCACATGCTAGATATAAATTTTGACATACATGCCCAATGTCTAAAAGCATTAATCGGTGGGCTTCACAATGATATCGCCATTCTCCACGATATGGTATACACGACCATAAAAATACAACAGGTGCTTTTCCCAACCATATAGCTTCGTCTATATAATTTTCACCGCCATAAGCATAGGTAAGTTTCTTTGGCAGACTATCATCTGAATAACAAAATGCAAGTTTATGCTCTAATGGTAAATACATATAAATACCTTTTTCTAAACCTTCTACATTGTTTACCGCAAGATATGTTTCGTATGTATGTCTACCCCCTGCAGAAGGAACTGGGCGCAAAGTAATATGACCTGTCTTCTTATATGCAGGAATAACTTCTTGTACACCTTGAGTTGACCATAACAAAAATGATAACTCTTCTAATGTAATTGGCATATCTGTATAATTTCTTCTGCTTCTGCGGTTATTAAAACAAGAGTATAAATCACTTTGTTTGATAATAGTTTTGTTAACTGTTGGAAGTTCAATGATTTTTAAATTAATATCGATTTTTTTCTCAACTGGTGGTGCCAAAATGCCACGTTCTTGGTCAGAAACAAATTCACGCTCAGGAAGGTCAAATCCACTTTTCATAAAGTTTCGATTACTGTTAAAAGAGTCCATACCATATCCCCCTCTATTATATATCTTATTTAATAAAATTAAACAATAATTGAACTATTATAATCATTGCAAGTAGTGCCATTGAAAAAATTTTCATATCTCTTTCCTTAGATCCTATTATTGCTTTTAATGCTTTTTCAAATTTCATGTGTACCCTACACTCCTTTTTATTATTCTAAGTATTATTCCAGATATAATTATAGACATAAAATCAAACTACTATAATCTAATAAAACAAAACCCATAACATTTTTGTTGTGGGTTTTAATCTTGAATTTCAATTAGTTTAACAAATTCTTCTGAAGTGATCGGTTTACTTATAAGGTATCCTTGAACCATGTCACTGTTATGCTTTTTTAAATAATTCAGTTGATGTTTTTCTTCAACACCTTCTGCTATAACCTTTAGCCCTAACTGTTTTGCCATAAGAATAATAATGTTGGTCATATTTCTTGTATCATCTTCAGATTGTATATCGTCAATAAAAGACTTATCTATTTTTACTATATCTATAGGCAACATCTTAAGATAAGTAAGTGAAGAATATCCACAACCAAAGTCATCTAGTGCTATTTTCATATTATTATTTTTAAGTTCTTTTAGCTTGTCAATTGCAAAATCTAAAGATTCCATTAGTACTGATTCAGTTATTTCTATTACTATCATTTCAGGTGAAATACCTATTCTCTTAATAGTATTAATTACAAAATCTGTGAATCCTGTCTGCAGTAACTGATGTGCCGATATATTAACCGAAACATAAAAGTCAGTATACCCCCTAGAATACATCCTTTTTGCATATTTACAAGCACTTTCAAATACCCATTTTCCTATTTCTATTATAGTTCCATTTTCTTCTGCTACACTAATAAATTTTCCTGGAGGAACCATTCCTTTTTGAGGATGTTTCCATCTAATTAAAGCCTCGCATCCTTTTATTTTTCTATCTGCTGTACTAACTATAGGTTGATAATACAATTCAAATTCATTATTTTCTATAGCTCTATGTAAGTCTGCTCGAATTTCAGCTTTTTCTATGGCAGCTTCTCCCATTTTCACATCATAAAAAGTATTAATGCCTTTACCTAACTCCTTAGATATATACATAGCCGTATCAGCATTTTTTAATAACTCTGGATAATTATTTCCATGTTCTGGGTAAAGAACTACACCACTACTGTGAGTTACATGGAACATATGGTCATTAATACAAAAAGGGCTTTCTATAGATTTATGCACATACTTAATATATTTTTCTACATCATCTTTGTTATTAATATTTTCTATTAAAATAATGAACTCATCTCCACCTAGCCTAAAGGACATAATTTCATTATTCTTCATTTCATTCAATCGTTTTCCTACTTCTACTAGTAGCTGATCACCTACTAAATGACCAAAAGAGTCATTAACAAATTTAAAATTATCTAAATCTATAAAAATCATTGAGAATTTGCTTTTATTCTTTTGTGCATTTTCAATTTTTTCTGTTATTACATTACCTAGCATAACCCTATTTGGTAGTCCAGTTACAGAATCATAATAAGCTAAATCATGTATTTTCTTTTGCTGCTCTTTAAGTTCAGTAATATCGGTAAATGCTCCAAATGCAGCAATAGCTTCTTTATTTTCATCAAATTCACATTTCGTATTAGAAAATAACCATTTATAAATTCCATCTTTTGTTTTTACTCTATATTCAAAGGTTTCAACATCAATTTTATTAACAATTTGTTTTCTAATGCCTGCTTTCACAGCATCAAGGTCATCTGGATGAACAATATCAAACCAATTATCGAAATTCTCCAACTCTTCTCCGCTATATCCAAGAATTTCATAAAGCTTTCCTGAGAAGTATCTCTTTTTAGTAATTAAATTACCTTCCCAAATAATATCCTTAGTAGCTTCTGCAACTATTTTATATCTCTCTTCACTTCTTTTTAGTTCTTCTTGCTTTTTTATTAATTCTTTAATGGTTTCCCCAAGCTTTATATCACATACATCGTTTGATTCATAAGTCTCCATTATTTTACTCCCTTATATCATGTAATACCAAATAACTACCTTATAATTATACATTTTTTTATTGAATTTTTAAATACCATATGTTACAGATAATGTCTTTCCTATATCCTTGTCATTAAAAAAGTAGCATATTGTATGCTACTTTTTCATAATTTATTGTTTAATAGAACTATAATAAATTTATATATCTAAAACTCCATTGATTATTATTAAGATAATGAGACACATCCTTATCTATAAAGTCCTTATAATTTTCAGGTATATATCCTTCAAAACATCTTTTTATGACCCCATTATTATCCTCAATATTATCCCATTTTTGAGGAACATATATTGTTTTTACAAGTCCATGATATACTCCAAGTACATAATTACATTGTTTTGCTTTATTAATATTACAAAGCCAATTTCCCTTTGTTATCTTGTATAGTTCTTCTTCTGGCATATCTTTTTTATAACTTCCATTTATACATACTAGCAATATCTTAGTGTTATCATCTACAATAAGCTTTTCTGCATCATATTTTAGTTGTATCTCAGTTGCACTCATAATACCCCTATCACTTTTGTGCCCTGCTTTAATATTAGCTAGATTCTCCAACCCAAATATGTCTATTAGTGCTGATTCTAACTCAAAAGCAGTGTCCTCATCTAACCCATGTCTTATAATTATAGGTTCTAGTTTATAACCGTTACTTATTATACTTTGTATTGTGCTTATTTTATCTAGTTTTTTTCCTCTTCCCCTTAGAGCTTCTTCTACATGAGAAAAAGCTCTATTTCCTGTTCCTTTGCCAATATAAAAATACTTATTATTTCTTGGGTCCTTTAGTCCGTACACATAATATCCTAGTTTTTCCTTAACTAATTGAGAAAACATCTAAAATCCCCCTTTATAATGTATTTACACTATCTAATCAATGTTTATATACTGTATTTCTTTATATCCCTTTCTAACTCCCATTTCCTTAAAATTTATACCTTTCACTATATTAGAAAGATCTTCATTACTCTTAAATATTATTCTTCCATCTTCTTTTCTTATCTGTATTTCATCTACCTTATAACAACTTACCCCTATTCCATTTTTAAGACCTATAACATACTCAATCTTTGATGCTTTTTTAGTATTCATTTTCCACGCGGATAACGTTGCTTCTTTTATTTGCTCCTCTGTTGATGTAGTACAAACTGAATTATTTATAACAACTAATAATACTTTTTGATTTAATATATCTTGTAAGTTCATGTAGTAACCCCCTTCTAATTTATATTTATAATTCAATATATGAATCTTCTTTATCAAAGTTTACATTTTGGATAAAGGATTTTTAATTTTTCTTTTATGTAAAATAGAATCTGAACTATATCACAGGTAATTAATCTGATTGTAGGTCATAAAAGCAAACATAATATGGTTGTATCTCTATTTTTATTTTTGGTTAAAATAACATAAATACTAACTAAGTGGTATACTTCTATGATGAAGGAGATATGTTATATGGAATTTTTACAAGGTCAGGAAACACTTACTACTATTGAATGGGCTCTTCGTGCTGTTATTGCATTTTTCTTTTTGTTAATCGTAGCAAAAATTTTAGGACAACGTTCAATATCTCAATTAAGACTCCTTGATTTTGTTATAGCTTTAGTAATTGGAAATATTATAGCCCAACCCTTGTCTGACGAAAGACTTGGGTTAGAAGGGTCTGTTATTTCAACAATTGTATTAGTTGTTCTATATCTTTGTGGAATATTTATAGTTCTTAAATTCCCATCTATAAGAAAACTTATTAATCATAAACCCATCACAATTGTCAAAGATGGAGAAATTCTTTATGAAGGATTAAAAAAAGCAAAAATATCCCTCGATATGTTGTTAGAAGAATTACGTGAAGAAAAAGTAGAAGATGTGAAAAAGGTAGCATTAGCAATTTGGGAAACTGACGGCAAGGTCTCTGTTTTTCTAGATCCAAAATATGAACCTATTACTCCTTCATTCTATCAAATGGAAACAGAGCCTTTTGATTTACCTAGAACTATTATTAAGGACGGTAAAATTAATTTCGAGGAGTTAAATCAAACTAATAAGGATGAAAGCTGGGTTGTTTCAAGATTAGAAAAATTATATCAAACTAGTGTAAAGAATATTCTACTTGCTACTCTTGATAATAAAGATAACCTAAAAATATTTTTATATAAGTAATCCATTTAAGCTCAAAAATTCGCTACTCTCATGTCGCCAACGACCTTGAAAAACAGGTCCGTTGCTCAAAAAAGGTATTGACGCTTTAGTCAATACCTTCACCTTTTATATATAATAATTTAATGCTTATTCTCAGTTATAAGCCTAGTAATTTCTTCGCTTATTGCTTCAGCAGTAGTGTTTAACGAGTATGCTAATTCTGCAAACAATATATTTTGAACATATTCTAAAATTTTCCTATCTTTTTCATGGAATTTTCTTGTAGTTGCTTCAATTTTAATCTTCTCTCTCATTAAAGTATTAACTACCTTACAGATTTCTTCACGATTTCCCGACTTTACAATTTCAGAATACATTTGACTTCGTTGATTATCTATTTCTATCCAGTCTATACCTGGAAGTTTGAAAGTTTGTAAAATATCATTTGCCTTATCTTTATTTAGAAGTTCTAACATAACCACCTTATCGTTATCTACTGGAGTGCTTATTTTCAAATTGCAATCTTCAAGTGGATGTAAAACGTAATAGCTTTTGGTAATACCAGAATATGTGTTTTCAACTATATCATCTATTTGGCAAATACCATGTGATGAATAGATAATACAATCGCCAATATTAAACATTGCACTCTCTCCTTATTAAATATTGTTAACTTAGTTTACTAATTTATTTTACCTTATTTTTTAAAAATTGTCAACTTAGTTGACATTCTAAAATGTTTTGTATATATTTAAGTAATGAAAACAATGATTGGAGTGAAATTGATGGATTTTGAATTACAAAACTTAGATTTAATTGATTTAATAAGTGAACGTCATGTTCTACTCCGTAAGATATTTGAAAAATCTTGGAACTATAGCAGCCATATATCTATTTCAAATTCTGAATGGTTTATCATGGCTAGAATATATAAAAAACAACCAACTATTTCTTATGTAACAAAACATGTTGATATTTCTAGACAAGCAATTCATAAATTAATAAAAAACCTTGAGTCAAAGGGGTTAGTAGAAGTTAAAAATTCTGAAACTAATAATAAAGATAAATGTATACAGTTAACTCAATTAGGGGTAGAATGTTACGAAAAATCTTTGTCTCAAAAAGCAACTCTAGAACAAAAAATTGCTGAGAAAATTGGGGTTGAGCAATTAAGTATACTTAAAAATATTTTAAAATCTGATTGGGAATTAATATAATTATAATAGAAAATTTTTATGCTAAACTTGTTATTCTTTGATATATATTCTATAAAACTGGATATACTTCAAAGAAACAAGGAGGTGATATTATGAAACCTGTAAAAGGAAACTTTTTATCAGGGCTTATTGATTATGCTATAGATAGATTTCCACAAAATATGGATTTTGTAGATGATGATGAAGATGATGACTTTAATTATGATGAATATTACGATTTTGATGATGATTATAGTGATGATCCTACACCTAATGATTCTAAAAATACTTTGGACAAAAACTATACTAATAGGCTTAAATAAGACGGCTAGTAGCCGTCTTTTATATATATCGTTTAATTTGAGTTTATTATAGTAGTTCCTGTATGAATTCTGCAGCTTTCACTGCTCCGTTAATATTAATCTTACTATAATCAACTTTCTTTCCTAAGTTTTCTAGAACAGCTTTTGAAAGGGTGATTTCATCATTTTCGGAAAAGTTCATTTTAACTCCTCCACCAAGTCTTTCTAATTTATCAGAAACAAGCTTTTGTTCATAGTGCTCTGCCAAAGGAAAATACAGAAAATTCTTGTTCAAGGATACAAGCTCCATAGTCGTAGTTCCTCCACCCTGTACAATAGCAAGATCACATGCTGCAAAGTGCTCATATAATTTAGGTACATATCCTTTTATCTGAATTCCTTCAGTTGTAATAATTGAATCAGGATTAATTCGTGGCCCACATATTAAAACCATATTAAGTCCAGGAAGCTTAGATTTTAAAATTTTGTATGTACGAGAGCATAGATTTAAAAGGTCCACTCCAATAGCAGTTCCACCTACAGAACATATAATAAGAGGCCCTTCCCCATAACCTAGTTTGCTTTTCATCTCTAGAGTATTACTATAATCCTGTGGGTTAAAAGCTAAAATGTTACCCAAAAACTTATAATGCTTTCTTGCGTGTTTTCTGAAGTTTGGCAAGAATAATCCATATGACTTGTCCGCAATATCTTCTGCATCTCCTACAAATAAAGACATGTCTTCCACCCAGGGAGTACGATTGCCTGTAACCCAAGCAAAATTCCAAAAGTATGTACCCATTTTTTCAAAGGGACTTTTTGTTGTTGCATCGAAACCAAAAAAATCATAAATCATTACAAAAGGAGCTTTCTTCTTAATACCTGGAAATAATAAGAAAGCTAATATTAACTCATAAGCCTCATCAGCTATAATTAAATCGAATTTTTTCTTTTTTGTAAGCCTTGTTATTGCAAGTATGCTTTTTCTCCACTCCAATAGCACACTAAATAAATACTTATTTACATTCAATCCGTACCCAGTTGACACCTTTTCAGCTAAATGACTGTCCTTACCAAGCAGGTCACACTCAGGCAGTAAGTATTCCCCCGCCTCTTCTATTACCCTTCGTGCAGGATCTCCAGCTAGCCAGGAAATTTCTACGTCAGGGTTTCGTTTTTTAATTTCTCTTGCAATTGCCAAATCTCTTGCTGCATGGCCAAGACCTATGGAACTGCTGAGAAATAACACATTCTTTTTCATGTTTCTGTTCCCCATCTCTAATAATTAAACATTCTATTTTTACATAAATGAATTATATCATAAAGGGCATCCTCTTTGTTTTATCCTCTAAAAATTTCACAGATTCATCAAGTGAATTTTATTGCCTACTTACTGTAGATATTTACCTTTTTCAAATTTAACTCAATAAAAGACACGGAATCATAGAAGATTATTGTCTTCCATTTTCCGTGTTTAATATAATATACAGTAAGATTTTCAGTATCTTATCTTTTATTAACAAATGTATATATGAATAAGCAAGACAGTACCCCTACAACGCCTATAACAAACATTTGTGGCTTTTCATACCATGATTTTGCTTTAAGCTCTACCTCTGAAAGATATGAATATAAGTCTACATCTTCATTATATGCTGTTTTCTTTTCTCTATTTTCCTCTGGATAATATCTCTTTGCAAATACCAAAAGACGGTCATTTTTAGTTGTGCCATGGTAGCAGGTAAGAAGGGTTATAATATCTTCTCCTGTAACTACAGATAAATATTCCTCTTGATTAGGCAATATAATCTTATTTCCTGTCACTTTATAATAAAGAGTTTCCCATGGATTTTCAATTTTTATTTTATCTCCTGGTTTCAATTGTGGTAAATCAGTAAAAAACTTCTGAACTTTTCCAGTATGACCTGCAATTACTGAGTTTGTGTTTTGTCCCCCTACTGGAATACTGGTACCATTAATTACAGCTACCCCCTTGTTTAAATTCTCATCAGTAGCCCCAAGATAAACAGGAAGTGTAGCATTGATCTTCTCTATTGTAATGTATGCAAATATTGCAGCTCCATTTTTATCTTCATCAATTTCTATTTCAACATATCTTCCATCATTCTCACCAAAAGGATCTATTGTATCTCCAACGGTATTCCATATCTTTTTATTATATGCCTTAATATATTCTAAGTCCTTACTCAGAAGTGGCCTCATTAAAGGGTCTGACTCAATTTGATAAAATTCCTTGTCACTAACAGTAATGTTAATGTTTTCTGATACTTCCCCTAAATACTCATAATTATCATTAACCGGTCTTCTCATTGTAATATAATCATAATAAAGATTTGTAAAAGTGGGATAAAGAAACACAAGCATACCTAGAATAAAAAGAAATATATAAGTTTTTCTGCCTTTAAATTTATTTGATTTCAATTTACTCCTTCTCCTTATTATCATCTTTTGATGTTAGTTCTGTATTTGCCTGTATTTTTGCTATTCTTTTATTTTTGAAATATTCATATAAAAAATAAGTTAATAATATAACTAGAATTATCAGTATTACAAAGAAAATATCGTTATAAATATTTTTAATGTTGTTGTCGATAATTTCATTTTTCATTACTTCCTCAACATAATTTATTCTATCTCCTCTAACCAAAAGTCTATGGGAGTTAATAATATAAGGAGTACATGTCAAAAGAGTAATATAGTCATGATTTGGTATTATAGCTAAATCTCTAAATTCTGTCGGTTTCACTATTTTGATTTGATTCACCTTATAGGCTAGAGTACCTCCTATATTCTTTATATAAAATTTATCTCCAACCTCAAGTTTATTCAAGTCAGTAAATAGTTTAGCTGTAGGCAATCCTCTGTGTCCTGTAAGTACAGCATGGGTATAGTTGCCTCCAACAGGAAGTGAGGTCCCTTCCATATTCCCTATTCCTTTTTGTAATACTTTCTCAGAAGTACCAACGTACAATGGAATATCGATATTAATCTTTGGAATAACAATATGACCTATCTGTTCATTTGACTTAAGCATTCTAGCATATTCATCTAACCCATCATTTACTTCTCTCTCATTATATGCATATCCTAAGGCAGAAACACCAGGCATTCCTGAAAGATAATTGTTGTATGCATAGGCAAGATTAAGCTTTTCCTTTACTACATTATCCTCAACTTTTGTAACTCTTGTGTCAAAGTCTTGAATAACTCTCTTTGCTGCCCTTTCATAAACTATATTACTAATAATTGGATAGGCAAAAATCCCAAGACCTAAAATAAAAATAATTGTAATAACTATAGTTTTATATATTTTTTTGTCTTTTCTCATAATGTCACCTACTACTTTCTAGATAAAATTGATTAGATTACAAAAATTTTACATGTTTTCTAGAAAACAAAAGAGCGAGATTTTACTCGCTCTTTTATTCAGTTAATACTGACTAATTTTTTCTATTTTTTTCTTTTTAATGCCACTACTGCAACACCCATCATTGTAATACCAGATGCTATGAAAACTACTGTTCCAATTCCACCAGTTTGAGGAATAATAGGTCTTTTAACGTTAGTAACTTTTGTATTATCATCTATACTTATTTCATCACCATATGAATTTGCATCAATTGTGAATGCTAAATCGTCCATATCTACATAACCTGCTGGCACGTTAACTTCTTCTAACTTGTAGCTAAAAGGCTCACCTTTGTCTCCATATGCAAGACCTGTAACTTCAAAGCTACCATCAGATTCATTTACATTAATTATTGTTGCATCTTCAGTATTTACTACCCAACTTATATTACCATTATCATCTTTTTTCATATACTTATTCTCATTATTCTTAACTACAAAAGTTGCTTCACTCAATACTCTATCGTATTCTTGTGTTACATTGTCAACTTTAATGAACTGACGTCCACCAGTATGAACTTCAGGACGATTGATTTGAGGAGTTTCTTTTGTCTCATCAACTGTAAAATAACCATTGTTGTATGTCAATACAGCATTATTATAAATCTTTGTACCCATATTTGCACTATCATTAATTCTAGCTTGGAATTTAATTTCTAAATCTTTCAATGTTTCATTATTTGGTCTGTTATCAGCTATTTTTTGTAGCCCATCTTCAGTAAAAGTTAAAGTGAAAGTTCCACCTGCAGTACCATTTTCACTTTCAGATAATATATAATCAGAATTTAATATTAAATTAACTGCTCCATACTTAACTTCTACATTTCCCATATAATCAAGTGCTGAATCTAGTGTATCAGATACTTTAAATACACTGTAACTTTGGATTCCTACAGGTGCTTTTGGATATATAAGATAATCAAATGTATCCCCTACATTAAAACCAGCGCTATCTTGATTCTTTATTTCTACATCTTTATCTATTTCAGGCATATCATCTTCAATTAAATTTTTAGGATATAGATGTAATTCATTTAAATATGCATTACCTGCTACATTTAAAACTGGAAGTTCCATAATAAAAGGAACACCTACTTGCTCTTCAAGTGTTGCTGGATGCATAGTTTCTCTTACATAATAGGTTCCTGTGTTAAATGAATATGCTTTTCCTGCATCTATTGTAACAGGAGTTCCTGTTAATTCACTAGCAGTTACTTGAGCATCTGTTATTCCATCAAACTCACTTACACTAGTACCAGGTGTTACAGGCCATGCTGTAAATTTAACACCTTTATTATTTTCAACCGCATTTGTTCCTAAGTCAGCTATTTCTTCTGGTAAAAGCACTCGCCCATCATGGTCACGAAGGACAAATCCCCCTGTTCCAACAACTTTATGAATTATAACTGATGTGCTAGTTGGCACTGTTGGAGCTGCAAATAACGGTGTTATGCCCATTGCAAATATCATTATAAAAGTTGTTAGAAACCCTAAAAGTTTCCTAAAACTTGTTTTTTTCATTTATTTAATCCCCTTTTATTTATAATTTATTTAATCCCCTTTATTTTATTTTCATTTGATATGTTTTTTTATTATTCCTAGGTATATTGCTAAGGTCATCAGTACTAATCCGCCTGCAACAAATAATACTGAACCCATACCTCCTGTAGCTGGAAGTTTTTGTATAGGTTCGTTTTCAACTGTGATAATATAGTTTCCTGTTGTTTCATCTTTTGATACTATATTAGAGTCAGGGCCTGTTATCTCCCCATTAGTAACTACTATTGGCCCAATATCATTTATTAATCTATATCCAATTGGTGTTTTTGACTCTACAAGCCAATAAATTCCATTTTCCAAATGTGAAAATGTAGCTTTTCCATCTGAATTTGTAGTAATTGAATCTAGTGGACTTCCAGTATATCCACTATCATTACCTAAATATAATTTAAATTCTGCACCAGATAATGGTGTATTATCAAAGCTTGAAATTTTTAAAATAATAATTGAAGGTTTGTAGATATTAGTTACTGTAAGACCATTTTCAATCTTCTTATAACCATTTGGTGTATAGTCATCTCCTGTTGAATTTACCTCTTTTACACTGAAGATATAAGGTATCCCGCTAGGATTATATTTTGTCAAGTTATTCCAAGTTAGAGAAGTCAATCCATTAGCAATATGCTTAATTTGAGCCTCAGTTATAGGTACCTCTTCCAATGTACCACTACTACTTATTTGTCTATATAGTTTAAACCAGGTTTCTGGCTTAATTGATGGACCTCCATCCCAAACCTTTTTTGCAGTTGCTGTCACTGATGCATCCTTATTGGTAACAACAATGTTCTGATCAGCTCCATTTATAGCTAAAGATATTGTATTCTTCGTAACATTATTAACCTTTATAGACGTAAGTGTATATCTATCAGTAGGATTTGATGCATCCTCTGTAACGGTGTATTCACCAACAGTCCAAACCTGTTTAAGTGTAACTACTGGATTGTCATCAGTGGTAACCAAAACATTTTGTGGCGTACCTGAACCAATAGAAAGCTTTACATTAAATTTATCTGTAGAACTCTTTTGATTTCCATTTACATCATGTAATACTTTATCAACTGTGACGAATACAGGGTCAACAGTAGGAATTTGAAAATTATTTGTGCAATACATCCCATCAATGTCATAAAAACTCATAGGCGTAGTCCCATTAGTTGGATAACTTATAGCATTAGTGGGTGTATCTCCACTTATTTCAATTCTATAGTTCAATTCCTCGTATTTTATACCACGTGTTGAGTCAAGTATCTTTGTTAATGAATCAATGTTCCATTTCAAAGTTTTGGTAATTGAATCATAATTTGTTGCCCCATTAGTAGCTATAATTGAGTTTGGGGTGCCTATTATAAATCCAGATGCCATAGGGTCTGTTACTGTAGCTGATGAAACAGGGGACCCAAGTTGCCCTACTATTTGCCCAAAAATAGCATTTAGACTTTCATTGTCAGATGTATATGACTTACCTGCAGATGCTATTGAATTTAAAACCTTTGTACCATCTTCCCCTGCATATAGAGAAATCGTATATACAGTTTGACCTGATGCTTTAGCATATCCTGCTTGGGCAATTGCACTGTTTCCAAAATTATAATAGGTTAATCCGCTAACATATCGAGTTGGTCTAGTGGTATAAGGCCATCCAACAGTCCCATCTGTGTATGCTTGAGGAAGCCATTGATCCCCATACCATGTGCTCCACATTTCACTTCCATTTCCAACTATAGTATTATATTTAAAGCTAGATTGTGGGACATTTGAAGTAGTCTCAAAGTCATTAGTATATGTTCCATCTATATTAGGATTAGAGTTTGTAATAGTGTGAGTCCAAGGTTGTTTATATGAATTCAAATTAGTTATTTCATACCCATAGGTTGGCACACCATCTGAAAGAAGTATTATAGTCTTCTTTGTTGCTGTAGATGTATTTAACAAATTCTGTGCTGTTCTTATTCCACCTTGAGTCAGTGTTCCGCCGTTAGCTGACAGTTTATTAATAGCATTACGTAAATTAGTAGCTTTGTTTGTAAAACCGCTGTCAGTACTTATATCACTTGAAAATGAAACAATAGCAATTCTAGTATTTGTAGAATCTTCTCCCAAAACAGTACTCACAAAGGTATTTGCTGCATTTTTTGCAGCTTGTATCCTTGTTGTGCCATTTACGCTAGCTTCCATACTTCCAGATCTGTCAATGACAAGAACAATATCTGATGTTACAGTTTTTGATCGCCCTACAACACGTAGCTTTATATCCCAAGTATTAACCTTACCTGCAACGGGTGTAGCAACTTTTGTCATCTTTACCTGACCAGGTAACAAATCCGTATCTTTAGTATAGGGATTTACTACGTAGGTTGATTCGCCAGGTTCTTCAATAGTCAAAAGAGATGATATACTCTTATTATTTGTAATAATAGGAGTTTCTGAATAATCATCTGTTTTAGCACCAGTTGTAACTATTGGATTCTCAGTAGTACTAGGTGTATCAATCGTTGTATCTACGGGACTTTCAGTAGGGCTAGGCGTATCAATAGCCACATCTCCCGGATCTTCAGTAGTACTAGGTGTATCAATAGCCACATCTCCTGGATCTTCAGTAGTACTAGGTGTATCAATAGCCACATCTCCTGGATCTTCAGT
>NZ_JCANUR010000012.1:0-91416 GCF_059569055.1 Sporacetigenium mesophilum DSM 16796 | reverse complement strand
CACGCCGCCAGCGTTCATCCTGAGCCAGGATCAAACTCTCATGATAAACTTGGCATTACTTTATAAATAAATGGTGTGTTAATTGACCTACTGTTTAATTTTCAAAGTTCAATTTTTTATCCTTTTCTTAAGGACAAGTATAACTATATCACCTTCTACATTTTTCGTCAATCTTTTTTTAAATATTTTTTTAAATGAAAAAAGCTGCACTTTTTACAGTACAGCTTTTTTATTGAAATATTTATATTATAAACATAGCTACTATAGTTGTTACTGCAAGACCTATAGTAACAGGTATTAAATTTCTCTTAGCAAGTTCATAAGGACTTACTCCACATATAGCTGCTGCTGGTATTAATGCCCAAGGAACTAAAGTTCCTCCACCAGTCCATATACCTGCTATTTGACCTAGAGCTGTTAATGCACCTACGTTAGAGCCAACTGCTGTTCCAAACACTTGAGCTAATGACCCATTTAAAGCAATTCCTGAGAAACCAGAGCCGTCAAGGCCTGTTATAAATCCTACTATAGTTTGAACAGATGCTATCATAAACTTGTTCATTGGTACTGTATTAGCCAAGAACATACCTATATCTCCTAATAATGCTGGAGCTTGATTTACAGTTGCTCCTAATAATGATTGTAATGGTCCTGATTCACCCATATAGAAAAATGCTGCTATTGGTATAATTGGTCCGAATATTCTTATTCCAAATACAAATCCTTCTGTTATACATTCTGATACTCTTTCCAAACTCTTTTTGCCGTGATTCATTATACATATTACTATTATTAAAAATGCTGCTGTTCCACCAAGTAGTGCTGTAGCATCTCCACCTCTTAATTGGAATGCTGACATTGCCCATATATCTAAAGCAAATAATACAGCTACTAAAAAACTTGCGATTTTAGCCTTAATGTTAAATTTCTTGTTTTCAGAAATAGGAGCTACTTCTTCTACTTCTAATTTATTGTTCTTTATATCTTTCATAAGCATATAATATGCTATACCTATAGTTACTATAGCCATGGTCCAATATAATATTGTACCTTCTTGGATAACTGATTGTACTGGTATACCTGCAGCTCCTGCTGTTATACTTGGAGCTCCTTGTATAACATAGTCTGTTGATAATGCAAGCCCGTGTCCAAATAAGTTAAGTGATACTGCGACCCCTATAGCAGGAAGACCTACTCTCATTGCTATTGGTAAAAATACCGCTCCAACTAAAGCTGTTGATGGTGATGGCCAGAAAAACCATGATAATATTAGCATAGCTAAACCTATAGTAAAGAACGCTGTCGTTCTGTTTTTTATAACTCTAGTAAATGGTTTTACTATAAGCTCTATAGTATCATTATCTTCTAGTACCTTAGACAATGCCATCATTGCAGCAATTATCAATATAATCGGTCCTAATTCGCTTAAAGCTATTATAAGTGAGTTAAATATAGAACCTACTGAGAATACTAAATCATGTGTATAGTATATTGCAAGAGAAAAAACACCTAACATACATGGAACTATTGTATCTTTTTTTAGCATCATCGTTAGTAATATAACAACAATAAAAATCATATAAATATAGTGTGCACCTGTTAATAACATTTTTTGAGTTGCCTCCTTTTTCTTTTTAGTACATAATATGCTTGGTCAAGGAATTGGTGACTAGCTAAAAGAAAAAGGACATTAAAAAAGACGGCATAAGCCGTCTTATTTTTTTATGCTATATTTTTATTTTTTTCATTTTTTATCGATTTTATTTTATTCATAAACAATGCAAATAATACTACAGCTATTGCCATTCCTGTTAAATTAGAAATCATAGGATTAATTCTAAGCCCTTCTGGTGCTTGAAGTATATATGAAGTTGTAACAACTGTCATAAATACTGCTGGAATAGTAGTTATCCAATGATTTTTATTGTATTTTACTAAAAATGCAGAAGCTGTCCATAGTAATATCATTGCAAGGGTTTGATTTGCCCATGCAAAGTATCTCCATATTATATTAAAGTCTATGAAAGTTAAAGCTATACCTATTGCAAATAAAGGTATTGCTATATAAAATCTACTTTTTAATGATTCTTGTTTAAAGTTTATAGCATCTGCTATTGTAAGTCTTGCACTTCTAAAAGCTGTATCTCCTGATGTTATAGGACATGCAACTACACCAAGTAATGCTAATGCCCCTCCAACAGGTCCTAATAATGTATTAGAAATTATATTTACAACACCTGCTGGCCCACCTTTGTCTGCTATAGCACTAGCTAGTTCTCCAGTTCCTCCAAAGAATGTCATAGCAGCTGCTGCCCATACTAATGCTATTATACCTTCTGCTATCATTGAACCATAAAATACTCTTCTAGTTTCACTTTCTTTTGTAACACATCTAGCCATTAGCGGTGATTGAGTTGCGTGGAATCCTGATATAGCACCACAAGCTATAGTTATAAATAAATATGGGAATATCGGAGTGCTACCTGGATGTAAATTTTGTAATGTTATATTAGGTATATCATATCCCTTTACTATAAGGCCTCCAGCTACACCTACTGCCATTATTATTAGTGATGCACCGAATACAGGATATATTTTACCTATCAATTTATCTACTGGTAATACTGTTGCTAATATATAGTAAACTATTATTATACCTACCCACAATGGTGCATTCATCCCTGTTAAATCTGCTAATAAATTAGCTGGCCCAGTTACAAATACAACACCTACTAATATTAATAAAACAACACTGAAAACTCTCATTACACCTTTAGTTTTATCACCTAAATATATACCAACTAATTCAGAAACTGAAGTTCCTTTATGTCTCATAGATAATATTCCAGATGCAAAGTCGTGTACCGCACCTGCAAATATAGAACCAAATACTATCCATAAAAATGACGCTGGACCCCAAAGTGCTCCTGATACTGCACCAAATATTGGGCCAAGTCCTGCTATATTTAAAAATTGTATTAAGAATATCTTTTTCCAATCCATAGGAACATAGTCAACACCATCTTCATACTGTATAGCTGGTGTTATGTTTTTGTCATCTGTTCCAAATATATTTTCTACAAATTTACCATATACAAAGTAACCTGCTATTAATAATATAATTGCGCCTATAAAACTTAACATATATTCAACCTCCCTTTATTTTCTATAACAAAATAATACATTGTTAGGACAAGTAATATGCAAATGTTTTCATGAAATGCAAAAAAAAGTGCATGAGATGCACTTATATATTCATTAATTTTTTGAATTCTTTTATTTTACTTCTACTTACGGGAACATCAACATTTATGTTTTTTAATTTTAAGTTATAAGTACTGTTAAACCATGGTATAATTTCTTTTATCTTAGACAAGTTAACTATAAATGATCTATGGCATTTAAAAAACTTATCATCTGGCAAACTTTTTTCAAATTCAGATATTGAACTATTTACACTATATTCATTTTCTTTTGTGTATACTAAAGTTTCTCTTTCTTTAGCTTGGCAATAATATATATCTTCTATATCTACAACTATCATCTTGTCATTTTTCCATAAACTTATTTTGTCAAACAATCTTTGATTTTCATCACTATTATTAACTTCATTATTTATATTTGAGCTTTTTTCTAGTTTATTTAACATAGAAACTATTCTTTCTTTGGAATAGGGCTTTAATATATAATCAAAAGCCTCTAGTTCAAAAGCTTCTACAGCATGCTCTTTATATGCACTTATAAAAACTATTTTAGGTTTTATTTTAAATTTATTTATAGTCTTTGCCAGTAATATTCCGTCTAAATATGGTATATTTATATCCAAGAATATAACGTCTAAACTATTTTCTTGGATAAATTTTAAGACGTCTATTCCATTATCAAACTCCGATATTATTTCTATTGAACTAAAATTTTTTATAAAATACTTTAATTCTTCTCTTGCTGGAAATTCATCTTCTACTATAATAGCTTTCATATTAGCACTCCTATATTACAAATTCTATATTAGTTCCTTTATCCAATTTATATATTTTAAGTCCACTTCCATATATAAGTTTAAGTCTTAAGTGTACATTATATAATCCAATTTTATTTTCAGGCATATCTCCGTTACGTACTTTTTCTATGATATCATTACCTATGCCAATTCCGTCATCTTCTATAGCTACCTTTATATCTTTTTCATTTATTTTCTTAACAGATATTTTGACATTTCCTTTTCCTCTACCCTTTAGTATCCCATGTATAATTGCATTTTCAACTAATGGTTGTATTATAAGACTTGGTATTTTCACATTTATATTTTCTTCTATATCGTAAATAATATTTAACTTGTCATTAAATCTAGCTTTTTCTATTGCTACATATGCTTTAACTTGTTCTAACTCTTTACTTATATCTATTAAATTTTCATTGGATTCTAAATTGTATCTTAAATAAGTCGATAAATCTATTATAAGCTCCCGAGCATTCTCTGGGTCTATTCTTATAAATGACGTTATAGTATTTAAAGCATTAAATAAAAAATGAGGATTTATTTGAGCCTGTAGAGCCTTCATTTCAGCTTTATTTGCCATTTCTTTTATTTGTTCTATTTTTGCTATTTCCATTAATGTAGATATCATTTGAGATAATCCTATAGCTAAGTTTTGTTGTGAGTATGTCATTTGATTACGGCTTGTATAATAAATCTTTAGTGTTCCAGTTATTTCATTTTTTTCTTTAAGAGGTATTATCATTGCCGATTTTAGAGGTATTTTTTTGTCATGAAAATATTCTTCATTTTTAGTTTGTATGTTTATTATTTCCCCAGTTTTTATAGCCTTTTTCGTGCTATCTGTTACTATATCTTTTTCTTTACTATAATATTTTTCTCCAATTCCTACGTATGCTAGCACATAGGTTTTATCTGTTATAGAAACTGCGTCTGCATTTATTTCATCTTTTATTATTTCACATATTTTTCTTAGTGAATCTTCATTTATATTTCTAAAGTATGGAAGTGTTTTATTTGCTATGTCCAATGATAATTTAGCTTGTTTCGCAGCTATTTCTTCCTTTTCATTTTGGATACTATGCATTAGTAGTATTATAACTCCAACTCCTATTTGTCCTATCATCATTGGAAAATATATTTGTTTTACTATACTTAATGATAATTCAAATGGTTTTGATATAGTTAATATTAATATCATTGTAAGGTTCTCACATATTATACCAGATAATATTCCATGTACCCATTTATGTTCTTTAGGAGATTTTTTATATACTACACCTGAAACTATACCAGCAACTATACTAGATATAAGGCAAGGTAAGGAAGTTACTCCATTTATATCTATAAAATATCTATGAAGTCCAGCTATAAATCCAGATATTATCCCTACAACTGGTCCAAATAATATTCCTCCAGACATTATAGCTACAGTTCTAGTATTTGCTATTGCCCCTTCTACATTTACACCACTATATGTTCCAATTATAGCCAAAATGCTAAATATAGCCGAAATAACTAGTAAATCTTTTAGTTTGTAGTTTTCCCTTTGAAATATATTTTTAAATATACTCATTTTTGTACTTAAAAATAAAAACAACATTAATAAAGCAAATCTATCTACCAAAGTTATAAGTAAACTCATTTATTCACCTACTTTCTTTTTAATCAATATACAATTTTATCATATATTTCAATGTTATTTCCCAGGAAATATGATATTTCTACATAAAAACACAGAAATATTATTCTGTTTTTACATTAAATTACAAAAGTCCTATAGGCTTCCTATAGGACTTTATTATTTACATATTTTTAGCTAATACTCTTTCATTTATAAGTTCTTTGTAAACGTATTCACTAGTAGCTGCAGCCATAAGCGCTCCATATTCTAATGAGAATTCTATTTTATCTCCTATTTCATAATTATTTTCACTATCTGTAATATCCATTATTAAATGATCTGAACTTGCTCCTAATATATCTATTTTTGTATCCAATGGACTTATAGATGATATGTTTATATCTTGTCTTCCAATACCTATTATAGCCCTTTTTCTAATACCTCGATCTTCATATTCAGGTTTATTTCCAAAGGCGTCTACTCCTATTTCTCCTATTGGAAGTGATGGTTTATTTTTTATCTCTATTATTTCACATACAAGTTTAAATACATCTTGGTATGTTCCTTCTATTGTATCTCCATAGGCAGTTTCCTTACCAAGTACTATAGCTTCACCTGGTCTTAAATTTGTTATTCCTTCTGGCAGCTCTTTTTTATCTATTAAGTACAATGAGCTAGAATTTCCACCTGAAACAAAAGGTAATTTTATATTGAACTTATCTTCTATTTCCCTTGCTAATTTTGCTAATCTAGTTAAATTTTCATTTGTTGGTATAACTGCTCCATAACAAGTTAAATTACTTGCTAATCCTACAAGTTCTATATTTTCTAATTTTAAAACTTTATTTACAGTTTCAAATAAATCTTTTTCCTCAAAATATCCTTCTCTTAGGTCTCCTAGGTCTACCATTAAAACTACTTTATGTTTTTTATTTATTTTCTCTGCTTCTTCATTTATTTTATATATAGTTTCCATTTCAGAGTTAAAACTTATATCAGCATATTTAACTAAATCTTCTAATTCACTAATCATAGGTATTCTAAGAAGTATTTTTGGTAAATTTATATTTTGTAATTTTATTAAGTTCTTAACTCTAGAGTCGGCTATATAATCTATTCCTGTGTTTACAAGTTCCTCTACAACTTCTGGTATTGCACAATATACCTTAGTTACCATTGCAACTTGCACGTTATTATCTTTGCATTTTTTTACTACTACTTCTGCATTATTTTTTAACTTATCTATATCTATCTCTAATCTTGGATACATTTAGTTTCCCCCTATTCCCAAGCTCTTAAA
Organism: Sporacetigenium mesophilum DSM 16796; assembly: GCF_059569055.1. NCBI lineage: Bacteria > Bacillati > Bacillota > Clostridia > Peptostreptococcales > Tepidibacteraceae > Sporacetigenium > Sporacetigenium mesophilum. Next base: position 84,495 of record NZ_JCANUR010000012.1, on the reverse strand, counting down.
AAGCAATTTAATTGCAGCTTCTGGATATTTTTTAGATAAAACCCCAAGAGATGCCATTATATAATCATTGTCTACTAATATGTTTGCTTGCTCACTTGGGAAAAGTAATGTTTTAGTTATGTTATGTTTAGCTATAGACTCCATTATTTTTATTCTATTTGGAAGTCTAGTAAGCGCTCCACCTGTTCCAACTATATACTTAACTTCTGTTAAATCCTTACCTTCTGCTATTATTGTTTTACCACCTGTTCCATATAAATTTCTTATTTGTCCTGCGTGTCTTATAGTAGCTCTTATAACAGCTTCTTTAGATAGTCTTTCTACAAATTTTATTTCATCATGTGTCTTAGGTATAGGTACATGATTTTCCATAATATTATCTATATCCATGTTAAGTTCCTTTTCTAGATTTTCTTTACCTATTAACTCAACAACGTTTTTCATATTTACATATACACCTAAATCACCTTCAACAGTTCTCTTCGCCAAAGGCTCTGGGCTTATTAATATCCTATTTATAGCCTCGCTACCTTCTGTTACCGAATGTAGGTCTGTTGTAGCTCCACCTACATCTAAAACTATTAAATCTCCTATTTGATCATATAAAAGTTTGGTACATTCCATAACAGAACCCGGAGTCGGTATTATAGGCCCGTTTACTATATCTCTTACATGCTCCATTCCTGGTGCATTTGTTATATGTTCTTCAAATGCGTCTTGTATAACAAATCTAGTTGGTTCTACATTTAGTAAATCTATCTTTGGATATACATTATCTACTATATATAATTTATAATTTGTATCTTCAAATATTAGCTTTATTTCTTCTTGGTTTTCAATATTTCCAGCATATATAACCGGTATACCTAAATTTAGATTAGCTATAAGTTCAGCGTTGTAAATTGATGTTTCTCTTTCGCCATAATCTACTCCACCTGCTATAAGTATTATATTTGGTTTTATATTTTGTATTTCTTTAAGATCAGTTCTTCTTAATTTACCTGCTGTAACTTTGTGTATTATAGCCCCTGCACCTAATGCAGCTTCCTTAGCAGCTCTAGCTGTCATATCGTATACAAGGCCATGTACTGTCATTTTTAGCCCACCTGCAGCACTCGATGTAGCTAGCATATCATTATATTCTACTTTTTCTTCTCCCAATCTTTTGCCTAAATCGTCTATAGCTCCTTGAAGACCTATCCTTACGTCTCCTTCTACTACAGATGTAGGAGCTTGACCTTGGCCTATAAATTTAGGATTATCTGTATGTATATCGCAAAATGCATTTACAACAGTTGTGGTACTTCCTATTTCCGAAACTAAAACATCTATTTTCATATTTACCTCCTTAATACTATAAATTAAGGCATTTATACTTAAAGGTGCCCTAAGGCACCTTATATTTAATTAGTACTTTATTTATTTTTAACCTTGAGCTAAAGCTTTCATTTCTCTTCTTTTTTCTACTAAGAATGTAGCTACGTTAACACCCTTACTTCCTCTACCAAAACCTGCGTCAATACCTTGTTGAACAGCTATTTCAGGAGTTACTTGAGTACCACCACAAGCTATCATTATTTTATCTCTTATTCCTTTTTCTACACAGTATTCGTGTATTCTTCTCATATTTTTGTAGTGTGTATCATCATGACTTATTATAGTTGATGCAAGTATAGCATCAGCATTTAATTCTATAGCAGCATCTACTAGTTTTTCTATTGGAACAGAAGTTCCTAAGTAATGAGCCTCTATACCGTATTTTTCTATACCACCATGTTTTATATCTATTATTTCTTTAAGTCCAACTGAGTGTTCATCTTCTCCAACTGTTCCAGCAACTATTTTAAGTGGATTTGCTTCAATATCAGCTCTTATTTCTTCATCAGTTAACATTTTTGGTTCTGGAGGTATTACTAAATCATTTAAATCTACTGAGAAAGGAACCTTACCTTTCAATTCTATTCTAGTTCCTTCAACTGGATGCATTATTTCTCTGTGTATAACTTCTATATCTTCTAAATTCATCTTTTTAGCAAATTCAATAGATGCGAATTCTGCTGTTCTTTTATCTGTTGGTAAGAACATAGTAAGAAGTACTGTTCCATCAGCAGACCATTCAACTTCAGGTTTTATTTTAGAAGATTCTCTGTATTCTCTATTTTCTTCTAATCTAACGTTAACATTATCTTGTGGATCTAATTCATCTATATATACTATTTTGCTTCTATCTTCAAATGTACATCCTCCTATTAAAGAAGATGGACTATCACTTTCACTATATTGAGATACATTATTGTATCCGTATAGAGCAGTTACTGGAGCAAAGTAATCTTCATCTCTTTCATAAACAGTGCCTACACCTACACCACCATCTATCTTTCTTGCTATACCATCTCCATTTCTTTCTGGATAATATCCTGAGTCAACGAAGAATCCTTGTTCTACAGCGTTGAAGTATCCCCCAACTTCTAGTATTTCTTCCATGTATAATACTGCTCTTTCTTTTATTTCTCTTGCTTTATCTCTTAAATATCCCGATGGCTTAAGTTCTACCATATCCATTAATCCATCCATACCAACTAAAGCTTGTTTAGCTGTATCACAAGCTTCCATGTTGTATATATGCCATGGAACGTTTCTTCCTTCATCAGGAGTTATTGTTGATTGTATGTCAGCTCTTGTAAGCATTGAAGTTAATAAGTTAAGAGCATGAGTAACTGTAGCTTCTCTAGTTGATGATTCCATATACTTAGTATTCATTTGAGCTCTCATTTTGTACTCAGAAAATACATCTCTTAAAGCTACTGCATATGGTAAATCTAATTTTAAGCATGGAGCTGGTGGAGCTGTTGGTGGAACTGTTGATAAACATATATTTTCTTTTTTCATTCCAACTTTAACTGAGAATATAGAGTTTAGGGCATGTTGTACCATTAACTCTGGCATAACCTTCCACGCTTCTCTAGCAGTAGCATTTGCATTATGTGCTCCATCTATTTGGGCCATATCAACAAATGCCATTATGTTTTTAGCTTCGCAAGCATCAACAAAAGATCTTATCATGTTAACGTTTCTGTATAATACGTTATATTGTGGATCTTGATGCGCTCCATTTATACCTTCCTCAGCGAACATAACAGCAACTTCAGGACCTGCAACACCACTTACATAAGAATGGTAGTTTATTGGTCTTCCTACTTCATCTTCTATTATGTCTAATGCTTTTCTTTGAGCTCTAACTTGCTTTCTTGTTATAGGAACACCACCTATACCTTGAGGAGTTCCTTCTATAAGACCATCAAAGTGAGATTGTCCTGCAGTTCTTATAACCATTATATGGTCAGCACCGTGCCATGCAGCCATTCTCATTCTTCTTATATCATCTTCAAATCTTCCAGAAGCTATTTCTGTAGTTATAACAGGTTGTGGTTGTGGATCTATGTTGTCAAAGTATTTAGCTGATGGTAATCCTATACTATTTTTAAGTGGAGTTGAACAGTTAGTATATTCAAAAGGTCCCATCTTTAATCCTTCTTCAGCTTTTCTCCAAGTCCAACCTCTTCTTTTTGGCTCATATTTATCTAAATCTTTAAGTAAACTTTCTATGTTTAATTTTTCATTTTCTTTTATAAGCATGCTGTAGCACCTCCTTTGAACATTTCAACAACTTCGTCCCAGTACTTACCTTCACTTAATGCAACTCCAGCTTCTCTTATTGAAATATTTTTTTCTTTTGCTAACTTATAAACTACGTGTCCAGCGCCTTTACCCATTAACCCTCTATCTATAACACCTTCAACTATAGGTGCAGCTTCAAGTGATGAGAATCCCATTCTTAAAAGTACTGATCTTTCTATAGAAGGAGATGTATTTTTCTTTCCAAGATCTAATAATGGCTCCACTGCTTGTTCTGCAAGTTTCCAAAATCTCTCATGTAATTCTTCTTCACTTAAATCAGCTAAATGTTGTCTTCTTATTTCAAAGTCATCTGCTCTCTTTATCATACAAAACACCCCCATATTTTATGCATTTTGATTAATTGCGTAATTTACATTTAATTCATTTAATACTTTTATTACAAAATCTCTAGAACTCTTAGAATCTTTAACCATGAATTCTATATCCTCTTCATTTACATCTGTAGCTTTGTTATTTTCTATACAGTTTTTAATATAAGATTTTCTTATTTTATCCATATCTGAGTCTTTAACTTTTATTAAACTTGGATGAGAAGGTAATATTATATTAGTACCTGGTATCTCATCTTCTGGATTTCCAAATTTTATTTCTACTCCATTTTCTCTAGCAAATGTAAGTTGAGGCTGTATATGTTTACCAGCTCCAGTATATTCAGTTTCTTGAACTACTATTATTTGATCTTCATTCATTTCTTGCGCAATTGCAAATGCAGCAGCTAGTGCTGTATTTCCAGCAGGACCTCTTTCAATACCTTCTAATTGTGCTAATGTCTCTGTCATATAAAATACTTCACCTTGAGTTACAGTAACGTATCTATCCATATATCTAAGTGGTCTTCCAGCAGATCTTGGAACATCTGATCTATCTGGCCATGTAGTAAATGGCATACCAAATCCAGTGTGTCCTGTTGTAAATGATTTTTTATTAAATTGCTCATCAGAAGCCATATGAAGTCCTCTTAAGTTAACACTTGCTGCAACTATTTGAGTATCTACTGCCCCTGCTTTTATAAGTCCTCTTGCTGTACCAGTTAAGTTTCCTCCACCTGCATTAGTACAAACTACTACATCTGGATCTTTACCTAATTTTTCTCTAAATTGTACAGCTAATTCATATCCTAGAGTTTCGACACCAGCTATTCCAAATGGACTGTAAAGTGATGCATTGAAGTATCCAGTTTCTTCTAATAACTTTAAGAATGTATAAAATAATTCTGGACCAACTGTTAATTGAATAACTTCAGCGCCATATGCTTCACACTTTCTAGCTTTTTCTATTATTTCAGGTTGACCTACACCTTTACTATCGTAACATTCTTGAACTACTATACACTTAAGACCTTGCATAGCGGCTTGTGATGCAACTGCAGCACCGTAATTTCCACTAGTAGCAGCTATAACACCTTTATATCCAAGTTTTTTTGCATGGTATACAGCATTAGCTGCACGTCTTGCTTTAAAACTTCCAGAAGCATTTGATGCCTCATCTTTTACAAATATTCTTGCACCCTTACCTTTTGGAGCTACTTTTCTTGCAAGGGCTGTTAAGTTTTTAAGTTCTATTACTGGAGTATTACCCACAGCATAATTCCCTTGAATTTCTTGCATTTCCTCTAGTGTATATCCCGTTTCCTTCATCATTCTTTCATAATCAAATGATATAGAACCTGATTCAAAAGTTTCATAATCTATTCCTATTGCATTTTTCATTATTTCATTTCTTCTAGACAGAACACCTACATAACTCATATCTTTACTCATTGCTGTCACCTCCAAATAATACTTCTTTTACCTGAAGGCCAATTTGTAATATTTCTGGAACAAACTTTCCATAATCATGTGTGTAATAAGGATTTATATCTACTAGTTTTCCATCTACTTCTCTTCCTGTTATAGTAGTAACTCTAACTTCATCACCTAAGTTAGCATCATTATGTATAAATCCCTTAACCCACATTTCCAAAGGAACATTTTTAGTGTCCTCTGGAACTTGTGGAGCTCTATCTATAGAATTAAGTACAATATTATGTACTACGACCCAATCTCCTTTGCTAGCTTTCATTATATTCACTTCCTTTAATTCATTTGATATATTAAGCATTTGCTAATTCTTCTAATTCTACTTCTATTAATTTTCTAACATCGCCCATCATAGCTCTTGGAACTGGTATATCTAACATTGTTCTAAGACCTGGTCTAGCATTTATAACGTGTGGTATAGAGTTAACACACATAGCTATTGTTCCTACTCCTCCAGGTATTTCAGGAGTTATTTGTAAGTTTATATTTGGAGTTCCACTTATAGTTACATAATCTCCTGTTCCTTGACCTTCTAAATGAGGTAGTATTTGTTGTGGATGTTCCATTTCTATTTTTAATTCTCCATCAACATATGCATATCCACATTGACGACAACCAGCAACATTACCTGCTGCTACATCAGCGTATTTAGACTTTCTATCAACAGTTGACATTATTGGTTCTCTAGTTTGATCAACTTTATCTAAGTTCCAACCAATACCATCAGTTATCATTCTTATTGATTCTGGGAAGCCAACATGCCCTGCTATAGAACCATCTTTAACTCCTCTTTCGAATTCTTCTTTAGTAACTCCAACACCTTGCTCTTCCATAACTGCATGGCCAAATGGAGATAAATCATTTACTCTTGAAGCTTTTATATGATTAACTTCTTCACATGTTCCTGTTAAAGCTAATATTAATAAATCTAGTACAAACCCTGGGTTTATACCTGTTCCAAGTACTGATACTCCATTTTCTTTAGCTATTTTGTCTAATTGCTCTGCTAATTCTGGTTGTTGTGCTTGAGGATAAGCCATTTCTTCAGCTGTAGATATTACATTTATCTTTTTTTCTAATATGAACTTTATTTTATCAAAAGCATTTTTTGTAAAAGAATCAGTAGCTAATAAAGCTATATCTGCACTTTTCTCAACAAAAGCATCTTCTGGATTAGAAGTTATTATAACTTCTGGTCTATCTCCTCTTTCAGTTTCTAGTACATCGTACATACTTTTTCCAATTCTTTCTGTATTTCTATCACAAACTGCTACTATTTCTATTCCCTTTTTCTTTAATAACATTTGAGCCATTCCACTTCCCATTGCTCCAAATCCCCAAATACCTACTCTTATATTTCTTTCCATTTTATGTACCTCCATCAAATCATATATTTTAAAGTATATTTTTAATTTTCACACTTTTATATTTAGCAATTATTATGCCAAACTTTTTTGATTTTTTATAAACGTTGAAATTACCACATTCTAATTATTCTATATTTTCAGAATATAAATAATATAAAGAAAAAAGAGCAAAATATTTTGCATAAGTGCATATTTTTCGGCACTTTAGCAAAATATTTTGCTCTTCTTATATGATTTTATTCTAAATTATACTTTTTTAATTTATATTGAAGAGATTGTCTTTTTATCCCTAATCTCTTAGCTGCTTTACTTACATTATAATGTTCTGTTTCTAATGCATTTTTTATGAGCTTTATTTCTATTTCCTCTACTACTTCTCCTAAGGTCCTATCATTTATATCTAATTCATTTATAAAACATTTTTCTTGAATTTCTATATGATCTATATTGTTATTTTCTTTTAATTTATTATTACTATTATTTTCTTCATACGAATTGTGTATATTTAACATATTACTATCTATTATTTCTTCTTTATCTATCATACTCATAGCAGAATATATAGTATTTTCAAGTTCTCTAACATTTCCATTCCAACTGTGATTCATAAGAATTTTTTTTGCATTATCAGAAAACCCATATATATTTTTATTTAATTTTTTATTATATTTATCTATAAAGTTATTTGCTAAAAGTAATATATCTTTTTCTCTTTTTCTAAGTGGTGGTATTTCTATTAGTATTACATTTAGTCTATAGTATAGGTCTTTTCTTATTTTACCTTCACTTAATATATTCTTTGGACTTTCGTTTGTAGTAGTTATTATCCTAACATCTACAGGAATGTCTTTTGTGCCCCCAACTCTCCTTACATATCCTTCTTGAAGAACTCTTAGAAGTTTAGCTTGTAATTGTATTGGCATGGAGTTTATTTCATCTAATAGCAATGTTCCTCCATTTGCTTGTTCAAATAAACCTGGCCTATCTATAGCTCCTGTAAATCCACCTTTTGTAGTTCCAAATAATATACCTTCAAGAAGTGTTTCTGGAAGAGCTGCACAATTTTGAGCTATAAAAGGCATATGAGACCTATTACTTAAGTTGTGTATTCCTTGACTAATAAGTTCTTTCCCTGTTCCAGTTTCTCCGTATATAAGAACAGTTGCAGGTGTTTTAGATGCTTTTTTTGATAGCTCTATTGCTTTTTTGAACTCTTCACTTTCACCTATTATATCTTCAAATGTATATTTTTTAATTTTATCATCTAACTTTTGTACATCTTGAATATTACTTTGCAATTTAACTACTTTGTCCGATAATTCCTTTATGTTAGTTATATCCTTTGATATTTCCAGAGCTCCAATTAGTTCATTGTCTATAACTATAGGCATTGTTGTATTTAAAGTGGTTATTTCTCTACCATGTTTGTTTAAGTAGGTCTGTATATTATTTTTTGTCATTTCTCCTCTTTGAAGAGCTTTAATAAGAGTACTACTTTCATTATCTAAGTCTTTAAATACATCAAAAAATGATTTATTTAAAACTTCTTTTCTACTCATTTTTTCCAGTATAGACATAGCTTCATTATATATAATTGTATTTCCATCTTTATCTATAAAATGTATACCTTCTTCTAAATGTTGTAATACTGTTTGTACTAATTTAATATATATTTTCCCATTCATAAATAACCCCCAAAAAATTCGCTTTGCTCATATCGCCAACGACCTTGAAGAGCAGGTCCGTTGCTCAAATTTATAAGTTGGAAATTAAAATTTCCTCTAATATAAAAATAGAGTTGAAATCCTTCAACTCTATTATACCTATTCATATACTATTATTCAACGTGTACCATTTCGTACTCTTCATATAAAGGGAATTTATCAGTTAAATCTACAACTAATTTTTGGGCTTTTGATATATCGTTATAAGTAATGGCCAAATCTATTGCCTCAGCTATTATTTTCATATCTTCTTCTTTCATCCCTCTAGTTGTAACTGCAGGAGTACCTATTCTTACACCACTAGTTACAAATGGATTTTCTGGGTCAAATGGTATAGCATTTTTATTTACTGTCATAAATGCTTCATCAAGTCTTTTTTCTGCTTCTTTTCCTGTTATATTTTTACTTCTTAAATCAAGTAACATTAGGTGGTTATCAGTTCCACCACTTACTAAGTCAAAACCTCTATTAATTAATTCACTTGCTAGTACCTTAGCATTTTTTATTATTTGATTTTGGTATTTTTTAAACTCTGGACTTAGTGCTTCCTTAAATGAAACAGCTTTTGCTGCTATTATATGTTCTAGTGGACCTCCTTGTATTCCAGGGAATATAGCTTTATCTATAGCCTTTGCATATTCCTCTTTGCATAATATTAATCCTCCACGAGGTCCTCTTAATGTTTTATGAGTTGTAGTAGTTACAAAATCTGCAACATCACATGGATTTTGATGAAGACCCGCTGCTACAAGACCTGCTATATGAGCCATATCTACCATTAGCATAGCCCCTACTTCATCAGCTATTTTTCTAAACTTTTTAAAGTCTATTTCTCTTGGATATGCACTAGCCCCTGCAACTATTAATTTTGGTTTAACTTCATGAGCTAATTTTCTTACCATATCATAATCTATTAATCCATCTTCTTTTGTTACACCATACTCAGTAAAATCAAAATATTGACCTGATATATTAGCTGGTGATCCATGTGTTAAGTGACCACCTTGAGATAAATTCATTCCCATTACTTTATCTCCTGGTTTAAGTACAGCAAAATATACACCTATATTTGCATTAGCCCCTGAATGAGGTTGAACATTTGCATGTTCTGCATTAAATATTTTTTTTATTCTATCTATAGCCAAATTTTCTATTTCATCTATATGTTCGCATCCTCCATAATATCTTTTGTGAGGATAACCTTCAGCGTATTTGTTAGTTAAGTGACTTCCCATAGCTTCCAAAACAGGTATAGAAACTATATTTTCAGAAGCTATTAATTCTAAATTTCTATTTTGTCTCACTATTTCTCTTTGTATACTATTATAAACTTCTGGGTCATTGTTTTTTAGATTTTTAAACATACCTAAAACCCCCTTTGATTTTTATATAAATTAAATTTTAAATATACGCACATAATATAATTATGCATACTAAATTTTTCCTATGTTAATTTAATTGTAATAATTTTATTTTTACTTATATTTGAACATTTAAAGAAATATATTTGATATAATATTATAGATTTGAATAAGCGGGGTGATTTTATGAAGGACGATAATTCTATTAGAACATACAAAGAAAATATATTCAGACTTGCTTTATTTACAGGTGAGTTAATGCTTAAAAATGGGGCTGAAACCTATAGGGTCGAAGATACATTACTTAGAATATGTAATTCTAGAGGTTTTAAACATGTAAATGTGTTTGCATCTCCTACAGTTATAATAATATCAGACGAGAGATTTGATGGTATAACATTTATGAAAACCATTAGAACTCGTGGAATAAATTTAGATAGGATATCTGCAATAAATAGTTTTTCAAGGGATTTTGTATCTAATGTAGATATGGATGTTTTAGAATCGATAGAAACACTAAAAGGTATAGAAAAATCATATATAAATAATAAAAAAATATCTCTAACTTCCACAGGTCTTGGTAGTGCTTTTTTTGCACTTTTATTAGGAGGAAATTTTATAGATTTTATTATTACTTTTGTAGTATCTATGTTGGCACTAATATTTTATGAAAGAATATCTCGCGTAAGTGAAGTACCATTTCTTGCCACATTAGCAGCATCTTGTTTTATTGCATCTTGTGCTATTATGTTTACCGATATAAATATTATAAATGAACCTAATATGGTTATAGTAGGTTCAATAATGCCTCTTCTTCCTGGTGTTTCTTTGACTAAAAGCGTAAGAGATTTAATATCTGGAGAGTTAATATCTGGAGTTACAAGGGCATTTGAAGCTGCAGTAATATCTGTATCTATAGCAACTGGTGTTGGTGCAGTTCTTCAATTATGGGTTAAGCTAGGAGGGGTAGTATAATGAAAGATATTCCTTTATATTTACATTTTTTATATTCTTTTATGGCTACTATAGGTTTTTCATTATTTTTTAATGTACCTAAAAAGTCTATACATTATACAGGTATAACAGGAGCCATTGGATGGACTATTTATATTTATATAAATACATTAACCGATGGTCCTATATTTGCTAACTTTATAGCTTCTTGTATAGTTGCAATACTAGGAGAAGTATTTGCAAGAATAGATAAAAAACCAGTTATAGTATTTGTTATACCAGGAATAATTCCTTTAGTTCCAGGACTTGGTATGTACAACACAATGGCATATTTTATACAAGAAAATTATGATCTTGCAATATCAACTGGAATTACAACTGCATTAGTAGCAGGAGCTATATCACTAGCTCTTATACTAGTTTCTTCAATAGCCAAATCTTTTAAATCAATAAAAGCAAAAAAAGTTGCTAATAATTAGCAACTTTTTTACTATATATTTAAAGGTATGCCATTGCTTTGTACTATATCAGTTACAATTGGCATGTACTTTTTACTTTGCTTAAACTTACTATCATTAGTTTTTATAATTATATAAGATATTGACATAGTAATAAAACCTACTACTGCACTTGCTATTTCCATAGACCCATTATATCCTATCATGCTTAATACTTGATAACTAGCAATGACTCCTACTAAAAGAGATACTAGTGGAATTAGATACGCTATAGCTGCAGCTTGTAACACATTTGCAGCTTCTAAGTCTACTTCTACAAAATCCCCTAGTTTAGCGCCTACACTGTTGTCTACTTCTACTATAAGATCTTTACTTTCACTTTCTGTGTGACATTTACCACATTCTGCACAAGCCGAATGTTGCTTCATTCGTAGTTTAGCTATATTATGATCTAGCGTTTCTACTATAATCCCTGTATTTCTCATAATAGTCCTCCTATTTCATGAATTTAAGTATTGTGTCCATAAGTTCATCTACCATTACTTCTGTTTGTTCTTTATTATCTTTTATACTATTAGCCACACATCCTCTTACATGGTTTTCTAGTATTATAGAACCAACTTTGTCTATTGCTGATCTTATTGCTGCTATTTGAACCAAAACATCTACACAATATCTATCTTCTTCCACCATTTTTTGTATTCCTTTTACTTGTCCTTCTATTCTATTTAATCTTTTAGTTATAGATTCTTTACTTTTTTTACTTTCATCCGATAACTGTTTCATTTATTCACCTCTTTAATTATGTTAATACATAATATATCAATAATGAAAATAATAGTGTTAGGTTTCTTATAAGCATAGCATTTCTTTGTTGTATGTTATATTTAGCAACTAAGTTTACTAATACATATCTCGCTATAATATTTAATATTCCTAGTATATATAATACCATTACATTATACATAGGTACATTGAATAAATCTGGAAGTATAAATTTACCTATTAAATATAATACCCCAAATACCACTGTAAACAATCCAATTTCATTAAATGATTTTTTATCCATATGTTCCCCCTAAAATGATATCATATTATAATTATACATTATTTATAGTAATTTGTAATCAAAAAAAGAGGCTGTAAATAATTACAACCTCAACTTCCTACTACTAAATTTGAGCAACGGACCACATTTTCAAGGTCGTTGGCGAAATGAGCGTAGCGAATTTTATTATTCAGTTGGCATATCAACTTTTATATTAAGTTCTTTTAATTGCTTGTCTTCTGCAAAACTTGGTGCATTAGTCATTGGGTCCGATGCGTTTTGAGTTTTTGGGAATGCTATTACTTGTCTTATGTTTTCTTCTCCAGCAAGTAACATTACAAGTCTATCTAAACCAAATGCTATACCACCATGTGGAGGAGTTCCATATTTAAATGCATCTAATAAGAATCCAAATTTTTCATATGCTTCTTCTTGGCTAAATCCTAATGCTTTAAACATTTTTTCTTGAATATCAGAATTGTATATTCTTATACTTCCTCCGCCTATTTCAAATCCATTTAGAACTATATCGTAAGCCTTTGCTCTTAATGAATCTTTATCTTCATTATCTAATTTATCTAAATCTTCATCCATAGGTGATGTAAATGGATGGTGTTTAGCAACATATCTATTTTCTTCTTCATCACGTTCAAATAATGGGAATTCAGTTACCCATAATAACTTGTACTCCTCTTTGTTTAGTATATTAAGTCTTTTCGCAACTTCTTGTCTTAAATGTCCAAGTGAATCAAGTACAACATTTTCTTTATCTGCTACAAATAAAAGTAAATCTCCAGGTTCTCCATCCATAGCTTTTATTATTTCATTTAATTTTTCTTCACTAAAGAATTTTGCTATTGGTGACGTTACTTCATTTTCACCTAACTTCATCCATGCAAGACCTTTTGCTCCATAAGTTTTAACATATTCTTCTAATGCTGATATTTGCTTTCTTGTAAAGCTTTCAGCACCTTTATTTATATTTATACCTCTTACACTTCCACCATTTAATACTGTATCTTTAAATACCTTAAAGTCAGAGTTTGACACTATATCTGATACATTTTTGATTTCATATCCAAATCTTATATCTGGCTTATCTGATCCAAATCTATCCATAGCTTCATTGTATGGCATTCTAGGAAGAGGTAATTCTATATTTACATTTAACGTTTCCTTGAATATAACTTGTAGCATTTTTTCCATTATATCTATTATATCGTCTATTTCAACGAAAGACATTTCACAGTCTATTTGTGTAAACTCCGGTTGTCTATCAGCTCTTAAATCTTCATCTCTAAAACATTTAACTATTTGGAAATATCTGTCCATACCAGAAACCATTAATAACTGCTTGAATATTTGAGGTGATTGAGGTAATGCATAGAACTTACCCTCATTAACTCTACTTGGAACCAAATAATCTCTTGCTCCTTCTGGAGTTGGCTTTGTTAAAAATGGAGTTTCTATTTCTAAAAATCCATTGTCAGATAAATAATTTCTAACTATATTAGAAACCTTATGTCTTAATATAAGATTTTTTTGCATTGATGGCTTTCTTAAATCTAAGTATCTATATTTAAGTCTTAAGTTTTCTGATACATCATCATCATCTTTTATGTATATAGGTGGTGTTTCAGATTTATTTAATAATCTAAGTTCTGAGGCAAATATTTCTATATTTCCTGTAGGTAAATTAGGGTTTTTTGATTCTCTTTCTTTAACACTACCTTTTATAGCTATAACATATTCAGATCCTAATTTTTCTGCTTTTTCAAAAGCTTCTTGACTAACTTCAGTATCAAATACTATTTGGCATATTCCGCTTTTATCTCTTAAATCAGCAAATACTAATCCACCTAAATTTCTTTTCTTTTGTACCCATCCCATAAGTACAACTTCTTCATCTATATTACTTTCTCTTAAGTCCCCACAGTAATGGGTTCTTTTTAGTCCATTTAAATTTTCCAAGTTACTCCCTCCAAATATTACAATCTATTTTTTAGTTCTTTTACTATTTCACTTAGTTTTATAGTGTTTTGTTCTGATGTAGACATATTTTTAAGAGATACCATATCTTTGTCTAACTCATCATCACCTATAACTATAGTGTATTTTGCATTTATTTTATCTGAATACTTAAATTGAGCCTTTACACTTCTGTCTAAGTGGTCTTTGTCTGCTGATATATCGCTGTTTCTTAAATCTTTTAATATCTTAAAGCTTTCATTTTTAGCTTTGTCTCCTATAGTAACTATAAATATATCCATAGAATTAGGATTTTTTATCTCTATATTGTTGTTTTCTAAAGTTAATAATAGCCTTTCTATACCCATACCAAAACCTATACCACTTATCTTTGGTCCACCTAATTGCTCAACTAGTCCGTCGTATCTTCCACCACCACAAACTGTACTTTGTGCACCTATATCTTCAGATATTATTTCAAATGCAGTTTTTGTATAGTAATCAAGACCTCTAACTATTTTAGGATCTACTATGAAATTTATATCCATTGCACTTAGATATTCTTTTACATTTCCAAAATGGTCACTACAATCAGGACATATATTATCTATCATAAGTGGTATGTCAGTAAGGTTAGATTGACAAGTTTCATTTTTACAATCTATTACTCTCATAGGATTTTTTACAGATCTTTCTTTACATGTATCACATAAAACATCTATTTTAGATGATAAGTATTCATTTAATTTTTCATTATATTCTTTTCTACAAGTTGGACATCCTACTGAGTTTATCCTAAGCTCTAGATCCTTAAGTCCAACCTTATTTAAAAATGTAACTGCTAATGCCATAACCTCAGCATCTATAGACGGTAAGTCACTTCCAAAGGCTTCTACACCAAACTGGTGGAATTGTCTAAGTCTACCTGCTTGTGGTCTTTCATATCTAAAACAAGGTGTTATATAAAATAGTTTTGTAGGTTGTGTATCTGCATACATTTTGTTTTCTATAAAAGATCTAACTACAGGTGCTGTTCCTTCTGGCTTTAATGTTACTTCTCTTCCGCCCTTGTCTTGAAAAGAATACATTTCCTTTTGTACTATATCAGTTGTTTCTCCTACACCCCTTTGAAATAATTCTGTATGTTCAAATATAGGAGTTCTTATTTCTTCATATCCAAATAAACTACATACTTTTCTATATGTAGTCTCAACGTAGTTCCATTTATAAGATTCAGACGGATTAATATCTTTAGTTCCTCTTGGAGCTTTAGTCAACATTTTTAAAAACCTCCTTCTTTTTTCTTTCTACCATTTCATCTACTCTAGATATATATTGCTCTACGTTTTTTACGTTGTCTACTCGTTCTATTCTATCTTCATCTAAATACACAAATTTAGATATAGAACCTGCACCTAGAGCATAATTACTTTGCTTTTCTTCCATTATTTGCATATTATATATACATTCGTATCCGTCCTTAGCATATCCTATATTTTCAAGATTACCTAACATATGTTTTTGACGGTACATATAATATGGATTGAGATTCATACTATTAGAATATTCCATTGATAAATCTATCATTTTTATCATTTCTTCATATCTAGTTAGTTCATACTTATCTAGATTTTCTTTTAAATTAGATGCTCTTTTTATAGCCATTGTATGTACTGTTAAATTCTCTGGACTTAGTTTTTTTATTTGTTCTAGAGTATTTTGCACCATATTTATATCTTCATCTATAAGGCCTAATATTATATCCATATTTATATTGTCAAAGCCTAAGCTTCTTGCTTCATAAAATTTAGATATTATATCAGCTACTTTGTGGTCTCTTCCTATTTTAACTAATGTATCGTCATTCATAGTTTGAGGATTTATACTTATTCTACTAACTCCATGGTTTTTTAAAACCTCTAACTTAGATTTTGTTATTGTATCAGGTCTTCCTGCTTCCACTGTGAATTCCTTAATATTACTTAAATCAAAGTTTTCATATAAAGATGAAATCAGCATATCCATTTCTATCTCATCTAATGTTGTAGGAGTTCCTCCTCCTATATATAGTGTTTCTATTTCTTTATTTGTATCTTTAACTATTTGTGATAATCCTACTATTTCCTTTTTTAAAGCATTTACATATTCTCTTTTTAAATGACCATATTGTTTAAGTGAATTTGATGGAAATGAACAGTATACGCATCTAGTTGGACAAAATGGTATACTTACATATAAGGATATCTTATTTTGATCTACTGGATATATGAATTTTCTCTCACGTTTAGCTATATCTAGAGATAAATCTATTTTTTCATCTTTTATAAAATATTTATTTTTTAATATATCTCTTATTACATCATCACTTTTGTTTTCATCAATAAGGTTATGAAGTATTTTAACTGGTCTTATGCCAGTCAAAATACCCCAAGGAACATAAGATTTATATATTTTATCTAAAACACTAAATATACTTCTTTTTATAACACTTTTTACTTGTTTTTTTATTTCAAAGTCATTTTGATTATATAAATTACATTCTTCTTCATGGGATAGCGTGAGTATTCCATTTTCATAATAATAAGTATTTGACTTTATAATTTCATTATCTAAGTTTAAAGTATTTATTATTAAGTTATTTTTGTCATATTCATCTTCTATAAATTTGAATTCACTTGTAAATAACTTTATTAATTCACCAATTTCGTATTTATAATCGTGATTTCTTAGTAATACATTTATCATTTAAACTACTCCTTTGTATTTTATACCATATAAGGATTAGTAACTTTTTCTACGCCAAGTCTTGTAGCAGGTCCATGTCCTGAAAATACAGTTATCTCATCATCTAATTTTGAAAGTTTTTTAAGTGATTTTTGCATTTCATCATAATTTCCGCCAAACAAATCACATCTTCCCATACTTCCTGCAAATAAAGTATCTCCTGAGAACATAATATTATCTACTAATATACACATACCTCCTGGAGTATGTCCTGGTGTATGGATTATTTTTAGATCTAAATTTCCCAACTTTAGAATTTCACCGTCTTTTACATACTCATCGGCATCTATTTCTACTACTCCACAGCTCATTGTAGATGTTAAGTTTTTTTCTTTATCATTTAACAATTCTTTTTCATCTTTATGTGCAATAACCTTAGCATTTGTTAAATTCTTTAATTGAGGTACTCCACCTATATGGTCACCATGTGCATGAGTTAATATTATATATTCTATATTCAATTCATGTTCTCTTATTGTTTTAAGTATCTCTTCTACGCTTCCGCCAGGGTCTATAACAGCCCCCTTGTTTGTATCCTCATCTCCAAGTATATAGCAGTTAACTCCATATATTCCTACATTTCTTCTTTCTAATATCATAATACTTCCCCCTAAAACTCTTTCCTAGAATCTATTAACATTGTAACTGGTCCATCATTGGCTATTTCAACTAGCATGTGAGCTTGAAATCTTCCAGTGTTAACTCTTAGTTCATGTTGTTTGGCAATTTCTACAAACTCTTCATATAGTTTATTAGCTAAGTCTGGTTTAGCTGCATCTGTAAAGCTAGGTCTTTTTCCCTTTCTACAATCTCCATACAGTGTAAATTGAGAAACTACCATTAAATCTCCTTCTATATCTCTTACAGATAAGTTCATCTTATCATTTTCATCTTCAAATATTCTTAAGTTTACTATTTTATCAACCATATAATCTACATCTTTTGATGTATCGTCATGTGTTACTCCTAATAATACTAAAAGCCCTCTATTTATATTTCCTACTGTCTCATCCCCTACTGAAACCTTTGAAGATACAACTCTTTGAACAACTGCTCTCATAAGAACCCTCCTCTTTAGTTTATAACCCTATAGACATCTTCTATTCCTTGCATATTTTTTAATCTCTTCATAAGATTGTTTAATTCGTTTATATCATCAACTTCAAGTAGTAAATTTATACTTACTATCCTGTCTTTACTTGTCCTAGCATTTATTCCACTTAATCCCATTTTGTCATTAGCTATTAAATGAGTTATTTCGCTTATAATACCTTTTTTGTCTATTGCTCTTATTTGTATCTCAGCTTCAAATTTTACAGGCTTGGCTATATTCCACTGAACTTCTATTATTCTATCTTTGAAATCTGTATTTTCAATCATTGTATTAGGGCAATCTAAACGGTGTACAGCAACGCCTCTTCCTTTAGTTATATATCCCACAATTTTATCTCCTGGAAGTGGATTACAGCATTTTGCAAATCTAACTAATATATTATCTACACCTTTTACAACTACTCCTTGAGAATTTATTTTTCTCTTTTTCTTATACTCTTGTTCAGTTAAACTTTTTACTGTGGGTTGTTCTGGTAATTTTTTTGCATTATCTTTTTCATATAACTCTTTTAATTTTCCTAAAACTTGTGATGCTATAATTCCGCCATATCCTATTGTTGCATATAAATCATCTGTTGTAGGTTGATTAAATTTTTTAGTTACAACAGAAAGATATTTTTCATTTAATACTTCGTTTGGATTATATCCTTGTCTTTTTAACTCTCTTTCAAGCGTACCTTTTCCACGTTCTATATTGTCTTCTCTTCTTTCTTTTTTAAACCATTGTCTTATTTTACTTTTTGCATTTGGGGTTTTGGCAACATTTAGCCAGTCCCTACTTGGTCCATTTGAATTCGATGAAGTCAATATTTCTATTATATTTCCATTTTGGAGTGTATAATCTAGGGGAACTATTCTGCCATCTACCTTTGCTCCTACACAATTATTACCTACATTTGTATGAACTCTATATGCAAAATCTATAGGACCAGATCCAGCAGGAAGTTCTATTACATCTCCCTTTGGAGTAAATACATAAACTTGACTATTAAATACGTCTTCTTTTAAAGCATCCATAAATTCATGTGGATCTTTTAAATCTTTTTCCCACTCCATCATTTGTCTTAGCCAGTATAGTTTTTCATCAAGGGTAGCTTGCTTTTTAGGAGCTTTTTCTTCTTTATACTTCCAATGGGCTGCTATACCATATTCTGCGATTTTATGCATATCCACTGTTCTTATTTGTATTTCCACAGGTTCTCCATCTGGGCCTATAACAGTTGTATGTAGAGATTGATACATATTTGGTTTAGGCATAGCTATATAGTCTTTAAATCTTCCAGGTATGGGCTTCCATAGTGTATGTACCATTCCAAGTACAGCATAACAGTCTTTTACAGAATCCACTAAAACTCTAACTGCCATTAAATCATATATTTCTTCAAAACTTTTGTATTTTGTGTGCATTTTGTTATATATACTATAAAAGTGTTTAGGCCTACCTGAAACTTCGCAATCTATACTCACTTCATCAAATTTTTTAGTCAATATATCTACTACTTTTGTTATATACGCTTCTCTGTGGCTTCGTTTTTTTGCTATTTTATCTACTAATTCATAGTAACCTTCAGGGTCTATATATCTAAGTGCTAAATCTTCTAATTCCCACTTTATTTTGTATATACCTAATCTGTGAGCTATGCCGCCGTATATTTCTAAAGTTTCCTTTGCCTTTTCTTTTGCTTTTTCAGGAGACATAAACTTTAGAGTTCTCATATTATGAAGTCTATCAGCTAGTTTTATAAGTACTACTCTTATGTCTTTTGCCATTGCCAAAAACATTTTTCTTAGGTTTTCTGCTTGAGTTTCTTCCTTTGATTGGTATTTTATTTGTCCTAACTTTGTTACCCCGTCTACTAAATCTGCTACTTCTTTTCCAAATCTTTTTACTATGTCTTCATATGTATAATCAGTGTCTTCAACTACATCATGTAGCAAGCCTGCAATTATAGTTTGAATATCTAATTCCATATCTGCTAATATATTTGAAACAGCAACTGGGTGGATGAAATAAGGCTCTCCTGATTTTCTATATTGGCCTTCATGTGATTCTTTTGCAAAATTATAAGCATTTTCTACTATTTCTAAATCGCTATTAGGAGCATATTTTTTTATTTTTTCTAATAAATATTTTAGATTTTTATCCTGCATACTACCACCTATCTATTCAAAATATAAGATTCACTACGTTCATATCGCCAACAACCTTGAGAAAATGGTCTGTTGCTCAAAATTTGTTACACTTAAATTTATATTTAAATATGCGAAAATAGTTGGCAGCATAACCAACTATTTTCATATATAAAATTAATATTTTATTAAAGAGTTTATATGATAGTTACCTAACTTATCTCTACCATTTAAGAAATCTAACTCTATTAAGAACTGCATAGAAACCACTTCTCCACCTAGCTTTTCTATTAGCTTTGCAGCAGCCTCCATAGTTCCACCTGTAGCTAATAAATCGTCTACTATGGCAACTCTTTGCCCTGGCTTAATAGATCCCTTATGTATTTCAAGAGTATCAGTTCCATATTCTAATCCATACTCATAACTTTCAGTTTCCCCAGGTAATTTGCCTGGTTTTCTAACTGGAACAAAACCTACTTCTAACCCGTAAGCAACTGGAGTTCCCATTAAGAAGCCTCTAGCTTCAGGTCCAACTATAATATCTACATTCTTATCTCTTAAATCTGATATTATAAGGTCTACTGCATATTTAAATGCTTCTCCATCTTGTAATAATGTAGTTATGTCTTTGAAATTTATTCCTGGTTTTGGAAAATCCTCTATCTCTCTTATTGAATTTCTTAAATCCATCACTTACTCCTCCTAATAGCTTATTTTTTTATTATGTCATATTTTTGTTTAAAATTATTCAATACTTGAAGGCTTTGGCTGCTATTTAAATCTAGTTTTAAATTTGGCTTTGGCATAGCTTCTATATGTATAAAATTATTTTTATTTTCATAAGTAATTAAATTCAAATCTTTAAATACTCTTAAAATATTTAAAAATTTTATACTATCAATATTAAATTTTTCTCTTATATTTACATATTCTATATCTATATACTTTTGGCCCATCAAACTTTTATAAATAATTACAAAATCATTTCTATCTGGAATTATATTATGTACTATATTGTCAGTATACGCTATATCAGATTTTTTGTAATATTTTATTATGTTATTTTTGTCTTTTATCTCATCATATATATACGAATATTCCTCTAAAGAATATAAGTAATCATACAGAATAATATTATTATATCTTTTTATGTCTATTTTATCAATATAAGGAAAAAAGATAACGTCTACATTATTTTTATATTCATCTATAATATTAAAATTCAAACTATAATCATATCCCGTAAGTGAAATATCTGATAATGATCTACATAGTCCTTTTATTGAATTACATAGTATAAGAGTATTTTCATTTATATGATTAAAAATATTTATATCTTCATCTCCATTTATATTAATATCGTTATATACATTATAATTAAATTCTTTAGGTCTTATGTATTCTATTAACTTGGATAGTTCCTCATTTTTGTTTATATATTTAGGATAAGACATTCTCACATCTTTTAATAAAAATTGTATTTTTTTATTTCCCATATAATTATTTTCATCTACTTGGAACAATAGGTCGACTTTATCTCCAGATCTAAACTTTGAAGCTACGTAAGCCATATTAAAACCAATACAGTCATACTCGTATTTTTTCTTTACTGTAAATTTAAGGTGTTGTTTTTCCTTTCCTATACACCTTATATCTATCATTTCTAAATCTCTCATTATAAATCTTGGAGATGGATTATTCATACCAAAGGGTTCTAGCTTATGTAGTTCATCTATTAACTCAAAGCTTACTACATCTTCATTTAACTCCAACTCAATATTTATATTTTCTACCATATCTTCATCGTTTAACTTATACTCTGCTTTTTCATTTATTTTATGTCGTAGGATTTCTATTTTTTCTTCATCAAGTGAAAGTCCTGCAGCTTGTTCATGTCCACCAAATCTATTTAATAAATCTGAACAATCTACTAAAGCTTCAAATATACTAAATCCTTTTATAGATCTAGCGGAACCCCTTCCTTCACCTTCTTCTATAGTTAATAATATAGTAGGTTTATAATATTTTTCTGTGAGTTTGGATGCCACTATACCTATTACTCCATGTTGCCAATTTTCCTTTGCCACAACTAGTACCTTTTCATCTATATACCTAGGATCATTAGCTATTATTTCTTCAGCTTCTTTGTACATCTTTGACTCTATCATTTGGCGTGCATTGTTTTTTTCTTCAAGTAACATAGCTAATTCCATAGCTTCTTCTTCATTTTGAGATGTAAATAATTGAACTCCTAAATAAGAGAATCCCAACCTTCCTGAGGCATTTATTCTAGGTCCAAGAGAAAATCCTATATGAGATGAACTTATTTTATTAGTGTCTATTCCGCATATTTTAATTAAAGACTTTATACCAAGATTATTTCCATTTTTCATTAAATTTAAGCCATTTTTGACTATTATTCTATTTTCTCCAACTAGTGGGACTATATCACATATTGTAGCAAATGTTACTATTTCTAAATAATTGTACATAGATATTTCAAATTCATCTTTTGGAGTAAGGGCTTGAATAAGTTTAAAAGCTACCCCACATCCGCAAAGTGGTTCAAATGGATAATTACATTCTTCTTGCTTTGGATTTATAATTGCATAAGCATCTGGAATATTTTCTTGACATTCATGATGGTCAGTAACTATAACATCGATCCCAGAATTTTTAGCAAATTCCACTTCTTCTACTGATGTTATACCACAATCTACTGTTATTATTAGGTCACATCCAGATTCTATTATTTTCTCTAGTGCTTCTTTGTTTAGTCCATAACCTTCTTCTAATCTATTTGGTATATAGTAGTTTACATTGTAATTTATAGATTTAAAGTAAATGTATAGTATTGAAGTAGATGAAACGCCATCTACGTCGTAATCTCCATATATCCATATTCTTTCATTATTTTCAATAGCTTTCTTTATTCTATCTACAGACTTTTTCATGTCCTTCATTAAAAATGGATCGTTAAGATGTTCTAAAGAAGGATTCATAAATATATCTGCATCTTTTTCATCATTTATTCCTCTATTTTTCAAAATTTGACTTATTTCCGGGGAAATATCTAATTTATCACAAAGTACATCTTTTTTAACATTACCTTTATGTTTTAAAGTCCATTTTTTGTCGTAAAACATAAATTCTCCACCCTTTATATTTATTTTTGTTTATATTGAGAACGTATTATCGATATTACCAAATATAAACCCATCATAAACGATATAAAAAATCCTGTTCCTGCCAACATTTGTATCAATCTGTTGTTTTGTACATTTACTGAAGATATTATAAGAGAAGAACCAACTATTAAAGCTGCTAAAACAACACTTACAGATAGTTTGTTTGCCATAGAAGTCAAATTGTTTTCAAGTGTAGAAAATCTTACTTCATCTATTCCAATTTTTAATTCATTTTTTTCCACACTTCTAAGTATCGTTCTAAGTTGTTTTGGCAAAGTTCTTATATCACTTATAATTTCATCTAAATAGTTTTTTGAATTTAATAGTATATTTTTAGGCTTGAACTTATTTAAATAATATTCTTTTGCAAAATCTTGACCTACACTCCCTATGGAAAATTGGGGATTTATCAGTCTTCCTGTACCTTCTAGTGTCATTATAGCTCTTCCCAACATTACAAATTGAGAAGGTAGGCTTAATTTATTGTTTCTTGCAAATCTAAATATTTCATTAAATAGGTTAGATAAACTTACCTTTTCAATTGAAATATCATAATAATAATGTATAAGATAAGATAACTCATGTCTTAATGTAGGTATATGAGTATCTTCAGTTATAGAATCTAATTCCATTAAAATGTATATAATTCTATCTATGTTTTTGTTTACACTTGCTATAAACATATCATTTAACAAAGTAAGTGTTGTATTGTCTATTATCCCTACCATTCCAAAGTCTATATAAGCAATACAATTATTGCTTACAACAAATATATTTCCTGGATGAGGATCTGCGTGAAAAAATCCATGTTCAAATACTTGTTTAAGAAATGATTTAACACCTATGTCTGATATATTTTTCATATCCCAATTCATAGATTTCATTGTGTCTATATCGTTTGCCTTTAAGCCTATTATTTGCTCTAAAACCAAAATTCTCTTTGTGGAATACTCCATAAATACCCTTGGTATATGTACGGTTTTATCTTCTTTGAATATATTTCTAAACTTCTCTGCATTTCTAGCTTCAAAGTTATAATCTAATTCTCTAAAAAGCTGATTTTCAAATTCCTCTACAAATTTATCAAATTCAAATATTGAATCCTTATAAATATCATTTATAGATTGTACTAAACTGCTCATAATTTCTAAATCAGCTTTGACCTTAGATTCTATATTAGGTCTTTGAATTTTTATTATAACAGGCTCTCCACTTTTTAATTTTGCTTCATATACTTGCCCTATAGATGCCGCTCCTATAGGCTTGTCGTTAAACTCTATAAATGCATCGTTTATATCAATTCCAGTTTCTTCTTTGAATATTTTTTTTGCAATTTCAGTATCATAAGGCTGTACGTCGTCTTGAAGTTTGGCTAATTCATCTATTATAGATTGATCTAATAAATCACTTCTAGTACTAAGTACTTGTCCTAACTTCACATATGTAGGGCCTAATTCCTCAAATGCCTTTCTCATCCTTTCTCCAGTAGACATATTTTTTATTTCTTCCGGAGGATTAGTTATAGGGATTTTGTAAGCTATTCCTTCCATATTAAGTTTTTCAACTATATATGAAAATCCATATTTTACAAATATATAAGCTATTTCTTTATATCTTTTTAAGTTTTTATAACTTATTCTAATCACGGCTACACCTCTTATATAAATCATAAATTTCTTATTACGAAAATAAGGACAATATTAATATATTGCCCTTGTTTTATAATAAATATTATTTATGATTTTCGGCAAATGCAACATAATCTATTGCAGATTTTGTTAGGTCTTGTTTTTCTTCTTCAGATAATTCTCTTACTACTTTAATAGGACTTCCCATAGCTAATACACCTGAAGGTATGATTTTGCCTGGAGGAACTAAACTGCCTGCTCCTATTAATGTAAACTCTCCTATTTGAGCTCCATCAAGTACTATTACTCCCATACCTATTAAAGTATTATCTCCTATAGTACATGCATGTATTATAGCGTTATGCCCTATAGTTACATTATTTCCTATAGTAGTTCCAGTAAATCTGTTTATATGTACTATAGTTCCATCTTGTATATTTGTATTTTCTCCTATATTTATAGGATTTCCGTCTGCCCTTAAAACAGCATTATACCATATATTACTATTATTACCTATTTTAATGTCCCCTATTATGTCTGCACTGTCTGCTACAAAACAACTTTCGTGTATATCTGGATTTTTTCCTTCGTACCCCTTTATCATATTATTCACCTTCCGTCATAAGTTTTGCTTGTACCATAAGAGAGCATTCTGTACGCTTTCTTTGCATTTCGCACCCAACTTTATATGGTTTTAGTATATCGTCATTGAAGTTGTATGCATTAGCGTGGCAACCTCCTGAACAATAAAATTTAGCCCAACATTCCTTACAATCAGGTTTGTTATATACATGTGCATTTCTAAATTCATTTTGTAAATCCTTTGGTATATTTAACTCTCCCATTATATTTCCAAGTTTGAAATCTTCATTTCCTACAAACTGATGACATGGGTAAACATCTCCAGTTGGAGTTATAGCCATATATTCTGAGCCTGCTCCACACCCTGAAAGTCTTTTTATGACACAAGGTCCTTGATTTAAATCTATCATAAAGTGGAAGAATTTAAATTTATCTTCACCTAATTGTCTATTTGCATATTCAACAGCTAAATTTTCATATTCTTCAAATATTTTTGGTAAATCTTCTTCTCTTAATGCATATGGATTATTTTCACTATCTACTACTGGTTCAATAGATGTTAGTCCAAATCCTAAATCTGCAAAGTGAAGTACATCTTTAGAGAAATCTAGATTTTGTCTAGTAAAAGTTCCCCTTATATAATAGTACTTATCCTTTGGTCTTTCGTCTACTAACTTCTTAAACTTAGGAACTATTATATCGTAGCTTCCCTTATCGTTTAAAGTAGGTCTCATCCCATCGTTAACGTCTTTTCTTCCATCTAGACTCAGTACTACGTTATGCATATTTTCATTTATGTATTTTATTTTTTCATCATCTAATAATACACCATTTGTAGTTATTGTAAATCTTATATTTTTATTATATTCTTTTTCTATTTCTTTTCCATACTCAACTAATTCTTTAACAACTTCCCAGTTCATAAGTGGTTCTCCACCAAAGAAATCAACTTCTAAATTTCTTCTACTTCCTGAGTTTTCTATTAGATAATCTATAGATTTCTTTCCAACCTCTGAACTCATAAGTTCCTTTGCTCCACCAAAATCTCCTTGAGCAGCAAAACAATAATTACATTTTAGATTACAATCGTGTGCAATATGTAAACATAAAGCTTTAACAACAGGTTTTCTATTTATAAAGCTAGGATGATTTATATATTCATCTTTAGAGTATAATAACTCATCATTTTCTAAATTCTTTAACTCAATATATGCTTCATTTATTCTTTCTTCATTATGTTTTGATTTAAGTATATCTACGATTTCATCTAATGGTTTTTCCTTATAGTAATTAAGTATGTCATAAGCAACATCATCTACTACATGTACAGCTCCACCGTTTACGTCTATTACTATGTTATATCCGTTCATTGAAAATTTATGAATCATGCCCATAATCTTACCTCCATATTATATATACACATTATATATTATCAAACTTACTTATATTTATCAAATATATAGATTTGTATATAAGAAAAAACACTACATATGTAGCCATATGTAGTGTTTAAAAACTTAATTATTTAGTTTTTACTCCTATAGTTCCTGTTACAGTACCAGTTCCTAGGTTAAATCCATTTTTAAGTTCTTCTGTAGCGAAGTATATATTTCCTTCAACTTTAGTGCCTGTTAATTTGAATCCTGCAGCTGTAACATATATGTCACCTTTGAATGTACCATTTGTTAAATTAGTATTAGTAGCCTTTACAGATAATGATGGAGCTGTTAATTTAAAGTTATAAGTTACCAGCTTTGAACCATCAGGTAATGTTATTTGTGAATAAAGAGCTAATTTACGTCCAGGTGCAGCATCAGTTGCATTTTTCTTCTTTTCACCTTCTATAACAAGGTCTTTTTTAGCTGTTACATCATTTAATATACCAGCAATCCAATTTCCATTACTTCCTATTGCACTTTGTAAAGCAGACTCAGTTCTTACTAATGAAGCAGTTGCTACAGCATCTACGTCAGATAATAATTTTCCTCTAACTATAGAGTTTGTAGTTGTGAATGTATCTAGAGCTTTTTGATTTTTAAAATGTATATTTCCAACAACATTAGCATCTACTAACGCGAAGTTTGGTACATTTACATAAATATCTCCTACAAATGTTCCACCTTGAATTCTAGCATTTGCACTATTTATAGTTAATTTTGGAGCTGTTAATTTATAACTATCTGTTACATTTTTATTATCATCTTGAGCATAAAGAGCTATTTTACGTTGGATAGCATCTGTGCCATCTGCATTTTTCTTACCATTTTTAAAGTTACCATCTAAAACAAGTGCATTAGTGCTAACTATGTCTTTAGTAGTAGCTATTATCCATTTACCGTCTTTACCTATTGATTTTTCTAAAACAGCTGCACTTTGTACGTTTAATGAAGCAGCTGAAATTACTTCAGGCTTAGGTGTTACTGGTGTTGTTGGTGTTGTTGTTGGTGCATTTAACTTTGCAAGAGTAAGTGGTCCAGCTATTCCATCTTGCTTAAGACCATTTTTACCTTGGAAGTCCTTTACTGCAGTTGCTGTTTTGCTTCCAAATATACCATCTGCAACAAGATTGTATCCTTTAACGTTTAATTTAATTTGTAGAGACTTTACAGAGTTATTTCTAACCCCTACTTTAAGTAAACTTGATGTTGATGTTTTGCTTGTTGATGGTTTGCTTGTTGATGGTTTGCTTGTTGATGGTTTGCTTGTTGATGGTTTGCTTGTTGATGGTTTACTTGTTGATGAACCAGTACTTGAAGCAGCAGAAACCTCGTCTACTCCACCAAATTTTGAATTGTCTGATGGCACTGCAAACGTTAACATTGCTGCCATAGCGAAACCTAAGATCATTGATCTTCTCTTCATTAGAATTTCCCCCTTAGTTATAAGTTTTTAAGATCTTGCGAATAAAAACAATTATGTACAAATTATGTTGTTAATTTAACAACATTTTTAGGATATGTTGTTCTTATTCGTAAAATTTTCACAACTTAAGTATATCAATTGATTAATTAAATGTAAATAGTTTCTACACATATTCTTCACATAATTTTCACATATTCTTAACTTACCTTTAGCATATTTTTCTAAATACCCCTGTAAAGAAGATCTAATCTTACGTATTATACATATTTATAATACTTTTTAATCTATATAATAGCAAAGAAAAAGCAGCATCCCCTATGAGTATGCTGCTAATTTTCTTATGTATTATCTTTCGCATTCTTGGTTAGCTACTGTACAAGAAGTTTTACAAGCTGATTGGCAAGATGTTTGACACTCTCCACATCCACCTTTTTCAGCACTCTTCTTTAGAGTAGCCTTAGATAATGTTTTTACATGTTTCTTTTCCATAAAAATTACCTCCTATGCTACAACAATCTTTTATGATTATATCATAAATTTTCCAGGATTTAAACTTTATTTAAAATTCACTCCTAAAATACCGCCTATTCCTCCTGATACTATTGTTAGTAACATCTTGTATACTATACTCATTTCAAATTTAAATGCATCATTTGCTAAAAATACTGCTAGTAACATAAATGTAATATACAATAATCCTACTAGCATTCCGTATATTAACCCTTTTTCTTTTATTTTTACAGATGCATAAAATCCTCCATACGCAGAAGCTATAGTTGTTATAGTCGCAGCAGCCATAGGTATAGTATTACCTGATACACTTGTAAAAGTAAGTAGTAAATTATAAAGTAATATCGCTCCTAATGTAGCCAAATAAGAATAAGCCAAACTTTTAAATACTGCATTACCTTTTCCCACAAAAACACCTCCCCTTTCTACAAATATATTCCAGGGAGGCTTGTATAATACATATTAACTATTTCTTTTTGTCTGATTTTTCTTGACCTTTTACTGATCCTATAGCCCATTTCTCAACAGGTACCTTTGTTCTACTTGGTCCTAGTTCTATAATTATAACGTCTTCTTCAACCTTAGCTACATGACCTACTATTCCACCTACAGTAACTACTTCATCGCCTACTTTTACTGCACTTCTCATTTCTTTTAATTCTTTATCTCTTTTTCTCTGTGGTCTTATTAATATAAAGTAAAATACAACGAAGAATAAAACCCATATTAATATTCCGTATAAAGCATTTCTATCCAACTTTACCACTCCTTTAAATTTTTACATATTGTTTTTATTATAACATGTTTATTATAACTCATATCCATATTTTGTAAAAAATTCTCTTCTGTAATCCAATAATCTATCTTCTTTTATGGCTTCTCTTACATTTTCCATAAGTTTTAATAAGAAATATAAATTGTGATTTGTTATAAGTCTAGCACCTAATATTTCATCCGCTTTTACTAAGTGTCTTATATAAGCTCTTGAGTAGTTTTTACAAGTGTTGCAATCACATTCTGGATCTAGTGGTAAAAAATCTTCTGCGTATTTAGCATTTCTAACTACTACTTTACCATGGCTAGTCATGGCAGTACCATTTCTAGCTATTCTAGTTGGAAGTACACAGTCAAACATATCTATTCCTCTTAGTACTCCTTCTATTAAATCGTCAGGACTTCCTACGCCCATTAAATATCTTGGTTTATCTTTAGGCATCAAAGGAGTTGTATATTCTAGTACTTCATACATTAGAGGCTTTGGCTCACCAACGCTAAGTCCACCTACTGCATATCCTGGTAAATCTATATCTAATATTTCACTTACAGATTGTTCTCTTAAATCTTTGTACATACCACCTTGAATTATACCAAATAAACCTTGTCTATCTGGGTTTTTGTGTGCGTCCTTACATCGTCTTAGCCATCTTGTAGTTCTCTCTAAAGATTTTTTAACATAGTCCCTATCAGCAGGATATGGAGCACATTCGTCAAATGCCATCATGATATCTGACCCTAATGCATTTTGTATCTCGGTAGCTTTTTCTGGACTTAAGAAATGTTTAGAACCATCTATGTGAGATCTAAACTCTACTCCTTCTTCAGTTATCTTTCTAAGAGGGCCTAAGCTAAAAACCTGAAATCCTCCACTATCAGTAAGTATAGGTCTGTCCCAGTTCATAAACTTGTGAAGACCTCCTGCTCTTTCTATAAGATTGTGGCCCGGTCTCATATATAAATGATATGTATTACTTAATATTATTTGTGAATTTATTTCTTTTAGCTCCTCTGGTGTCATAGCTTTAACAGTCGCTTGAGTCCCAACAGGCATAAATATTGGTGTTTCTATAACTCCATGTGGAGTGTGTAGTCTTCCTAATCTTGCTCCGCTTTGTTTACATGTTTTTATTAATTCATATCTTATTGCTGACATATGATGTTCTCCTTATTTATTAATTTTGTCTATGGTAAATTCTCTGGTAATAGCTTCTTCTGCTTCTCTTGAACTATCTATACTTATAGGACCTTTACTATCTGATGTTAGATATTTTTTTATAGCAAATAAACCAGCTATTGCAAAAACTCCTAAAACTAAATCTAACATTGAACTAGTCTTTGGAAGCAGTAATAATTTTCTAGCTATTGCATAAAGTAAAACTTCAAGTAAAGCACCTGGTATATGTAGGGATAACATAACTACAAGTTCCACTCCTATTACAAGTAGTAGCGCTTGACCTAGTATATCATTTATTTGCTCGTATTTAACTGGATGGGCAAAGTCTATTATATAAGCTCCCCATATTATTCTAATTAAATCGATTACTCCAAGTAATACAGCTATTAATACAACTACAGCTATAATAGATTCAAGTAAATAAGCCCATCTTAGAAATATTTTTTTAAATTTTTTTATTTCACTCGTAACTTTATTCATATTTACTCCCCTGTTTTTAAAATTACTTTATAAACATCGCATCTCCAAAACTAAAGAATCTATATTTTTCTTTAACTGCAATATCATATGCATTTAAGACATTTTCTTTGGTTGAAAGAGCACTTATTAGCATTATGAGAGTTGATTCAGGTAAATGAAAATTCGTAATAAGGCAATCTACACACTTAAATTTATACCCTGGATATATAAATATATTTGTCCATCCACTTATTTCAGATATATATCCATTTTCGTCACTTACTGACTCTAATGTTCTAGAACTTGTAGTTCCAACACATATTACTTTTTTCCCATTTTTCTTTGCATTATTTATTTTATCTGCATTATCCTTGCTTACCATATAAAATTCAGAATGCATATCATGTTTTTCTACGTCGTCTACTTTTACAGGTCTAAATGTGCCTAGCCCAACGTGTAGAGTTACAAAGGCTATTTCTACACCTTTGTCTTTTATTTTTTGAAGTAGTTCATTTGTAAAGTGTAGACCTGCAGTAGGTGCTGCTGCCGATCCCTCATGTTTTGAATAAACTGTTTGGTATCTTTCTTTATCTTCTAACTTTTCTGTTATATAAGGAGGAAGAGGCATGTTTCCTAGTTCATCTAAAACTTGTTCAAATATTCCTTCATAATAAAATTTTATTATTCTAGATCCTTCTTCTGCCATATCTATAACTTCTGCTATAAGTTTACCGTCTCCAAAAGAGAATTTAGATCCTATTTTAGCTTTTTTTCCTGGTTTTACTAGTGATTGCCAAGTGTCTTTGTCTATTCTCTTTAAAAGTAAAAATTCTATTTTTCCACCTGTTTCTAACTTTTCTCCTATTAATCTAGCAGGTATAACTCTTGTATTATTTAATACTATACAATCACCAGGATTTAAATAGTTAACTATATCCTTAAATATCTTATGCTCTATTTTTCCACTTTCTTTATCTAATACCATAAGCTTTGATTCATCTCTATTTTTTAAAGGCGTTTGTGCTATTAGTTCTTCTGGTAAATCAAAATAAAAATCGCTAGTTTTCAAAATGAACTTCCTTTCTATTTATGTTTTTTACAAAAAATACAAATACTATATTATCAAAACCAATAATATTTTTCTATATTTTTAATAATATTATTTATTTGGGTAAGGAATATTAAAGTGATTATAAGCAAGAGAAGTTGCTATTCTTCCTCTTGGCCCTCTATTTATAAAACCTAACTGCAATAGATAAGGTTCATATACATCTTCTATTGTATTTCTATCTTCTCCAGTTGATGCTGCCAATGTATCAAGTCCTACAGGGCCCCCATTAAACTTATTTATTATAGTCATCATAAGTTTTTCATCTACATAATCAAGTCCCAAACTATCTACTCCTAAAAGTTCAAGTGCATCTTTGGCTACATCATCACTTATTATTCCATTTGCTCTAACTTGTGCATAGTCTCTGACTCTTTTTAAAAGTCTATTTGCTATTCTTGGGGTTCCTCTTGACCTTTTTGCTAGTTCTGTTGCTCCTCTTGACTGTATATCGACTCCTAAGATTTGAGCCGAACGCATTACTATCTTAGATAATTCTTCAACAGTATAATAATCTAACTTAGATATAACACCAAATCTATCTCTTAATGGATTTGTAAGCATTCCTGCACGAGTTGTAGCTCCTATTAATGTAAACTTAGGAAGATCCAGTCTTATAGATCTTGCAGAAGGTCCCTTTCCTATTATTATATCTAAGCAAAAGTCCTCCATGGCAGGATATAAAACCTCTTCTACACTTCTATTTATTCTGTGTATCTCATCTATAAATAATACGTCATTTTCACTTAGGTTCGTAAGTATTGCTGCCAAATCACCTGCTCGCTCTATAGCAGGGCCTGATGTTATTCTTAAGTTTACTCCCATTTCATTTGCTATTATAGAAGATAATGTTGTTTTACCAAGTCCAGGAGGTCCATATAAAAGTACATGATCTAGCTGCTCACTTCTAGATCTTGCAGCTTCTATAAATATTTTAAGTTGTTCCTTTGCCTTTTCTTGACCAAGATAGTCATCTAGTGTCTTAGGCCTTAAACTACTTTCTATATCGACATCTTCATTTTTCATATTAGAAGTTATTATTCTTTCATCTTCGTTAAAATCCATATTTACCCCCCTACTTTACAAATTTAGTCATAAGATATGTTAGTGATTTTTTTATAATATCTTCCGTATTAAAGCTGTCTTTCCTACATTTTTCTACAGCCTCTTTTGATTCTTGTGTAGAATAGCCTAGCGCAACTAAAGCGCTAACTGCCTCATCAGAAGAATCCCCCATCGGTTGTGAACTAAGTAAAGTTGGCTCAAACTCTACATTAGTTTTGTCAACTTTATCTTTTAGTTCTAGTACTATTCTTTCTGCTGTTTTCTTTCCTACTCCAGGGGCCTTCGACAATTTAGCAATATCTTCACTTATTATAAAAGCTCCTATTTGTTTTGGATTTGCATATGAAAGCATAGCAAGGCCAACTTTAGGTCCTATTTTAGATACTGATGTCAAAAGTTCAAACATATTTAATTCTTCTCTACTACTAAAACCACACAAACTCATATCATCTTCTCTAACTATTAGCTTTGTGTATATTTTAGATTCTTGTCCTTTTTTTAAATCTACCATTGTGTTTTGAGAAGTATTTATTCTGTATCCTATTCCAAAAGATTCTATTACTATATGATCTATATTAATTTCTTCAATAATTCCTTTTATATAACTATACATAGTATCCTCCTATATTTTTTAGAGTTTTTTCTAATTTATTAGAGTGACAATGACAAACAGCAATAGCTAATGCATCTGCAACATCATCTGGTTTTGGAACCTTTTCTAAATTTAAAATAGATTTTATCATCTGTTGAACTTGATTTTTATCTGCTCTACCGTATCCCACTACCCCTTGTTTAACTTGTAGAGGTGTATATTCATATACGCTTGCATTGTTATGTCCACAGGCAAGCATTGCAACTCCCCTAGCTTGAGCTACAGTTATAGCTGTTTTTACATTTTTATTAAAAAACAACTCTTCTATAGCAACTTCTTCAACATTGTAGTTTTTTATAAGCGTATCTACTCCTTTGTATATTCTTTCAAGTCTGTGTATTGTGTTCATATCTGGAGTAGTTATAACTGCACCATAATCTATAACATTAAATTTATTTCCAACATATTCTATTACTCCAAACCCCATTGTTGCAATTCCCGGGTCTATTCCTAAAATAATCATAATTATTCCTCCACCAAACGTATATTCTATACTATTATAACAAAAAAAGGCTTTGGAAGTTATATTAACTTCCAAAGTCCTCTAATTTGCTATATGCTTCATCTTCTGAATTTACAAATATACCTTGTTTAATTTCATCCTGACTTGATTTTGGTAGAGAATTAAGATGTATATCTGTCTTTTCTAATATCTCTTTTTCGTTGTTTTTACCGTGTTTATAAACTACAATATAACCATCTAATTCCTCTATACTATATTCGCCTTTTGCTTGTGGTTGTTCACTTATTGTTTCTACTAAAGTTATTTCATATTTACTCATTTTTTCTATTTTTCTATTTGGATATTCATTTAAAAGATATTTTGATATATCACTTTTTGACTTTCCTATTAAATCTTTTGGAATAGTTCCTACCATAGTTCCTCCATTTTCTTCAACTGGAGTTCCGTCTGGATATTTTTTTACAACCCATATTTCACATTCTTCACTTATATCCATAGCACTTTCTTTATTAGTCCTATCTATTTTAGAAACCAATTCAGTATTATTGTTTTTATCGCTTTCTGATTTTAATCCTATGTATACTCCACTTGCTAAAACTAATATACCTATTATTGCTATAACTGGTATGTGCCAAGGAAACCTTCTTTTCTCAAACATAAAACCAACCTCCTTCTAAAGGTTATTTTATCCAGTTTTAAGGTATTTATACATTTATGCTGTATTTATGGTTAACTTTTCCTATATTTTTTCATACAATAAATAAAAGGCTTGAAGGAGGAATTCTTATGGACGAAAAACTAAAAGAATTTCAAGACAGATTAGATTTTATAGAGTTTAAACAAGGTTTATTATTTTTTAAACAGCCTCAACATAAGGCTTCACTTTTATATGAACTATCTTCTTTAGAATATAATCAATTAAAAAATTTACTGAAAATATATGAAGAAAAAATAGAAAATGACGTTAAGGTAAATTTAGAAGATTATGAATTCGAAATATATAAAATATGCCCTCAAATAAAAAAATATTCTGACTCTGCTAAGCTAATATCTAAAGTAATATTAAAGCCTTGGAACTATGAAAGATTATATCGTCTAGTTGATTAAGAGAAGGTAGTTTAAACCTTCTTTTTTTGTTTTTATTTATAACATAATATATTTTTTTCATTCATATATTTGTACTAAGTTTGTATTATAGGGAGGATAAATATGATACCTTACATGAATATGCACCCAATGAAGAATCAAATGCACAGTACTTGCGATGAAGGAACTATGTCTACAAATGGAATAGGGATTATACAAGTTAACCCTGACATTGCTATTTTAACCTTAGGAGTTACTACAGAATCTATGGATGTTAAAGTTGCTCAAAGTGAAAACAACGAAATAATTAACAACATATTAAATGACTTATATAATATAGGTATAGACAAAGAAGACATTCAAACAGTAGATATAAGTATAAGAAAGGCATACGATTATGAAGATGGAAGACAAATATTTAGAGGTTATGAGGTAGTACATATACTTAAAATAACAGTTAGAGATATAAGTCAAGTAGGCGAAGTTTATACAATAGCAATTGAAAATGGAGCTAATAGTGATGTAGATATAACATTCACTGCTTCTAACATCGAAAAATACTATGATAGGGCTTTGGTATTGGCAGTTAGAGATGCTGTAAATAAAGGAAAATTAATGGCAAATACTTTAGGTGTTAGACTAAAAAAAGTACCTAAGGAGATATCAGAAGTTGTTATGTCTCAAACTCCTCCACCTAGACCTTATGTACTTGCTGCTACTAAGGAAGTAGGTACTACTCCTATATCTGAAGGTACCTTAGAAGTGAGAGCTGAAGTTAACGCAGTATTTTGTACATATTAGCAAAAAAGGTATAGCATTTGCTATACCTTTTTGTTTACTCTTCTACTGACCAATTGTGGTACACATTTTGTACGTCGTCATCATCTTCTAACATATCTATAAGTCTGTTCATAAACTTTAGTTGTTCTTCATCAGTTAATACAGTTGTAGTTTGAGGCATCATTTTTACATCAGCTGATATAAAATCATACCCTTTAGCTTTTAGTTCATCTCTTACAGCAGCAAAATCTTCTGAAGTTGTTATTACTTCATATCCATCTTCTTCTGTTATAAAGTCTTCCGCTCCAGCTTCTAAAGCTACATCCATTAAATCTTCTTCAGATACATATTCAGATGCTTCTATTAATAATTGTCCTTTTTTATCAAACATAAATGATACACAACCACTAGTACCTAAGTTTCCACCATTTTTGTCGAAGTAGAATCTTACATTACCAGCTGTTCTATTTTTATTATCAGTTAATGTTTCAACTATAACAGCAACTCCACCAGGACCATATCCTTCGTAAGTTATGTTCTCGAAGTTTTCTCCTTGTCCTCCACCTGCACCTTTTTGTACTGCTCTATCTATATTGTCATTCGGCATATTGTCAGCCTTTGCCTTTTCTATTGCAGTTTTCAAAGTTGCATTGTACTCTGGGTCTGCTCCACCCATTTTAGCTGCAACAGTTATAGCTCTAGCATGCTTAGTAAATATCTTTGCTCTTTTAGAATCTTGTTTTCCTTTTCTATCTATTATATTGCCTATACGTCCCATAACTTCCACTCCTTAATTTATATATAAAAATTTTATAATTTAAAAATACAAACGGTGTATCAAAAGATACACCGTAATTTTATCATAATTTATTAAATTAGTAAACTAATTAGAATTTAGGTGGAGCTGCTGCTATATTCCTTTTGTGTTCAGTTCTTTTGTGAAGTCTTTCTATTATTTCTCTATCTTTTTGTGGTACTTCACTTATTCTTCCTTCTACTACAGCATCTATCATATCATAAGTAGTTCCCATTTCAGCTTCATCTGTTTGACCTTCCCATAATCCTCCTGAAGGTTTTCTATCAATTACATCTTCATGTACACCTAATTCCCTAGCCCATTCATATACTTCTCTCTTTGTTAAATTAGCTAGTGGCACTAAATCTACGCCACCATCTCCATACTTAGTAAAATACCCAGTATGTATTTCAGCCGCATTGTCTGTACCTACAACTAGATAATTTAAGTTGTTTCCAACTGTATATAAAGTACTCATTCTCATTCTTGCTCTTAAATTTGCATCTGTTATTTTTAGGTTGTCTTCCTTGTATAATCCTTTATCTTGCATAGAATATAATACCTTATCTAAAAGCAAGTTTTGAATATCTGATAACTCTAAATCTAAATGAGTCATATTACATCCATTTATAACTTTAAGAGCATCTTCTCTATCTTTAGAACTACTTTTTATAGACATAATTACACCTATAGAATCATTAGGAAATGCTTTTTTTATCAGATATGCAACTACTGCAGAATCTATACCTCCAGATACTCCAACTATTAATCCACTGGCATTAGCTTCTTTTGTTTTTTCTCTTAGCCAATGAACCGTTTTTTCTATTTTTTCTTGTATGTTAGACATGTTTTTCCCCTTTCTGTAATTTAATTCCATACTTATTATTAATTATATCATATTTAATTTATATTAAATATAATTTACACTTTTGGCTCAAAATAATACAAGAAGGTGATA
Organism: Sporacetigenium mesophilum DSM 16796; assembly: GCF_059569055.1. Taxonomy (NCBI): domain Bacteria; kingdom Bacillati; phylum Bacillota; class Clostridia; order Peptostreptococcales; family Tepidibacteraceae; genus Sporacetigenium; species Sporacetigenium mesophilum. Next base: position 46,002 of record NZ_JCANUR010000012.1, on the reverse strand, counting down.
ATATGGATATAAAAAAATATGCAAAGTTTAATAAAAAAACTACGCTAGTAGGTATAATTAGTGGTTTTATAAATGGGATATTTGGTTCTGGTGGTGGTACTATACTAGTTCCTGCTTTAAATAACATATTAAAAGTAGAAGAACATCAATCTCATGCTACTGCATTAGGTATAGTAGTATTTTTAACTACGTCTAGTTCTGTAGTTTACATATCTAAAGGTACCTTTGACCTTAGCATAACTTACAAGGTAGCCATAGGTAGCATAGTTGGAGGTATTGTTGGAGCAAAACTTCTAAATAGATTTACAGGTAGACATTTGAGGTTAATGTTTGGAAGTATTATGATTATAGCTGCTATTAGGATGGTGTTTTAATGTTTCTAGTATTTATAGGTTTCTTGGCTGGTATTATAGGTGGTATGGGGATGGGTGGCGGCACAATACTTATACCTTCACTAGTTATACTAGCAAATATTGAACCTCATATAGCTCAAAGTGTTAATTTACTATCTTCTATTCCTATGTCTTTATTTGCATTAATGATTCATATGAGAAATAAAAGTGTAAGATTCGATCTTATAATTCCTTTGGCTGCTTTTGGAGTAGCTGGAGCTGTATTTGGGTCTTTTATTGCAAACCATTTAGATTCTACAGCTCTAAAAAAACTCTTTGGAGTATTTTTACTTATAATCGGTATATATGAAATTAAAAAAGGCCTACCACATGACTAAAACTACCTTTGATAAATCAAAGGTAGTTTTTTGAGCAACGGACCTGTTTTAAGGTCGTTGGCGACATGAGCAAAGCGAATTTTATTAATAATTTATATGTTTTTTACATAAGTTTAACTATATAAATTATTAAGGGGGCTTCTTGCGATGAGCGATTATAACATATTAATTGGTGGGGCAGCCGGTCAAGGAATGGATACCATTTCTAATAATATTGAAAAAATTCTTCATAAACTAGGATACTATTTAATTTCTACAAAAAACTACGAATCTCGAGTTAGGGGCGGCCACAACTACATCCAAATAAGATTTTCTTCACACCCTATATATTCACATTCTAATAAATTTGATTTTATAATAGCCTTAAATGATGAAATAATAAAAAATCATAAACATAAGCTCAAAACAAATGGAGTTATACTATGTGATAATTCTACTACATATACTGATGATAATATTTTTTCCGCTAATATAAATAACACGGCAAAGTCTCTAGGCAATATACTTATGTCTAACACTGTGCTTTTGGGTATGTTGGTTAAAATGTTTAACTTAAATTTAGATATAGCATTAAATGTATTATCTTCTTCATTTAAAGGTGAAAAGTTAGAGTTAAACAAAAAAGCCTTGAAAGCTGGATATAGTATTGGTAAAAATATCCTTACCCTTCCTAATATAGATAAAAAAGAAAGTATGCTTATAAATGGAAACACATCCCTAGCCTTAGGTTCTATATCTGCAGGATGTACATTTTTCTCTTCATATCCAATGACCCCTGCTACCAGTATAATGACTTATTTATCAACTAAACAAAATCATACAGGTATGGTTGTAGAACAAGCAGAAGATGAAATAGGAGCTATTAATACGGCTGTTGGAGCATCTGTTGCCGGCGTAAGATCTATGACAGCAACATCTGGGGGCGGATTAGCACTTATGACAGAAACACTAAGTTTCTTAGGTGTAAGTGAAACTCCTTTGGTTGTAGTTAATGTACAACGTCCTGGCCCTGCTACAGGACTTCCAACTAGAACAGAACAAAGCGATTTAAGCTTTGTTTTAACTGCAGGACATGGAGAATTTCCAAGAATGATTATATCACTCCGAGACACTGAAGATTGTTTTTATCAAACTACTAGAGCATTTAATTTATCAGAAAAATATCAAATACCTGTAATTATTTTATCTGATGAATATTTGGCTGATTGTAATATTACAACTCCAGTATTTGATTCATCTATGGTAACCATAGATAGGTATTTAGCAAATCCTAGTGAAATACAAAATTACAAGAGATATGAATTTAGTGACAACGGAGCATCTCCAAGATTAATCCCTGGTAAATCAAATCACTTAGTACTAACGGATTCCCATGAACACTTGGAAAATGGGCATATTACAGAAGATCCACTAGTACGAATCAATATGGTAAAAAAAAGAGATAAAAAGTTAGAAACATTAATAAATAATGATATTCATGAACCTAATTATTTTGGAAACAAATCTCCTGAAATATTACTTGTAGGATGGGGGTCAACTCAAGGTGCCTTAAGAGAAGCTGTGTATACCCTTACAAGTGAAAAAGTAAATATAGGAGCATTAGTTTTTGGGGATATATATCCTCTTCCAACTAAACTATTATACAAATACTCAGGCATTGCAAATTATATTATAAATATTGAACAAAATTACAGTGGTCAACTATCTAAATTAATATCTCAAGAAACTCAAATAACTATGGATAAAAGTTTATGTAAGTACGATGGTCGTCAACTAAATCATGAAGATATATTAGAATTTTTAAGAAAAGAGGTGTTGTAAATGAGATTTGATTGTAACTTAAAACCATCTTGGTGTCCTGGATGCGGTAACTACTCTATTTTGGATTGTCTAAAAAAGGCATTAGAAGCCCTTGGTCTAAATCCTCATGAAGTAATATCTGTATCAGGTATAGGTCAAGCAGCTAAAACACCTCACTATATTAATACAAATGGATTTAACGGACTACATGGCAGAGGTGTATCCCCTGCTGTTGGAATGAAAATTGCAAATAAAAATCTTGTTGTTATAGTTAACTCAGGGGATGGAGATAGTTTAGGCGAAGGTGGAAACCATACAATTCACAATATGAGAAAAAATATAGATATAACCCACTTTATGCATAATAATCAAATATATGGTTTAACCAAAGGCCAAGGATCTCCTACTACTGCATTTGGTCAAATAACTACTATGCAATTAGATGGGGTTATAAGCCATCCTTTAAACCCTATAGCACTTTCTATAATAAGCGGTGCTACTTTTGTAGCTAGAAGCTTCTCAGGAGATAAAAAGCACCTTACTGAGATAATGAAAGCTGCAATACTCCACAAAGGTTATTCTTTTGTAGATATAATGCAACCATGTGTAGTATTTAATAAAGTAAATACTTATGGATGGTATAAAGAACATCTTTATGAAATACCCAAAGACCACGACAAAAGTAATAAGTTAAAGGCTATTGAAATTGCTTTAAATCAAGAAATAGATAACAAACTACCTATGGGTATTTTTTACGAAGTAAAAAAGCCCACATATATAGATTTGATTCCTAATCTTAAAAATAATGTTCCTTTAGTTGATATACATTTAGATCCTAGTAAGGTCGATCCTTTTATTGAGGAATTCATTTAAAAATGAGGGCATTTGCCCTCATTTATCCTAATATCCTAAATCTACATATACACATTCATAATACACTATACTTAATCCAAGTTTTTTAGCTTTATCTATTACATTCTCATCAAATGTACCTGGTTGAAACCAAACGTATTTTATTCCTAATTCTGCTATATCATCTAATGCATTTAATGACAGTTTTGTATTTACAACCATACTTACACAATCAACTTTTTCAGGTACATCTTTTATAGAATTATATACTTTAATACCATCTATTTCATCATATTTAGGATTTACTCCATAAGTTGTATATCCTTTTTTTATTAGTTTATTGAATATTTTATATCCATATTTATTTTTGTCATCTGTAAATCCTATAACAGCCCATTTTTTTAAATTTAACATCTCTTTTTTTACAACATCTATATCTTTCATAATTATTACTCCTTTATAATAGTATTTCTCCATTATATTCTGATAAATAGAATTCTTCCTTTTCACTTATTTCTGCAGTTGCAGAAGTTATTTCTATTATTTTTTCTTTTAGATTATCAACTTCATCCATTTTAGAATAAACCATAAAAACTACCTTATCTTCATATAAAGTATCATTTATGTAATATCCCATATTTATTATTTCATTTTGTACTTTTCCAAGTTGATTGTATTCTATTTTTATTCTAATATCTTTATATAATACTTTTTCTATTATTTTAGAACTCTCTAAACCTATTTTAGCTCCTTTGGTATATGCTCTAACTAAACCACCTGCTCCTAGCTTTATTCCTCCAAAATACCTAGTTACTACAACTACTGTATTTCTTAAATCTTCTTTTTTTATAACTTCTAGTGTTGGTATTCCTGCAGTTCCTTGAGGTTCTCCATCGTCACTATATCTTTGAATTTCCATATTCATACCTATAGTATATGCCCATACATTATGTGTTGCATCTTTATGTTTTTTCTTTATTTCTTTTATAAATTCTACTGCCTCATCTTCAGTTTCTACAGGTTTAGAATATCCTATAAAAGTAGATTTTTCTATTATAATTTCATCAAAACCGTATTCATGGATAGTTTTATAACTTTTAATCATATAACTTCCTCCGTTATTATTATGTAATATTTATAACTTAATAATACCATATATTATTAAAACTAAAAAAGCTGAGTATATACACTCAGCTTAATAATTTATTCAGTTGCAGCTACTTCTAGTATATCTTGATTTTCATATTTAGCTAACCAAGCTACTCTTTCTGCTTTTAATTTAGTTGCTATTTGACTATATTCAGCTTCTGTATAGTAGCTTCTAGGATTGTATTTTTCTATATCTATACCTTCAACAAATTTAGGTACCATATAACCCCATTCACTATCTTCTATCCACTCTATAGTATCTCTCGCCATTTCTTTCATTATAGTAGTTGAAACTTTTATAGATAATTTTTCACCTTTGAAATCACCTTTAGCCCCAATACTTCCTGTGTTTAGTATATAGCATTCCATATCTGGATTGTTTTCTAATATTTCTTTAAGCATTATACCTTCTTCTATTTCTGAACCCATTATAAATGGATTAGTTCCTACACATCTCTTAGATTGACCTGCTTTTGTTGGATCTCCTGCAGAAGTTTCTATAGATTCTCCTAACATAAATGCCTCTAAAGCTTGCTCTGGAGTAAGTTTTACTACAGGAGGAACTATATCATTTCTTCTAGTTATAAAAATTATTTTATTTGCTTTTTCTAAATCTACAGTATTATCTGTAGTATCTATTTCTTCTCTTAAGATAACTCCTCTTCCGTTTGAAGTTAATGATGTATCATCAAAATCAACTTTTCCACCTTCAAATACTTTTATATTTTCAAGTGCTGCATTAGGACTTGTAGCAGCTTTGTATAAAACTTCTTGTTGATTTGGAGTTAACCCTTCTGTCTTTATATAGAATCCATTTTCTGTTCCTGCACAGAATCCATTCTTATCCATAAATACAACGTCATCTTGTCTTACTATCGCTCTTTCTTCTCCAGTTAAACCATGATCATGTATAGTTAATGTAGTTTTGCCTGTTCCACTTAATCCAAACATTATGAATCCAACATCTTTTAAATTTTGATTCTTATCATAAACTCTTAATACCTTACTTCCAGCATGGAATCCTAAACCACCCATTTGCTTAACTTTATACATAGCCATTCTTAAGAAAGATTTTTTTGATTCTCCGAAATAATCACTACCTAATATAAATGTCATTCCACTTTCTGGATAAGCAAACATTATTCTTTCAGGCCACTCTGGAACGTATATACTTATAAGATCAGGATTTTCAGCATCAGTTGGATCAAATAAAGTATTATTCCACATATGCGCTATTCTAGCATATTCTTTAGATATATATAATCTACAGTTAAATGAAAACTTATCATTCATTCCCATCTTTCTGTCTACTCTTATCATTTCTTTATCTTTAACGTATTCTAAAACCTTTTTAGCTATTTCATCTGCTTTTTCCTTGCTTATTTCTTTTTGATCTACACCTGTATTTATCTCATCAACTATATAAGTATTTTTAGCACTTCTATTTCTAACTTCACTTATATAACTTGCACTTTTAAATTCTGTAGTTACTTCCATATTTTTTGCTAGTTGTCTTAGTTCTTCCCTTTTAGGATTTACTATAACTTTTCCAAATAAATTATCCTTTATATTGTGTAAACCTATCATTTTAATTCCCTCCATCAACTTTAAGAAGTATATCACTTATTTAGTATTTATAGGATATAGTATATCAGAATTTATTTAAAAAGGTACTCCTTTAGAAAAGTTCTTAATTATTAATACGTTTTCCCATATATAATAAAAAAAATAAAGTGGACACCCTCCCAATATATGTTAAACTTTATTTTTTAAGGTACACACTAATTTAAATTTTCAGTTAAAAATTAAACTTCAAAAAATAAAAAAGATTAGCTAATTTTTTTTAATCTTAGCTAATCTTTTTATTATAATATTTAATTACTCTATGCAGATTTTTTTAAATTTTTGTATTTCTGAAATGATATGTCTACTATAGCTTTATCATTATTATGTGTTAAAATATTTAGCGCATCTTTTATTTTGAAAAATCCTCCATCTAAAAATCCCTTTTCTTTATTAATATCATGTTCTGTATTTTTAGATTCCATTACATACCATATTATGGCATTGCAAACTTTTGATTGTCTACTTCTAGAGAAAAATTCATATACAGTTTCTCCTGCTGTTCCTAATATATTAGCTTTTACTCCTGTTTCTTCTTCTACTTTATTTATAGCAGTTTGTGTAGTAAGTTCACTTTCAAGTATTTTTCCCTTAGGAAGCACCCACTCACCTTTATCATTTCTTAGAAGTAATACCTTATTCCCATAAAATACTACTCCTCCTGCACAGCGTCTTACTATCATTTTTAATTCCTCCCCTTATAAAATAATTTTACAATCTATATGAAGCACTGATAATTACACCGGGAGTTGCAGTGATGTCATTTAAATTATTGTTTATAAATTATATGTTGAGGAAGAATCAATTATGAAGGTTTAAACACTGTATATAGTCTTTTTATTGTCCTTTTTCAATTTCTTTTATTGTCTCTTTAATTGCATTGATAACATAACTTTTTTCATTTTTATTTTTTCTTAAAATATCCTTTAATAAATCTACAGTATATTTATTACCTAGTTTACCTAAAGCCTTTGCACAATATTGCCTTGATTGAGGATTGCTATCGTAAAGACCCTTATGTAAATAAGGAAGGCTTTCTGGAGAACTTATTTTTCTCATAGCTGAATAGGCCATTCTTCTTACATCTGAATGTCTGTGACTAGCTATAGAGTGTAGTAGTTTTAAAAATTTTTCATCTTTTAATTCACCTATAGTCCATACTAATATCATTAAATCCTCAGCATTTTTTTCAATTAATATTCTCTTATAAAGCTTTTTCTTAAAATTAAGCAGTTGCTTTTCATCAAAGGATTCTATATATACTAATCTAGAATTTTTATCTAATTCTAAAAGTTTATCTATTATATCTTTGTTTTCCTCAATCTCTTTAACACTTAATTTTATTTCTAGTTTTGCTTTTATTAGATCATCATTTACTGCTTCTGGCGATATATTTCTTATTTTACTTATCTTCCCTACATCTTTTCCTTCTCTGTACAACAAATAGGTGATAAAATGATCTTCTAAGTTATTTATATTGTCCCAATTTATCTCCACTTTTTTCTCCTATTTCTCTGCTATATATTCTTTATATCTTCCATAATCTTCTTCATTTAAACTTAATTCTGCATATGTTCCATTTTCAACATACTCAAATTTATCTATATTATATTTATTTTTAAGTGTGTTAAATATATCTCCCCTATCAAAAGGGATTAAAAGAGCAACTTTATACATAGTACCCATTAGTTTTTCTTGAGTTCTTTCTAACAATTTTTCAAGATTATGACCTGTTTTAGCAGATACATATATAGTATTTTCATCTTTTAATACATTTACTTTGTAGTCTATTTTATCTGCTTTATTATATACAGTTATCATAGGCTTATCTACTACACCTAATTCTTTTAATACGTTTAATGTTGTTTTTTCTTGTATTTCATAACTTTTGTTAGATGCGTCTATAACATGTATTATTACATCTGCGTAATTTATTTCTTCTAATGTAGCCTTAAAAGCTTCTACTAAGTCATGAGGAAGTTTACTTACAAATCCAACTGTATCTACTAATAAAAACTCTTTTTTGTTAGGAAGTAATGCTTTTCTCAGAGCTACATCTAAAGTAGCAAATAACATATTTTTTGACAAAACTTCTTTTTCTTCATTATAATCCTTATGAGTTTTTATAATTTCATTCATTAATGTTGATTTGCCAGCATTAGTATATCCTACTAGCGCTACTATAGGAATTTGAGTTTTTATTCTTTGAGCTCTTTGAGTTTCTCTGTTTTTCTTAACTTCTTTTAGCTCGCTTCTTATATCCGAAATTCTACTTAATATATGTCTTTTGTCTACTTCTAACTTTTGTTCTCCCGGCCCTCTAGTTCCTATGCCTGCCCCTGTTCTAGACATTTCTCCACCAAATCCATGAAGTCTAGGAAGTCTATATCTTAGTTGTGCAAGTTCTACTTGTAACTTTCCTTCTTTGTTTAAAGCCCTTTGCGCAAATATATCTAATATTAAAGCAGTTCTATCTAAAACCTTTGTCCCAGTTATTTCTTCAATATTTCTCATTTGAGCGCCTGATAATTCATCGTTAAATACAATTAAATTTGCATCTAATGAATCACAATAATTCTTTATTTCTTCTACTTTTCCCTTGCCAATATAGTAAGCTGCATCTCTTGCTAGTTTATTTTGAACTATGACTCCTGCTACTTCTGCACCGGCAGCTTTAACAAGTTCTCCTAATTCATCCATAGAATCTTCTATATCTATATCATCTACCTGTTTTGACATAGTCGTTATATTCAATCCTACAAGTACTGCTTTTTCTAATTTTTCTATCTTTTTATCCATATAAACACCTCATTATATGTATTTTCTCATAATATTATTATACCATTATTATGAAATTTAATAATACTTTCTAAATATAGTTATTGTATAATATTACCATATAAACTAAATCTCAGGAGGATTATAATTATGTCTGAAAATTTTAAATTTAACCAACATAATAAATGCGAATATTTTCCGTGCCATAACACAAAAAATAAAGATGAATTTAATTGTCTTTTTTGCTACTGTCCTCTTTACATGCTAAAGAATAAATGTGGCGGAAACTTTAAATATAAAAATGGAATTAAAGATTGTTCTAATTGCTTAGTTCCTCACAGCACAGGAGGGTATGAACATATAATGGCCAAAATGAAAGAAGTTATACAAATTGGAAGTGAAATAGATTAGCAAAATTCGCGACCCTCATGTCGCCAACGACCAGATGGAACCTTGCTCAAGTTTGTATGTTGGAAATTAATAAAAAAAAGCTAGGACATTAAGTTGCCCTAGCTTTTATTTATTAATCTCTTATATATATATCTAAATATAAAACTTGTTCCAAATATTATTATTAGTATTAACATGGCCTCATGAAAAAAGAATTCCTGAGGAAGAATATTTATTACTGGATCCAAACTAGGATCGAATATCCAATAGTTATTACTAAATGCTAATTTATGAAACAATATAAAACTTGCATCAAAATTAATTATAAAAGGAAGCCCCAATATTATAGGTATAGCTATTAAACTAATATAGGTATATTTTAAGAACTTAAAGTTTTTATTTCTAAAATCTATAAGAACACCTAATATACTTATACCTATGCATATATAAAGTAACTTGTCTAAAGTTTGAAATATATCTCTAACTTCTTCAAAATGTATCTTTCCATATTTTGAAGATGAAAGAGTTGGAAGTTTAAAATCTTTTTCTTCACTACTTAGATTGTAATCTATTAAATAATCGTAATTAGATTTTATGTCTTCTTCAGCCATATTAGTTATTGCTGGTATATTTAAATAATTTATATCAAAATAATAAATTTGTTTAAATGACAATGTAAGTTTAACAGAGCATAATATAACAACTAAGCTCAATGCTATAGAAAATAATATATCTAGTATTTTACTATGCAAACTATTGTGTTTCTTAATATAGGAACTCATAATTTTCCTCCACTAACGACTATACTATTTTAGTTGTAAAATCCTCTATATTCAATACATCGTCTACTATATCTAAATAAAAATCTGGCTCATGAGATACTAATAACACAGTTCCCTTAAATTCCTTTATTGCTTTTTTAAGCTCTGCCTTAGCTTCTGTATCTAAGTGGTTAGTAGGCTCATCTAATACTAAGAAATTTATCTTCTTTAACATAAGTTTGCATATTCTAACCTTTGCAGCTTCTCCACCACTTAAAACCTTCATTTGGCTAGTTATATGATCATTGCTTAAACCACATTTAGCTAAATGTTGTCTTACTTCAAAGTTACTAAGTGATGGGTATTCCTCCCATATTTCATCCATTGGAGTATTAGAATTATCTCTTGAACTTTCTTGTTCAAAATAACCTACTTCTAGATAATCCCCTACTTCAACTTGTCCATTAAAAGGCTTAATTATACCTAATAATGTTTTAAGAAGAGTAGATTTTCCTATACCGTTCATACCTTTTAAAGCTACCTTCTTCCCTCTTTCTAATTGGAAATTAAGAGGTTTAGTAAGAGGTTCATTATATCCTAAAATTAGATTTTCAGTTTCAAATACTATCTTACTAGGTACCCTTGCTTCAGTAAAATGAAAAGTAGGTTTTATTTTTTCTTTTGGTCTTTCTAATATTTCCATCTTATCTAATTGCTTTTGTCTACTGTTTGCCATTCCTCTAGTTGCAACTCTAGCTTTATTTCTAGAAATAAAATCCTCAAGTTTCTTTCTTTCATCTACTTGTCTTTCATATGCTTGGTTTTCTTGTCTCTTTTTTATCTCATGCAATCTCATGAATTCATCGTAATTTCCTTTATATCTATTAAGTTCTCCATTTTCCATATGGTATATAACATTACATGTATCATTTATAAAAGGTATGTCATGAGATACTAGTACAAAGCTATTTTCATATTCTTGAAGATATCTAGTCAACCAATTTATGTGCTCTTCATCTAAATAGTTTGTAGGCTCATCTAATATTAGTATAGTAGGATTTTCAAGAAGAAGTTTAGTTAAAAGTACCTTTGTTCTTTGTCCACCACTTAAATCAGTAACATCTTTATCTAACCCTAAGTCTCCAACCCCTAATCCATTGGCAACTTCTTGTATCTTTGCATCTATTGTATAAAATCCACTATGTTCTAGTATCGTTTGTATTTCTGCTGTTTCTTCCATAAGTTTTTGCATTTCATCGTCATTTGCTTCAGCCATTTTATCGTACATGGCTAACATTTCATTTTCTAAGTCAAACATTCCTTTAAATGCATCTCTTAATACATCTCTTATACTTTTTCCTTTTTCAAGTACTGTATGTTGATCTAAATATCCTACACTTACTCTATTTGACCACTTTATCATTCCTGCATCAGGCATAAGTTTTTTAGTTATTATATTTAAAAAAGTAGATTTTCCCTCTCCATTAGGCCCAACTAAAGCTATGTGCTCTCCTTTTCTAAGCCTAAATGAAACATTTTCAAGTATAATTCTAGATCCAAAGCCATGGTTTACATTTTCTACTACTAGCAATCTATACACCTCTATCATTAATATTTTTAATCATCTATACTATATTATCTAAATTCAGACAAAAAAGTCAAATAAAAAGTGCTTATTAATAAGCACCTTATACACAAACTTTTTGTTTTTCTATTTTTATTTCTCTTTTATACATAAATGCAAACATTACAACTCCTATTATATAAAATAGAACTGTAAAATAGTAAGGAGTATTGTAAGTAAATGTTTCCATTAGAAATCCTCCAATATATATACCCAATGCCCTACTTATATTGCTTGATAAAGATACAAAGCTACTTAGATTTGTTCTTTCTTTTTCATCTACAATTTCCATTGATAAGTTTTGTATAAGAGGCATCGCCATGTTCATAAGTCCATTTCTCATAAAAAATGATAATGTTATTATTGCTATTCCTTGGGGAAATGCTATAGATAATAAAAATGGGATAGATAGTAATTGACATATTATAACTGATCTTATTCTTCCTAGTTTATTAGCCATTATAGGAATAATAAATCCACCTATTATACATCCTATCTGAGAAATTGACAATATTGACCCCACAATATCATCTGATATATCCATGGAGTATTTTAGGTATACACTAAAAAATGGCACAACCAGTCCTGCTCCAACTCCTATAATGAAGTTGTATGTCATAAATGTTGCTACTTTTTTATTTAATATATTTATATAACCTTTTAAACAATCTTTTAGAGTTCTATTATCTGAATTTTCGGGTTCCTTCATAAAATATATAGATATTAGTGACAATAAAGATAACAAAGATGATCCTATAAATATATATACTATAGATGTTATATTGCTAAAATAATTAGATAACATATTTGAAGCCAATCCACCTAAAAAACTTGCACCCATCATTCCTATATTAGCTATTATAAAATTTATACTAAAAACAAATACTCTATTTTCTTCTTTAGTATTTTCTGTAAGATACATACCTTCTGCAGTCATTTTTATACTTAATCCAAATCCATTTATTATTGCCATAATAATTATAACTAATGGGTTATTTACAAGCACTATAAATATACCACCTACTGCTATACATATAAATCCAATTACAAAGCTATTTTTTCTACCTACTCTTTCTATTAAATAAGCACTTATTATAGAGCCTAAGGCTATAGCAACTGTATTTACCGAAAGTATAGTTCCTACAAAATGTTCTCCATATCCTATTTCTTTTAGATATATACCTGCAAACATAATAAATATACCCATTGAAAAAGATGCAAATAAGTTTATTATTAAGAATAAAAAAACATTTTTATTTAATTTTTTAAAATTACTTATAAACTCCATTGAATTTCCCCCATTTTATAATTACCTACATTTTTTAACTAAATAAATCATTGTAAAACATTATCATACAGCCAGCTGTACTTTGTTGAGATAATGCCAAGCTTTTCATAGCTATTTTATAAAATCTAAGTCTTTCTTGCTCTATATCTTCATATCTTTCATCTATTTTTAATGCCATTTTGGAATTGAAATCTACATACTCTTTAATAGATTTTAATTTTATAGATCCTTTTTCAACCCTAAAGTTAGCAGTCATATTGTAATGTTTTTTTACAAAAGTTTCAAATTGTCTATGTTTATCCAATAATTTTCCTTTTGCATGTTGTGGTATAGTCAAGTCTTGTATTATATGACATGCAGCTCCCAAGAAAAACATAGATTTTTTATATTTTTTTAGAGCATAAAACTTTATAGCTTTATTATAATATCTTCTCGCTAAAATTAATGCATTGTCTTCGTAACCATATTTTCCTTTTTGAGTTATTGGATTATAAAAATGGCTATAACTTTTAAAATCTTGATCTGCCCAAACTAATCCTTTGTTAATATCTTCTATATAACTCATAAAAAGTATGTACTCTTTCATATGACCTTCATTTTTTAATATTTGAAGAGAGTGTTGTTGTATAAATTTATGAACAAGACAATGAGTATTTATTATCTTTTTCTTAACTGGGTTTACTGCCTTTAAAGTACTATAAAGTGCATTTCCATAAGCTTTTTCAACGTGTCTTTTCATTATCATCACCTAAGGTTTTAGATTTTTTAAATCAAAATTTCGTTATTAATAAAATTGTATATATATGTGTCTAATCTATTTTCATTATTTTTATTAAGCAAGTTTTTTTGAATTTCTACATGTTTTATATTGTTGTTTTTTGATTTTAAATAAGAATAGATAATAATTGCCTCATCTATGTCTTCTTTATTTAAAACTATATTTTCAATATCTTTATTAAAATAACGTTCTATATAATATTTTAATTTTGCACTTAATACATTTAAATTGTATTTATATTTGTCAATAACCTCACTGTATACTATATTATTACCTTTGATTAAAAATATTTTCACATTATTATTACATATTTTTTCGCAAGCTAATATATTCCTGCCTTTATATGTTTCATTTATTACCTTTTGATTTACTGATAAGTATTTTAATGTAGATATATAGTCTTTGCATATTTGAGCTTCTTCAAAATTCAAATCTATAGAACATTGCATCATCCTACGTTCTAAGTCATTAATATGCTTTAAAATATTTCCTTTTAGAAGATGTATTGTTTCATCTATATTGGTTTTATATTCATCTTTATCTATGTTATTTGTACATGGACCTGTACATTTTTTAAGATGATAATCTAAGCATGGACTATTTTTGTATCTTTTACATTTTCTTATTTTATATTTAAAATTAATGTAGTTTAATATATCTTGTGCATAACTTCTACTTACATAAGGTCCAAAATACATACTTTTGTTATCATCTTTTTCAAAGCATAATTCTAAATAGGGATACTCTTCTTCTATAGCAATTCTAATATATGGATATTTATTGTGATTTTTTAGCATACTATTATACATAGGTTTTATTTTTTTTATATAATTACATTCTAATACTAATGCATCTAATTCTGTATCTGTAACTATATAATCAAAATCTTCTATATTTCCTATCATTTTTTCTATTTTAGATGATCTATTTTTTAATTCATAAAAGTAAGAAGTAACCCTATTCTTAAGATTCTTAGATTTTCCAACATAAATTATATAATTATTTTTATCCTTCATTAAATATATACCAGGAACTTCTGGTAAGTTTCTAGCCTTGTTTATTAGTTTATCCTTATTAGGATTATCGACCTTCAGTTTGTTTATTTGATAAATTTGATTTAACATATTCTTCAATTCCATCCCCTATTGCTTGCATCATTTTCATTTGATAGTTAGGATCTGACATCATCCTATCTTCGTTATAATTACTCATAAATCCCATTTCAACTAATATAACTGGAACTGTAGACCAATTAAATCCAGTTAAGTCTCCTCTTTCAAATATCCCATTAACTTTTATACCTGATTGAGCCATTTTATCTTTTACTATTTGAGCACATTTGTAACTTGAATCATATATTGTAGTTGTATATTTGCCACTTTTAGATGGGACTAATATAGAAGCTCCTGTTTTGCCGGAATTAGCTAAACTATCTGCATGTATTCTAACAGTCATATCTGCCTTTTCTTTATTTGCAAGCATAGCTCTTTCTGCATTACTTATATTTATATCATGGGTAGTTCTAGTCATAACAACCTTATATCCTTTTTGGTCTAAAATTTCTTTTAATACCATAGATGCTTCTAGATTTAGTATATACTCCGCCTTCTTAGTTGCAACTCCAGATGTTCCCGATGATACCCTTGCTTTTGTCTGACCTGATCCTGGTGCTACAGGTTCTTGTTTTGGGTCTCCTTTTGACTGATGTCCAGGGTCTATGCATATTACAATGTCTTTGTTTTCCTTTTTATTTCTAAAATTCAAACTTGTACTTAAATCTACCATAGGATTAGATGTTGATATTAAAAATACTCCTAAAATTATAAGTGCACTAACTAAAATTCTGTACTTTTTCATTTTATCACTCCTTCTTTAGCTTTATAGATATAATGTGAGTCAAATCTTAATTTTTTATGTATCGCCTAATAATAATTTCCTATATAATACATAAGGAAGGAGTGGTTTTATGTTTTATTTAATAATTTCTATTTTATGTAGTTCAGCTATAGCTATAATATTTAAAATAAGTGAAAATAATAAATTAAATAGATATGCTGTAACAACTTTTAATTATATGACAGCTGTTTTTATAAGTTTAATATTAATATTTCAATCTAAAAGCATAATTCCAGATATCGAGGTATCTAATTTTTTAAGTGAAGCTAATACTGTTATTTCCAATAACAATGTATTTTCATTACAATACACACTAACTTGGTGTATATTTCTTGGGAGTATTACTGGAGTATTATATTTAATATCCCTATTAATGTATCAATTCTGTGTATACAAACAAGGAATTTCTTTAACAGGAACATTTTCTAAACTTGGTATAATTGTTCCTACATTGCTATCCATAAGTCTATGGGGTGAAATTCCAAGTAGCTTTCAATGGATAGGTATAGTTTTATCAATATTATCTATACTCATAATAAACTTAGACTTTTCAAGTAATAAATTTAATTATAAATCTATTAAATGGAGTTTGATTCTTTTATTTTTTGTAAATGGATTTACAGAATTTACTTCTAAAATATTTGAAAAGTATACTTTAGTAGAATATAAATCTTTATTTTTATTTATTGTATTTTTTACTGCATTTTTACTTAGTTTAGTTTTATTATATAAATCTTTTAAAAAAGGTAGTTCAATAACTAAATATGATATAGCTACAGGTGTATGCGTAGGTATACCTAACCTTTTTTCAACATTTTTCTTAATAAATTCACTTAAATATATAAAAGCATCTATAGCTTTTCCTACTTATTCAGTAGGTACGATATTAGTTATAAATTTATTTGGAATAATGGTATTTAAAGAAACATTATCAAAGAAAGAATTATTTGGTATATTAATTACATTAGTAGGAATATTTTTCTTAAACATATAAAAAATTCGCGACCCTCATGTCGCCAACGACCTTGAGAATCAGGTCCGTTGCTCAAATGTATTAGTTGGATATTATAACTTATCCACAGAACGGATAAATTATAATATCCTTATAATTAAAAAAGACTACAAACAGTGTAGTCTTTTTTATATTTATATATCTTTATTGTGTAGTTTTCTGTATATTATATATGAATACAAATTTATACCTATTGTCCATATAATTGTAATTGACATAAATACTATAAAACTTATCTCCGGTCTGTATATAGACATTAAGCCTGATAATATACATATAACCCCTAATAACATAAATGTATATCCGCCTACCCTATGTGTTTTCTTCCAAACAGTACTATCACTTAATGTCCAGGGATTTTTTATTCCCATAAAAAAGTTATCTCTAAGTTGAGTCATATAATTTCCAATTATTATAAACATTATCCCTATACATATAGATATAATAATATTTATTCTTAAATTATATCCTAAAGATATAAGTATCATTGTCCAGTTCATTATAATAAATAATATGGCTGTAACTAATTTAATAGCAGCATATGCCTTTTCATGTTTTTTGTAGGATTCTTTTTTAGGGTCTATACTTCTAGTTATATCCATAAAAAAGTAAATAGCAATAGGCATAATTGCCATTATAAATACCATATATTTAGGCCCATATTTATCTACCTCTCCACTAGGACCAAAATGTTGGGGTATTACATCCGGTAAGTTTGGATAAATAATAGTTGTTAAAATTAAAGATATAATTGATAACATTAATATTAACCTATTCGTTTTCTTCATTATAATTTTCCCCTTTCTTAGATAAATCAAATAAAAATTGTATTATCTCTTGAAATACCGTGGTGTTTAATGAATAATATACATACTGTCCTTTTTTATCCGACATAACCAAATCTGCATTTTTTAGTATATTCAAATGATTACTTATAGATGGCTTTGTCATATTAAAATTATCTGCTATTTCTCCTGCAGTTAAATCCTTTTCTCTCAACATATTTAGTATTTTTCTTCTTGTTGGATCTCCCAACGCTTTAAATATATCGTTCATATATTCACCTACTTTCATTGTATTAATTATTTAGATAAATATCTAATTATCTTATTATATCTATAATTTATTATATGTGCAATAATTTAAAAGTGAATATTTATTAGAATATAAATCCTATTTTATCAAAAAATAAAATCAATATATATTTAGAAAGGTGATTTTATGATAGATATTACTTTACTTGGATGTGGAGGAAGCATGCCTACTCCAGATAGATATTTAACATCTCTTCTTATAACATATAATGGTTCTAAGATACTTGTAGATTGTGGAGAAGGAACTCAGGTATCAATGAAATTATTAGGCTGTGGCTTTAAATCTATAGATGTCCTTTGTATAACACACTTTCATGCAGATCATACAGTAGGTATACCAGGACTTTTACTTACTATTGCTAATTCACAAAAAACTACGCCCCTTACAATAGTAGGTCCTACTGGAATTAAAGATATAATAAATGGACTTAGAGTTTTATGTCCAGACCTTCCATATGATATAAACATAATAGAATCTGATGGATATAGTAATGACTTATTAAATATAAATAATATATCAATATCATCTCTATCGGTAGACCATAGAACCAATTGTAATGCTTATTCATTTTATTTAAGAAGGTCCCCAAAGTTTGATAAGGATAAAGCAACTTTCAATAAAGTTCCACAAAAGTTATGGAGTGTTTTGCAAAAGCAAGATATAGTTGAATATGAAGGAATAATATATAAATCAGATATGGTTTTAGGACAACCTAGAAGCGGTATCAAAGTAACATATTGTACTGATTCTAGGCCATTAGATGAAATTATAGATTTTGCAAAGGATAGTAACTTATTTGTATGTGAAGGTATGTATGGAGACGACTTATATATACCTAAAATGATACCTAAAAAACACATGGTTTTTAGTGAAGCTGCAACAATGGCAAATAAAGCTCATGTAGATGAATTATGGCTTACACATTTTAGTCCAGCTATGAATAATCCTGAAGATTTTTTAGAGAACACTAAAGCGATATTTAAAAATACAGTTATTGGTAAAGATAGACTTTCTAAAACATTTATATTTGACAAGTAATATTGTACAAGCTAATGTCCATATACTTAATTATAAGTTTTAGTTATGGAGGATTAACAGTATGGCTAAATCTAAGTTATGTCGTTTTGCCCCTAGGGATTATATTGCTTTGTCTTCAGCTTTATCTCTTGCAATTGCTGATGAATTAGATAAAGAAGAGCTAACTGTACTTATTGCTTTTTTTGCCGTTATTGCAGAGCAATTAAATCTTATTAATACAGCTAGAGAACTTTGCACCCCAGATAATTCAGATGATACAGAGGACTCATTTTCTGATGTAGCTGGCCCAACAAATCCAATTAGCCCAGGTGCTGGTGCTGAAGTTGCTGCTGATAAAGTTAAAGATGTGCACCGTAAAAAAACTAAAAAGAAAAAACCAAAAGCACCTACTCAATAAGTATAGGTGCTTTTTAAATTTATTCACTATATATCATCTTTTTAGTAATACCCCCATCAATTATTATATTTTCTCCATTTATGAAGTCATTTTCATCATTAGTTAGAAATAAACAAGCTCTAGCTATATCCTCCGGCTTACCTACTCTATTAGATGGATGTTGTATATGATCTTCTTTTGTTAAGCTATCATAGTCTAAATTTTGTATCCATCCAGGGCTTATACAATTTACCTTTATGTTATATTTAGAAAAACTTATTGCTAACGAATGAGTAAGTGCAACTATTGCACCTTTTGATGCACTATAAGCCAAAGTTCCCTCTTCAGACATAAAGGCTCTAGTAGATGCTATATTTACTATGTTCCCACCTTTATCTTTCATATTTTGGGCCATTTCTCTTGATGTTATAAATACACTTCTTAGATTTACATTTAATATATAATCCCAGTCATCTATACTTAATTCTAATGGGTTTTGAAACTTAGATATCCCAACATTATTTATTAAAATATCTATTTTTTTGTACTTATTTATTATAAAGTCCATCATATTTAATATACTATCTGATTTTGAAAAATCTATTTTATAAAATAAAACTTCTTTATTTAGGTTTGTCCACTTTTCTTGTATTAAAAATCCTTGTTCTTCATCTATATCTCCTATTATTACTATAGCATTATTTTTTAGATATTCTTCTGCTATAGCCTTACCTATTCCATTTGCTCCTCCAGTTACAAGAACAATTTTATCCTTAAACATAATTGCCTCCATTATTTATGTATTTGTATATATTATATACATAAATCGCCATGATAAAGCACCCTATTTAGGGTACTCTACACCAATTCTATTATTCTAAATCTACCTGATAGGACAATTCCATCTTTATCAGATATTAGAATTCTCTCTTCATCATTATTTATCCCTATATACTTACCGTTATAAACTCTCATTGTTACTTTACCATTACCTATAGGAAATATGGTGAAAGTTTCCCAATTTCCTATTACTTCTCTATTAGCTATAAGTTCATACCCTCCTCCTTGTTCTGAGCATACAAATTTTTTATTATATGCTAATAATGCTATTTTGTTATGTGCTACTTTTATAAGTTTAAATTTTTCTTTTTCTCCTATAGTGTCTTTATTAGCAATTAATTTATTTTCTTCATCTACTGTTACATACTGGCCATTATTTGATATTATAGCTATATTTTTTTCTAGTAATATATTGTTTGCTAGTTGTGGTACTACATATAAATCATATAATTGAGGATAGCAATACATATTTCCTATAAAAAATCCTAACATATCTATCCCACCCCTAAGTCCTATATTTAATGTTATATATAATATGAATTTAGTATTATATATGTGATGTTTATATATAAATAGAAATTATCTATTTATAATAGTTTGAATATAGAAATTATAAATTAGACTACTTAGAAATATAATCGTATACTTAGATTTGACAAACTTTTTATTTTAAGGGGGATACTTATGAATAATCAACTTCCAAAACAATTTGATGAATTTAATGATGCTAGAAGACAAGGATTTATAACAGTTAAGAATTTAAAAGATCAAGGGAAAAACATTGTAGGAACTTACTGTACATATACTCCATGGGAGATAATGTTAGCAGCTGATGCTGTACCTATATCATTGTGTGCTATGAGTGAAGAGCCAATACCAGCTGCTGAAAAGGATCTTCCTAGAAACCTATGTCCACTTGTTAAGGCTAGTTATGGATTTGCAAAATCTGATACATGTCCATATTTTTACTTCTCAGATTTAATAGTAGGTGAAACTACTTGCGATGGTAAAAAGAAAATGTTTGAGTTAATGAATGAAATAAAACCTGTACATGTTATGCAACTTCCAAATACTTCTATAGGAGAAACTCCTCTTAGAACTTGGAAGGAAGAAATGGTAGTTCTTAAGGAAAGATTAGAAAAAGAATTTAATGTTGAAATAACTGAAGATAAGTTAAAAGATGCAATTAAAATTAGAAACGAAGAAAGAAAGGCCTTAAGAGAATTTTATGAATTAGGCCAACTCGATCCAGCTCCTATAACAGGACTTCAAATGTTACAAGTTCTATATGGTTCTACTTTTAAAATGGATAAAAATGAAAGTATAAATAGCTTAAGAGAACTTGTTAAAGACATAAAGGCTGAATATAAAGAAGGAAAAAATGCTGGTGAAGGTAAAAAGAGAATTCTTATAACAGGATGTCCTATGGGTGGAGCTACTGAAAAAATAGTTAAAATCATAGAAGAAAATGATGCTGTAGTTGTTGGCTTTGAAAACTGTACTGGTATAAAAGCTACTCATGAACTAGTAGATGAAAATATAGATCCTATGGATGCTTTAGCAAAGAAATATCTTAATATACCATGCTCTTGTATGAGTCCAAACAATAAAAGAATAGAATTACTTTCAGAACTAATTGATGAATATCAAGTTGATGGAGTTATAGATGTTATATTACAAGCATGTCATACATACAATGTTGAAAGCTTTAATGTTAAAAGATCTATGAGTTCAAAAAATGTTCCTTATATGGCACTAGAAACTGATTATTCTCAAAGTGATGTAGGACAATTAAAAACTCGTATGTCAGCTTTTATAGAAATGTTAGATAGTGGGTTAGAAACTTCAATTTAATTTAAATAAAGGATGCTATTAAGCATCCTTTATTTTTTTATTATAATAATCCCCCGCGTCAAATAGTGCCTTTATATTTAAACTTGGAGTTTGCTCAGGTAATATACATCCTGTACTAAATATATAATTATCTATGTTTTTTAAGTTAATATTTAACTGAAGAGCATTATTATAAATTTCTTCATAGTTTGATTTTAAAACAAACATGGGATCTGTATTTCCCATTATTACAATATCTTTAGGCACTTTGTTTATAATATCAATTAAATTTACATTTTGGTCTAAACTAATACATTGAGCTTTAGTTTTTACCATATCATCTATTATATCTGTAACATCTCCACATATATGTAGAAATCCAAAAACATCAGTGTTTTCAAATATTTTTTTCAGATAGTTTCCACTAAATTCATTAAATTTTTCTTTTGAAAGTAAATATGCCATAGGCTCTGCTATCCATAAAAGATTTGAACCTAATTTTTCCATAAGTTTTACATAATCAATCATTAAGTCAGTCATATTGTTTATTATCTCATGTGCATATTCTGGATTATCATTACATATATCTTTAGACATATTTATATCCATATAAATACATGCACAAGTAAATGGACCAAAAAATCCACTTCCTACTAATGCATTGCTTTCTTGTTTTTGTTTTTTAAAGTTTTTTATATATTTATTTATTATCTCATCTTTTAAATAATTTTTATTTCTTAATATATTACATATTTCATCAAAATGAATACAATCATATATTATATCGTGTCCTAGAGTTTTATTTCCTCCAAGTGGAGCTATGAGTCTTTTATTTTTAGACTTTATATAATCTATCAACTTGAGTTTATGCTGATATATTTCCATATTATTCCCCCATATAAATTTATCAATGAATACATCATCTTTCCAGACATTAAAAAATAATTATTGTAAAGAATAAACTTAACACCAACTTTTAAAAGAAACATAAAATCAACTTGTTTAAATCTGAAGAAAGAAGGTGGTTCAATGTATTTTAATTTTAAAAAAGTAATAAAATGTTTTGTATTTGCTTTCTTACTATATTTTATCTCCACAGATAATATTTATGCAAATTCTTCAAAAAATAATGAAGAAATTTATTTAACACCTATTGGTAATGTAATCCAGATAGATGCAGAGTTAGAAAATATAATTGTTAGAAGTTCTTATTCTGGATGTCCATTTCAAGTTGGAGATTATATTCTCGATATAAATGGAACTCCTATAAAAAATCAAAATATATTGAACGATGTAATAGATAATTTAGGCAAAGATGAATCTGTTGAAGTAAAATTAAAAAGAAACAATAGAGATTCTGTGATACGTACAGATAAATCAGTACTTGAAAATATTAATTTTAATAATTTATTGTCCGGTTTTGCTACATTAACTTATTTAAATCCCAAAAATAAAGAGTTTGGTGCAGTTGCCCATCCTATAAGTTTGGGAAATGCTAGGAAAATCCCTATAAAAAATGGTGAGATATATTCTACATCTAAAGTATATGTAGAAAAATCATTTAGAGGTAATGTAGGTTCTATAAGTGCACAAAAAGAAAATGTAATAGGTAATTTTAATAATAATACTGAATTTGGTATACTTGGAAAAATAAATGATAATAATTTTAATAATTTACCAAGCTATAAAGTTGCAGATTTAAGTGAAATAAAATTAGACAAAGCTTATGTTTTATTACAAAATAAAGATAATAAAATCGAAAAATATGAAATAGAAATTGTTAACATTGATAATCAAAACCATCCTCAATCTAAAACTTTTAAAATAAAAATTACTGACAAAAGGTTGTTAGATTATACTGGTGGAGTTGTTCAAGGCATGAGTGGTACTCCCATAATTCAAAATAATAAAGTAATAGGAGCTATCTCTCATGCTATAGAAAACGATCCTTCTTATGGATATGCTGTATATATTGGATGGATGTTAAAAGGGGATAAATAATTTATCCCCTTTTTCCTATTTCCAACTAATAAATTTGAGCAAGGTCTCACTTTCTAAAGGTCGTTGGCTATATGAGCGCAGCGAATTTTAGTTTTCATTATTTTGCAAGATATCTGGTATGTTTTCTTTAGGAATATTAACGTAATTTTCTGGAACATCTCCTATTATTATAGTTTCACATACAGGCACTTGAGACTTAACTTCTTGGGTAGATGTTGTCAAAGGTATAACTACTCTAACTTGAGTTTTAACTATTAAGTATATCCTATGTCTCGTTTGATTTATACCAGAAGATTCAAATTCAGTTCCAAAATTTACACCTACTGTTCCTATAGGTTCTATTGATACTTTTATTTGAGGTCCATATTTAGCAAGTAAGGGACTTCCTAAAGCTGTACCAATCGGCACATTTGCAGACCTAGTTCTTATTTGTCTTAATTCATTTTGTATTTCTAATGCTACATCTGAAGATATTTTATTCATAAGTATAGTATTTGCTTGCACCATGGATATATTTCCATTATTATCTGTTTTTATGTTCATGAGTTCTTCATATTTTATATCGTCTTTTACTATGTCTGCAACAGCTGAATTTATCGATCTGTTTGCAAGTTCTAATGCCTTTGCCTCTGCTATAACCATTATTGTAGGTCTTAATTTTGTATCTATATATATAAATGTTGATACGAGAATGAGTCCTGCTAATACAAATAAGAAAATACCTAATATTTTTCGAATTTGGTTTTGTCTTTTAATTTTCCCTAAATTTCTCAAAAAAACAACCCCCCCTTACTATTTTATGCAAGGAAAGGTTATTATGTTACTTACTAAATATTAATTTTGCAAACTTTCTCTTTCCAACTTGTATAATATCTCCATCATTAATAGATAGTTTTTCTTCACTTATTTTTTCTCCATTTATTTTTATTCCACCTTGTTTTATAAGTCTTCTTGCTTCACTTGTAGATGGAGATAATTTTAATGTAGTTACTAGTTTAGGAATAAAAAATATTCCGTCTTCTGAATCTTCTAGGCTAATTTCTAAATCTTGTATATCATCTGGTAAATTCTTTTTTTGGAATACAGATTTGAAATGTTCTTCAGCTTCAACAGCTTTTTCTTCACCATGATACAATTTTACAATTTCTTTTGCTAATGTCATTTTTAAATCTCTTGGATTTACTTTATCTTCTTTCATATCATTTTTCATTTTTTCTATATTATCTGGATGTTCATCTGTAACTAATTCAAAATATCTTATTATAAGTTCATCTGGTATAGACATTGTTTTACCATACATATCCTTAGGGTCTTCATTTATACCTATGTAATTTCCTAAAGACTTACTCATTTTTTTAACTCCGTCTGTACCTTCAAGTATAGGCATAAGTAAAGCTATTTGAGTATCTTGATTATATTCCTTTTGAAGAGTTCTTCCCATTAATATGTTGAATTTTTGGTCTGTTCCTCCCATTTCTACATCGCTTTGTATAGCTACAGAATCATATCCTTGCATTAATGGATAAAAGAATTCATGTATAGAAATAGCTTGATTATTAGTAAATCTCTTTTTAAAGTCATCTCTTTCTAGCATTCTAGCAACTGTATAATTAGAAGCTAAATTTCCTACTTCCATAAAGTTCATTTTAGAGAACCACTCTCCATTAAATCTAACTTCTGTTTTATTTTTATCTAATATTTTAAATATTTGCTCTTGATAAGTGTTAGCATTTTCTAAAACTTGTTCTTGAGTTAATTGCTTTCTAGTTTCAGACTTTCCTGTAGGGTCTCCTATCATTCCTGTATAGTCACCTATTATTATTACTACCTTATGACCTAAATCTTGAAATGCCTTCATTTTTCTTAATACAACAGTATGACCTAAGTGTATATCTGGAGCTGATGGATCTAATCCTAATTTAATTCTAAGTGGCTTATTTTCTTTAATAGATTTTTCTAGCTTTTTTATTAATTCTTCTTCTGGTATTATTTCAGCTGCACCTTTGTTAATAATTTTTAATTGCTCTTTTATATCTACCATTGAATACACCTCACACATAATTTTATTCTAAAAATAATGAATATTTTACCATATATATATATTTTGTTCAAATAATGTAATTATATAATTCTATTATCACTTATATTTTGTTGAGTGTAAATTATCTTTTTGCCATATGAAATTCCAAAAATCTTTTATATATGTTATAATTATACATTAAGATAAGGAGGTTTTATTTTAATGAGCGATAATAATAATGATAACAATAAAATCAGACGAAAAAAAGTAAGTAATTCTAAGCAAAGCCCTGAAAATAACTCAAATTCTTATCAGAGGCGCAGCAATTCTAATAAAAACAAAAAATATCTAAAGGTTATATCAATTGTATTTCTTGCGATAATGGTTTTGGGGTCTTCCATTGCAACAGCAGTTACATTTGCTGCATTAAAAAACACTGAACCTATAACAAAGAAAGTTATAGAAGACAAACTAGAAACTACATCTTATATACTAGACAGCAATGGCGAAGTAAGAAAAGAAATAAGACAAGGTGAAAAGAAAGAAACTGTAAAACTTAATCAAATCCCAAAGGATTTACAAAATGCAGTTGTCGCCATAGAAGATGAAAGGTTTTTTGAACATAAAGGTGTCGATTGGAAAGGTCTTATAAGATCTACTTTGATCACTATGTTTACTGATACTACGCAAGGTGGTAGTACCCTTAATATGCAATTATCTAAAAACTTATTAACTTCTACAGAACAAAGTATAATTAGAAAAATAAAGGATATATATTATGCACTTGAAATTGATAAAGCAATGAGCAAAGAAGACATTCTACGTGCATATCTAAATGATATGTCCATTGGTAGAGGTACAAAAGGTGTTCAAGCTGGTTCCAAAACCTTTTTTGGTAAAGATGTTAGTGAACTTACACTTGCTGAATCAGCTATGTTAGCTGGATCAACTAAGAATCCATCTAGATATTCACCTTATATAATGGATAAATTAAATGGTACAGAAACAAAGGAAGATTTAATAGATAAAATCGGCGTGTACACTAAAACTGATGGATTTGATGCTGCCACTGATGTTGAAAAAGATATGTTCTCAAAATTACTTGACTGGGGTCTTATTGATAACAAACAATATTCAGAGCTTAAAAATGGAACAATGGTTGTTAGAAAAGCAGTTCCAAGTCCCCATGCTAAAAAAAGACAGGAACTAGTTTTATATAAAATGAAGGAATTAGGATATATAACAGATCAAGAATATACTGAAGCTAAGGCATCACCTATTGAAATAAAAGTTTCTAAAGACAATGATAACAATGACACATCATATATATATGATTTAGTTGTAAAAGATGTTGAAAGAAAATTAATAGAAGAAGGATATGAAGAAGAAGAAGCATTAAATCTTATATATGGTACTGGTATTAAGATATACTCTACTATGGATTATGATATGCAAAAGGAACTAGAAAAAGATTTTGAAGATAACTCTAATTTCCCTGGAACTTATACTAATAAAAATGGTGTAGTTCAACCACAAGGTGCTATGGTAATAATGGATTATAGTACTGGTCAAATTAGAGCATTAATAGGAGGAAGACAAACTACAGGAAGTAAGTTGTTTAATAGAGCGACCAATCCAAGACAACCTGGTTCTTCTATAAAACCTTTATCTGTCTATACTGCAGCAATAGACAATGGTATGACTCAAGCAGATCTTGTTAACAGTTCTATGGGCGACTATAAGTTTAAAGACAATAATAGATGGAATCCTAAAAACTCTCATTCTATGAATGGTCAAATGACATTAAGAAAAGCATTGGAAGACTCATCTAATACAGCAGCTGTAAAAACAGGAGAAACATTGGGAAGTACCTATGGTGAAGCTGTAGATGTTATGAAGGATTATCTAAAAAACTTCGGTATAACTTCACTAAAAGAAAATGGTTCTGAGACTGATAATAATTTCAGCGCTCTTACTTTAGGTGGTATGTCAGAAGGTATATCTCCACTAGAAATGACAGCAGCTTATGGAGCTTTAGCAAATGGTGGAACTTACGTAGAACCTATTACATTTACAAAAGTTGAAACTTCTGATGGCCAAATTTTAATACAAAATGAACCTGAAAAACATAAAGTTGTAGATCCAGAAGTTGCATATGTAATAACAGATATGATGACAGCTGTTGTTGATAGTGGTACAGGAGGAAGAGCTAAACTTTCTCATGGTATACCTGTAGCTGGTAAAACAGGTACTACTAACGGAAATAAAGATGCTTGGTTCGTAGGATATACACCTCATTATGTTGCTGCAACATGGATAGGTGATGACGAAAATAATTCCTTAAAACATGGAAGTTCTATGGCAGCAGGTCTTTGGAAGCAAGTTATGAATGATGTTCATAAAAATTTAGAAGCTTCAGACTTTAAAAGACCTTCTAATATAGAATTTGCTAAAATAAATTTAAATGATGGTGGTTTATCTAGTTCTGGATATAATGCAGCTGATGCAGCATTTATAAAAGGTACAGTTCCTTCAAGGGCATCTACATCTAAAAAGCCTGAAGAAACTAACCCTAATTATCCTCTAGATCCTATAACAGGTTGGCCATATGACCCAGCAACTGGATTGCCTTTACCTGCAGATCCTGCTACAGGTAAACCTATATATCCAAGTACTCAACCTGGCACTGATCCCGGCACTGATCCTGGCACTCAACCTGGCACTGATCCTGGTACTCAGCCTGGTACTCAACCTGGCACTCAACCTGGTACTACTCCTGGTACTGAGCCTGGTACTCAGCCCGGTACTGAGCCTGGTACTCAACCCGGTACTAATACCGAAGGAAAAAAAACTGGCAAGGGTAATAATTAAACATAAAAGTAGAGGGCTTGTCCTCTACTTTTTTAATATTCTTATTTAATTATAAATTCTTAAACTAGATACATCACCTAAAGGTATATACATACCTTCTGATAATGAATTACTTTCGTTGTGATTTAACTTTACTAAAATCCCTTCATATTCTCCATCTATAATAATTGCTATTTCTCCATTTAGTATTGCCCTTTGTAGTTCATTTATATTATCAAAACACTCTGTATACGTATAGTAAACATTGTTTTGTATAAGCCTTTTTAAGTAAAAACAATTTATATAGCTATCATCTAGATTATTTAGCAAGTCTATTATTTCATAAATTATATCATTTTGAATATAGTTATTTATATATACAATATAAACTGACTTATTTTTAACCAATAAATCTTTTCCAACTATATTTTTACCTATTCCTAAACTTTTTTTTATTATATATTTACTTATATTTATATCATTAGATAATTTCATCATATCACCTATGGTTTGGTTTTTGGACTAAATATTATAGACATAAGGTATCCAAATAATGCAGCCCCAGCTATACCACCAGCTGTCGCCATAGTACCTCCTTTAAAAGCTCCTAATATCCCTTCTTGTTTTACTCCTTCTATTACTCCTTTGCCTAGTGCATATCCAAATCCAGTAAGTGGTACAGTAGCACCAGATCCTCCAAACTGGACAATAGGCTCATATATCCCTACTACGGTAAGTAAAACACCTATTGTTACGAAACTAACTAGTACATATGGAGTTTGGAGTTTAAAATAGTCCATTAGTATTTGTCCTATAAGACATATAGTTCCTCCTACTAAGAATACCTTTAGGTAGTCTAATAACATAACATCATCTCCTATTTGTTTTCAATTATAACAGCATGTGCTACACATGGTATTGATTGTTTTTGTAATGTACTTGTTGGAGATAATAGTGCTCCAGTAGCTACAAGCATAACCTTGTTAAACTCTTTTTTCATTAACTTTTTATATATATATCCTGAAAACACCGTTGCTGAACATCCACAACCACTACCACCACAGTGTACATCTTGGTCTTTATCAAATATTTCTACTCCACAATCTGTATAAACCTTAGATATATCTATACCTTGTTCTTTTAGTAAATCCAAAGCTATTTGTTTTCCTAATATCCCTAAATCACCAGTTGCTATTATATCAAAGCTATTTGGATCATCTTTTGTATCATCAAAGTAAGCAGCTATTGTATCAACTGCTGCTGGAGCCATAGCCGCCCCCATGTTATTCCCATCAGTTATTCCTTTATCTACAATCTTGCCTATAGTTGTTCTAGTTATTTTAGGACCATTTCCACTAGATGCTATTACTGCACATCCTGACCCTGTAACTGTTCTTTGTGCTGTCATAGGTTTTTGATTTCCAAGTTCTAGTGGAAATCTAAATTGTCTTTCTGCTGTAGAGAAATGGCTTGATGTAGTTCCTACAACTAAATTTGCAAACCCACCATCTACTAACATAGCTCCTAGTGCCATAGATTCTGACATATTAGAACATGCTCCATATATTCCAAGAAAAGGTCGTCCTATATCTCTAGCTGCAAAAGATGTTGAAAGTAATTGATTTAGCAAATCTCCAGCAATCATATAATCTACATTGCTTAAAACATAATCTGTTTTTTCTACTGCGGATTTAACAACCTCTCTTACCATTTTACTTTCTGCAAACTCCCAACTTTTTTCACCAAACAAATCGTCTTCTAATATTGTATCAAAATATTCTCTAAGTGGTCCCTGACCTTCCTTTGGACCAACTATAGATGCTGTAGCTATTATAACTGGCTCATTTTCAAGCTGCACAGTTTGATTTCCTACTCTTTTAGATTTATGTTTTTTTGTCATATTACTACTCCTTTCTTAGTATAGGAAATAATATATTAATCCAACTATTACAGATGTACCTATACCATATACCAATACAGGACCTGCTATTTTAAACATATTTGCTCCAACACCTAAAACATATCCTTCTCTTTTATATTCCATTGCAGGCGATACTATTGAGTTTGCAAATCCTGTTATAGGAACTATAGATCCCGCGCCAGCTCTTTTGCCTAAAATATCGTATATTCCTAGTCCTGTTAAAAATGCTCCGAGAAATACCAAGGTTATAGTCGTAGCATCTGCTGCTGGTTGTTTAGCCAACCCTAATGAGCTATATAATTGATTTATAATTTCACCTATAATACATATTAGTCCTCCAACAACAAATGCCCATATATAATTCTTAAGAAAGGTTGGTTTTGGACTTATTTGTTTTACATAATCTTTATATTCTTCATTTGAAGCTTGTTTTAAATTAGTTCTTTTATGGGTCATAATACTACCTCCTTATAAAAATAGTCCATCCTAGAAAAGACCCTAAGGTCTTTCCAATTAACAAAGAAAATATTATGTATTTAGTATATTGTGTTGCTATTTTTAATCTTCTTGATACAACTGGTATATAATCCAATACCTCTGCTAAGGAAGATGATAAAAAACCTATAAATATTCCATAGGTAATACCTGTTATAATAATTGATGATGTTCCAAAGTTAAATCTTATATTAAATAAAGAAAATATACTTCCAAATATACATCCTATTATTAAAATTAATTCATAAAACTTAATATAGTTAAATGTATTGCTTACCTGACACAACCTAGGAACTATTCCCAGTAATGTTAAAAGGGCTACTACCCCAGATCCTACTACTGCTCCTCCTGAGAATCCAAATAAAATAATTAGTATTATCACTAAGAATCACCCTTATTTTGCTTTTTAAGTTGATTTTCTATTTCTAAAGTTAGAGATTGAACTTTTAAATCTAATGGACTTGGTTCTTGTTTTGAATAGTTAGGTATAATTCTATTAAAAAATAATGCTACTCCTACTCCTATTCCTATTGAATAAAAAATTTGAAAGTATGGTAAATACTTATCTGGTTTTCCAGTTAAAACTTCAACTATAATTTTTTGTGATTCAGCCATATTTACATCTGAGTGAAAATTCATTATGGCCATTATAGATCCCATGAGCACTACAATAGTAACTAGAATAACTCTTAAAAATTTTGTATTATCTTTTTTTATACTTTCAAAGTTTATAATAATATCATCAACAACTAGCAATTTTATATTCATATCTGGATATATATCTTTTATTGACTGAATTACTTCACCTACATGTAAAACATCATATTCTATATCTATATTTTTATATTTTTTTAAAATTATATTATTTGTATCTTTTTTTATTTCTTTTGGATATATATTATATATATCATCTAAGTAAATCTCATTTTTATCTCTAGAAAAGTTTATTTTTCCTTTAGGGATTAAATATATTTCTTTCATATTATAAACTCCTCCTTAATGTTATTATTTTACAAAACAAAAAAAATAAACCCTTTAGAAAGGGTTTATTTTTATTCAATATAAGATTTTAGTTTTGAAAGAACTTTTTTCTCAATTCTTGATACTTGTACTTGAGATATATTGAGCATTTCTCCTATTTCGCTTTGAGTTTTATCTTCAAAATATCTAAGCATTATTATTTGTCTTTCTCTTTTATCTAACTTTCCTAACATTTCTTTTACAAGTAAATTGTCTACTACCTTTTCTTCTTCACATTCACCACTTAAACTTATTTTGTCAATTAATCTTATTGGAGATCCTTCTTCTTCGTGTATAACTCCATGTAAGTATTCAACAGAAGAATTAGATTCAAGGGCCATAAGCAAGTCTTCTTTATCTACGTCTATAGCTTTTGATATTTCATCAATAGTAGGTTCTCTTCCTAATTTTTTTGAAAGTGATTCTCCTTCTATTTTTGCCTTTACAGCTATTTGTTTAAGAGATCTCGAAACTTTTATCATTCCATCATCTCTTAAATATCTTTTTATCTCTCCTAATATCATCGGCACTGCGTACGTAGAAAACTTCACATTAAATTGAGGGTCAAATTTATATATTGATTTTATAAGCCCTATTGACCCTAGTTGAAATAAGTCATCTCTATCATACCCTATATTCATAAACTTTGATACAACACTTCTAACTAGTCCTAAATTGTATTCTATAAGTTTATTTTTAGAATATTCATCTCCCATCTGGGCTTTACTTATTAATTCCAAAGTTTCTTCGTGACTAAGCAACACTCTTTTCTCTTTTTCTTCTTTAAAGGCTGTTATCCCCATACTTAAAACCTCTATTCTATATTAGATGATCTTATCTTCTTTTTCATAACTATTTTAGTTCCTTCTCCTGCTATAGAAGAAACTTTCATCTCATCCATAAAAGTCTCCATCACTGTAAAGCCCATTCCAGATCTTTCTAATTCAGGCTTTGATGTATAAAGTGGTTGCATAGCCATTTCAATATCTTCTATTCCGTTACCCCTATCTTCTACTACTACTTTTATATTATCTTCTTTTATTTCACATCTTAAGTACACAAATTTACTTTCGTCTTCATCATAACCATGGATTATACAGTTTGTAACAGCTTCAGATACAGCAGTTTTTATATCTGCTAGTTCATCTATTGTCGGATCTAATTGTGACGCAAATGCTGAAACTATTACTCTAGCAAGTGATTCATTTTCAGATTTTGCTGCAAATTTAACTTCCATAAAATTATTCATATCTTTATTCCCCCTTTAAAAAGAACTAACTGCATCTTCATAAGTGTTGTAAACTCCAATTATTTTATTCATCCCTGATAAATCAAATATCTTCTTAACCTGTGTACTTACATTTATTACGCCTACCTTACCACCATCTTTTGCTATTTTCTTATATCTACCGATAACAACCCCAATTCCAGAAGAATCCATAAATCTCATATTTTTAAAATCAAATATAATATTTTTTATATTGTGTTCTGTTATTATAGCATCTAATTCTTCTCTAACTTCTCCTGCTATGTGGTGGTCTAGCTCTGCATACAAAAACTCTACTCGTAAATTCCTATTATCTATAAAACAATTCATCATTCGTATCCCCCCCTAACCCAAATTTAAAAATACATAAAAAAGTAATATTTAATAGGATTCTATAAATTCTATATTGTTTCCTTCAGAGAAATTTAACTATTTTTGTTTTATTATGTCTACGAAACTTTCGTTATATGTTACTTGGCCACCCATATCCGAACTTCCGTTGTACGTTACAAAGTTAGGATTTCCATGTTTATGCCACCAACCTATATACATATGAATTATATCGTTAGGAATATCATCATTTATATATAGTTCTACTTCTACTTCTCCATATTGTGATTTTAAAGTTACTTTTTCTCTATTTTCAATATTATATTTACATGCCATTTCTTTATTTATACTAGCCTTTGAATTTCCCTCTACATCTAGGAAGTGTTGACTAAAAAGAGAGTTTCTTGGGTGTGTAGTTATAAGTCTTATCTTCTTCTCTTCCTTACTACTAGTATATATAGGTATAGGGCTTTGATTATCTGCCTTTGCCTTATTTGAGTATAGTTCATATTTTTGAGATGGTGTTTTAAATTTCAGATTTTCCCAAGCTATCTCATTATGTATAGTTATGTAATTCTTCTTTATCTTTTCTAGTGTTATAGACGAATCTATATTTTTCAATGGTTCAATGACTTTATTTAGATATTCTATCTTAGAAACATAAGGATAGTTTTTCATATCCATTTCTTTGGCTAATTCCATAAAGAAGTAATATTCATCCATAAGTTTATATCTAGGCTCTAAAGCTTTCTCATTATATATTATATACGGACTACCCATAGAACTATATATTATATCTTCTGTTTCTAGTGTATTTGTACAAGGTATAAATAAATCACAATGTTCCCCTGTATCTGTCATAAACATATCTATACATACTTTAAATTCAACATCTTTAAAGGCATCTATAGCTTCGTTTAAATTTGGCCATTGATTAAGAGGATTTGCCTTAGAAACCATAATTAGTTTTACAGGTGTTTCTTTTTTCTTATTTATAAAATTTGCAAAGTTATGTACATTAAAATACCTATTGTTTTCATATTGTGAACTATTATATGGGTCTAAATTTAAAACGTCTGGATAAACTCTATTTGCATAGTTTACCCCTCCTCCTACTTTTCCTATTTGTCCTGTTATAGCACATAATGCATCTATAGCTCTTATTGTGTTTCCACCATTTTTATATTTTTGAAATCCATATCCTAAATATATTGTGTTGTATTTATCTTTTGAGTATATATATGCCATATCTTTTATTGTATCTATGTCAACTCCACATTCATTTGATAAATACATAATGTCTAAAGTATCTAAATATGACTTATATTCATCAAACCCTAAAACATATTTATTTATAAACTCCTCATCATATAATTTTTCTTCTATTATTATTTTAGCCATAGCCATAGCTAGAGCTCCATCTGTAGATGGATTTACTCTTATATATTTATCTGCTATTTTAGCGCTATCAGTATATATTGGATCTATAACTATAATATTAGCCCCGTTTAATTTAGCCTTTTTTATCATTTGCATAGTATGTAAACAGGTATTAGAAGGATTTCTTCCCCAAACAAATATGTTCTTAGAATTTAACATATCTTCTAATGAATGACTTTTTACATCTCCGAAATCATATCTTTGAGCTTGTATTCCTGCTCCCCAACATGTACTCCCTTTTGATCTAGTTATGCCACCATAAAAGTTAAAAAATATATCTTGTATTCCCTTAAGTATAGACCCACTTCCTGATTCATAATAGTGAAGTATAGATTGTGACCCATATTTTTCCTTATAATTTTCTAATTTACTTGCTAGTAATTTAATAGCGTATTCAAAACTTATTTCTTCCCATTTTCCGTCTACTTTAAGAAGCGGTTTATATATTCTATCTTTATGGTTTAACCTTTCCATATGTTTTTTACCTTTTATACATATAAAGCCTTTTGTATATGGATGGTTTTTATCTCCTTCTATTTTTATAACATTTTCATTTTCTACATAGACATTGAACTTACAACAGTCCCAACAATCTAATGTGCATCCATGACTTATAATTTTCAATTAAATCACTCCTTTAGAAAAGATTGTACCCAAAATCACTTTATTTAATATTATAATCATATACTCATATTTTAGCATAATTAATTTAACTGGAGGTATACTATGAGTTTTATAGACAACAAGATTTCGGACAGAATGGGTGGGCAAGACTTTTTTAATAACACAAAATCATATAAGTTTGAAAAAATTAAAAAAGCCAAAGAAGAAGCAATTGCGAACAATCCTAATATACCATTTATAGATATGGGTATAGGTGAACCAGATAAAGCAGCTGACAAGGCTATGGTTGATATATTATATATGGAGGCAGGCAAACCTGAAAATAGATGGTACTCAGATAATGGTATAATAGAGTTCCAAGAAGCAGCTTGCCGATATCTAAAATCAATATATAGACTAGACAATTTAGATCCTCAAAAGAATATTGTACATGGCATAGGTTCCAAACCAGCTCTTGCTATGATACCAATAGGATTTATAAATCCTGGTGATATAAGTCTAATGACAGTTCCTGGATACCCTGTTATGGGGACTTATACTAAATTTATGGGAGGAGAAATCTATAACCTTCCTTTACTTCCACAAAATGGATTTTACCCAGATTTAGATAATATACCTAAAGATATATTAAATAAAGCAAAACTTCTTTATATAAATTATCCTAATAATCCTACAGGACAAGTAGCAACAAAAGAATTTTATGAAAAAGTCGTAGATTTTGCATATAAAAATGATATATTCGTAGTATCTGACTTAGCTTATGGTTCGCTAACCTATGATGGTTATAAACCCCTTAGCTTTTTATCTGTAGATGGAGCTATTGATGTAGGAATTGAACTTCACTCTTTATCAAAATCATTTAATATGACAGGATGGAGACTTGCATTCGTAGTCGGAAATGAAAAGGCTATTAAATTATATAGTACCATAAAAGGCCATACTGATTCAGGGCAGTTTAGGGCTATACAAAAATCTGGTATATATGCTCTAGATACTCATGAATTATTTAATCAAAATTGTAGAAGATATTCTAGGAGATTCGACTTATTAGTTAAGATATTAAAGGAAGTCGGTTTTGATTCATATAAGCCTAAAGGTGGATTTTATTGTTATGTTCCTATTCCCAAAGGTACTAAAGATGGAGTTATCTTTAGAAATGCAGAAGAAGCTTGTGAGTATATATTACTAAATAGTTTAGTATCTACTGTTCCCTGGGATGATGCAGGTAGTTTTTTAAGATTTTCTGTAACCTATGAGGCTCAAGACTATGAGGAAGAAGTAAAAACAATGAACGATTTAAAAGAAAGGCTTTTAAAATTAAACTTAGTATTTTAAAATTCGCTTTGCTCATGTCGCCAACGACCTTGAAAAGCAGATCCGTTGCTCAAATATAAAAAAAGGTGCCATAGGCACCTTTTTAAATTTCCAACTATTTAACTTGAGCGTAGCGAATTTTATTTTCTTCTAGCACTTGCTGGTTCTATATTTATTTTATTTCCTTTTATCTTTATTTGTTTCATTTTATCAAGTACCTTTTTAGCATGTTGTTTAGGTACTTCAACAAATGTATATTTGTCATGTATATCTATAGTTCCTATTAATTTACCTGGCATTCCCGTTTCACCAGCTATAGATCCCACTATATCTTTTGGTTGTATTTTTTGACTTTTACCTATATTTATAAATAATCTAGTCATTCCTGCTTCTGAACCATTGTCAAATGTTTCTTCTTCTACTATTTCTTCTTTTGCATTATTATTCCCTAAAGACATTTTAACAAGCGCAGCAGTTATATCTAATAGATCAAATTCTTCTTCTTCATAGAAAGCTTCTATCCATTGTCTTTCCTTTGCTATATGACCTTCTTCAATTGCCCCTTTTACCTTTTCAAAGAAAGAATTTATTTTCTTTTCTTCAACATCTGCAACTGATGGTATATCATGTTTTTCAAGTTTAGATTTTGTATATCTTTCTATATCCTTTAATTTTCTCATTTCTTTTCCGAATATAAATGTAAATGATACACCTTCTCTACCTGCACGTCCTGTTCTACCTATTCTGTGTACATAGTATTCTTCGTCTTGTGGTAAATCGTAGTTAAATACACATTCAACGTCGTCTACATCTATTCCTCTAGCAGCAACATCTGTAGCAACTAATATATCTATAGTACTATTTCTAAACTTATCCATAACCATATCTCTTTGTGCTTGCTTTAAGTCTCCATGTAATGCATCTGCAAAATATCCTCTAGCTTGTAAATCTCCTACTAGCTCATCAGCGCCTCTTTTTGTGTTACAGAAAACTACCGATAATTTAGGATCATAAACGTCTATTAATCTACATAGAACTTCTAATTTATTAGCTCTTTTAGTTTCTACATAGTATTGTTTTATGTTAGGAACTGTAAGTTCTCTACGTACAACTTTTATATGTTCAGGATTTTTTTGATATAATTTAGTAAGTTCTAATATTTCTTTTGCCATAGTAGCTGAGAAGAATGTAGTTTGTCTACTTTCTGGAGTAGTTTCTAGTATCATTTCTATATCTTCTCTAAATCCCATATCAAGCATTTCATCAGCTTCATCTAATACAACTGTTTTTATATTATTCATCTTTAATGTTTTACGTTTAATATGGTCTATAACACGTCCTGGTGTTCCTATTACTATTTGTACTCCGCCCTTTAATGATCTTATCTGTCTATCTATAGGTTGTCCTCCATATATAGGAAGGATTTTTATCCCTTTCATATATGTGGCTAAATTGCCTATTTCTTTTGATACCTGTATAGCTAGTTCTCTTGTCGGACAAAGAACTAAAGCCTGTAGGCTTTTATCTGATTGGTCCACCATTTCAAGTATAGGAATACCGAAAGCTGCTGTTTTTCCCGTTCCAGTTTGCGCTTGTCCTATTATGTCTTTTCCTTGTAATATTTTAGGTATAGCTTGAGCTTGTATAGGAGAAGGCTCCTCAAATCCCATATCCGCTATTGATCTTTTTACTTCATCACTTAAAGGTAATTCATCAAATCTAATTTTTTCCATATTTTATATCCTCTCCGTTTCTATTTTATCTTAACTTAACAATTATATATTTTATTTTTATAATATGCAATTAATATTTTCTACCTTATCGCCCTTTTTTATACGTAGAAAAAGCCCTCTTAAAGGACTTTTATTTAGTCATATACAATATCTATAACATAGTCATCTATAGTAGGTATAATTAAAATAATCAATATCATAACCCGAAAATCTATAATTAAATTTTGATCTACCATAATTATTAACTTTAATTTTCTAATCATTTATGGCATCTCTCTATAATACTCTATTTTAAACATATTGTCTATAGTTAAATTATATTACATGTTTTTATATTTAAATTTTACTTCATTTATATAATTTATTAATCTATGTTTTTATTTATATTATTTTGGGTAAAATTAAAATATATTAATAATGTAATTTTTAGTAATTTAAGATTCAGACAATTAAAATAATATTTAAAATTTGATATTTATTTACTATTTTAACTCTGCTACTTTGTGTATACAAAGTACTTTTCCTATGTTATTATAAATACGGTTAATACATACAAAATACCTAATTAGGTGTTATATTATATATTTTATGAAGGAGGAAACCCATTATGATGAAAGCTTGGGAAGGTTTTAAGACTGGGAAATGGGACAAGGAAGTAGACGTTAGAGATTTTATACAATTAAACTATACTCCATATGAAGGTAATGATTCTTTCTTATCTGGTGCTACAGAAGGAACAAAAAAATTATGGGATGAAGTTTCTCAATTAATGAAAAAAGAAATAGAAAATGGCGGAACACTAGATGTTGACACTAAGACAATTTCTGGTATAGATGCTTATAGTGCTGGTTATATAGATAAGGAGTTAGAACAAATAGTTGGTGTTCAAACTGATGCTCCTCTTAAAAGAGCTGTTATACCATATGGCGGAATAAGAATGGTTGAAGCTTCTTGTGAAGCTTATGGATATGAACTAGATCCAATTATAAGCGAGATATTCTCTAAATACAGAAAAACTCATAATCAAGGTGTATTTGATGCTTATACTCCTGAAATGAGAGCTGCTAGAGGTGCCGGAATAATAACTGGTTTACCAGATGCTTACGGCAGAGGTAGAATAATAGGTGACTATAGAAGAGTTGCTTTATATGGTGTTGATAGATTAATAGAAGATAAAACAGCTCAAAAGAAAACTTTAGACTCAAGTCCTATGACTGAAGATGTAATAAGATTAAGAGAAGAAATATCTGATCAAATAAAAGCTTTACAAGCTTTAAATACAATGGGATTAAGCTATGGATATGATATATCTAAGCCAGCTCAAAATGCCAAGGAAGCTGTTCAGTGGACATATTTTGCATACTTAGCTGCTGTTAAAGAACAAAATGGTGCTGCAATGTCTATAGGTAGAGTTGCAACATTCTTAGATGTATATATGGAAAGAGATATAAAAAATGGAGTTTTAACTGAAGACGAAGCTCAAGAAATAATGGATCATTTCGTTATGAAATTAAGAATGGTTAGATTCTTAAGAACTCCTGACTACAATGATTTATTCTCTGGAGACCCAACTTGGGTAACTGAGTCTATAGGTGGTATGGGTGAAGATGGTAGAACGTTAGTTACTAAGAGTTCATATAGAATATTAAATACTTTATATACATTAGGACCTGCTCCAGAGCCAAACTTAACTGTACTTTGGTCAAATAATTTGCCAGAAAACTTTAAGAAGTTCTGTGCTAAGGTGTCAATAGATACAAGTTCTATCCAATACGAAAATGACGACTTAATGAGACCATATTGGGGAGATGATTACGGCATCGCTTGCTGTGTCTCTGCAATGAGAATAGGTAAACAAATGCAATTCTTTGGTGCAAGAGTTAACTTAGCTAAAACTTTACTATATGCTATAAACGGTGGTATAGATGAAAAGAAAGGTAATCAAGTAGCTCCAAGCTATGCTCCTATAACTTCTGAATACTTAAATTACGATGAAGTAATGGAAAAGTTTGAGTTATATACTGATTGGTTAGCTTCTCTTTATGTAAATACACTAAACGTAATACATTATATGCATGATAAGTACTCTTATGAAGCAATAGAAATGGCATTACATGACAGAGATGTATTTAGAACTATGGCTTGTGGTATAGCAGGACTTTCAGTAACTGCTGACTCTTTATCGGCTATAAAACATGCTAAGGTTAAGGTTATAAGAAATGAACAAGGTTTAGCCGTTGATTATGTAATCGAAGGTGACTATCCAAAATTCGGTAATAACGATGAAAGAGTTGATGAAATAGCTACAGACTTAGTTGAAAGCTTTATGAATAAAATAAGAAATACAAAAACATACAGAGATGCATATCATACTCAATCTGTATTAACTATAACTTCTAACGTTGTATATGGTAAGAAAACTGGTAGCACTCCAGATGGTAGAAAAGCTGGTGAACCATTTGCTCCAGGTGCTAACCCTATGCACGGAAGAGATACTAACGGATCTTTAGCTTCATTATCATCAGTTGCTAAATTACCATATGAACA
This sequence comes from Sporacetigenium mesophilum DSM 16796, assembly GCF_059569055.1. Taxonomy (NCBI): domain Bacteria; kingdom Bacillati; phylum Bacillota; class Clostridia; order Peptostreptococcales; family Tepidibacteraceae; genus Sporacetigenium; species Sporacetigenium mesophilum. The sequence continues at coordinate 4,577 of NZ_JCANUR010000012.1, read as the reverse complement.
TGCTCAAGATGGTATATCTTACACATTCTCAGTAGTACCTGGTGCTATTGGTAAAACTATGGAAGAAAGAGTAAACAACTTATCAGCTATGATGGATGGATACTTTGCTCAAAATGGACACCATATAAATGTCAACGTATTTGACAAAGAAACATTATTAGATGCTATGGAGCATCCAGAAAACTATCCTCAATTAACTATCCGTGTATCTGGATATGCTGTTAACTTTATAAAATTAACAAGAGAACAACAATTAGATGTTGTAAATAGAACATTCCACGAAAGAATATAATAATATTAAATAAAAATCATCAAAGTATTTTAAGTGTGTAAACCCTACTACAGTTTACACACTTTTTTTACTAATTAATCAATACATTTATGGACATTGTATACAATATGTTTTATAATTAATATATAGAAAGTAGTACAATGTATATAATTTAAAGTTGAAATATTATTTATTATAAATTAATTATAGATTTGTTAGAGGGGTGAGTTTATATGAGCATCAAAGGAAGAGTTCATTCTATAGAAACCTTTGGTACAGTTGATGGACCAGGTATCAGGTATATATTATTCATGCAGGGTTGCCCTTTAAGATGTAAGTACTGTCATAATAGAGATACATGGGATACTAAAGGCGGAAAAGAATATACTGTAGATGAAATAATAAAAGATGTAAAAAAATACTCTACTTATATGAAATTTTCAGGCGGCGGACTAACAGTATCTGGTGGAGAAGCTACATTGCAGCCTGAATTTCTTAAAGAATTACTTATGGAAGCAAAAGCTAATGACATACACACGGCTCTTGACACGTCTGGCTTTGTAGATATAGATGTTGTAGATCCTATACTTGATTACACAGATTTAGTTTTACTTGATATAAAACATATGAATAAAGAAAAGGCTAAAGAATTAACAGGGGTTACTAACGATAAAACGATGGCTTTAGCTAAACATCTTTATGATAAAAATATACCTGTTTGGATTAGATATGTATTAATCCCTGGAATAACAGATTCTCAAGATGATTTAGAAGCCCTAGGGGAGTTTGTATCAAACTTAAGCAATATAGAAAAGGTAGAAGTTCTTCCTTATCATATTTTAGGAATGCATAAATGGGAATATATGGGACTTGAATACCCACTAAAAGGTGTTCCTGAAGCTACTAAAGAAGATATAGAAAAAGCAAATGAAGTTTTATCAAAATACAAAATCGAAATAAAAAGCAGAGCTTCATAAGCTCTGCTTTTTAATATTCAAGTTCCTCTACTTCCATATTATCTATTGCTTCTTTTATAAGTTCCTCTACATTTAATTTTGACTGAGATTCCTCTATTTTCTCTAATCTAGGCTTTGTTACAGGTTTTTTAGGTGAGAAAACAGTACAACAATCTTCTTCTGCTATTATAGATGTCTCGTAAGTATCTATTTTTTTAGCCATATCTACTATTTCTGACTTATCCATAGCTATTAAAGGTCTGAATACAGGTATTGATACCGCTGCATTAGTACAAGTTAGCCCTTGTATTGTTTGTGATGCAACTTGTCCTATACTTTCTCCTGTTATAAGCGCATTTGCATATCTTTTTTCTGCTATAACCTGGGCTATTTGCATCATAAATCTTCTAGATATTATAGTCATTTCTTCTTCTCTACAGTTTTTTGTTATTTCCTTTTGTATATTAAGTAAATTAACTTTATGGAGTCTTATTTTTCCACAATATTTAGATAGTATTTTAGCTAAATCTCTTACCTTTTCTTGAGATTGTTCATTAGTAAATGGATAGCTATGGAAATGTACAGCTTCTACTTCTACACCTCTTTTAGCAACCATCCAAGTTGCTACAGGGCTATCTATTCCTCCTGATAAAAGGGCTATAGCTTTTCCGTTAGTTCCAAGAGGCAATCCTCCATACCCTGGTATAGCATCTACATATGCAATAGCACAATCTTGTCTTAGCTCTGTACTTACTCTTATTTCTGGTTTATGAACATCTACATTTATTTTGTCTCCTAAATTTGATAATAAATAACCACCTATATCTAAGTTCATTTCCTGAGAAGTTAGTCTAAAGCTTTTGTCCCCTCTTCTACTTTCTACCTTAAATGTTTTAGCTCCATTATTTACTTTTTCGTCTAGTAATTTAAGTGCAGCTTCTTTTAATTTTTCATAATCCTTTTCAGTTTTTATAACAGGACTTACAGATACTATCCCAAATACTTTTCTAACTTCTTCTATTACCTCTTCATAATCATAATCATCTAAATTTATATATATTCTACCGTATTCCTTATATACATCAAACTTTCCTATTGGCTTTAATATATTTCTTATATTTTTTATAAGCTTATTTTCAAATATATATCTATTTTTTCCTTTTATTCCTATTTCTCCGTATTTAGCTATAATTGCATTATACAAATTCATCACCTCATATTTATCTTTTTCTTATTATATCCCTTAATTCTGTTACTGACTCTTTTACTATTTTCACAGCACTTATAATATCTTCTTCGCTATTCATATTTGATAAACTAAATCTTATAGCACCTTCTATTTCTTCATGTTTTAATCCCATAGCTAAAAGTACATGGCTACCTTTTTTCTTAGAAGAACAAGCTGATCCTGTTGATACATATATATTTTTTTGTTCTAAATAATGCAGCAATATCTCGCCTTTTATCCCAATAAAAGATACATTTAAAACATGACATACTCCATCTTCTGGAGAATTTATTTTTATATTATCTATATTATTTTGTAACTCTTTTTTTAATATGTCTTTAAGTTTACTTATATTAGATATATTTTCTTTTAAGTTTGACATAGTTATTCTTATAGCTTCTCCAAGTCCATATATTCCAGGTACATTTTCAGTCCCAGATCTTATAGAACTTTCTTGTCCTCCACCTGTTATAATAGGTTTTAGTCTATTATTTTCTTTTATATACATAAACCCTATACCTTTTGGCCCATGTATCTTGTGTCCACTAACACTCATAAAATCTATATTATATTTACTAGGTCTAAACTCTATTTTCCCGAATGACTGAACTGCATCCACATGAAGATACACCTTTTTTTCTAATGAAGATAAGTAATTTCCTATTTTATCTACAGGTTGTATACTTCCTACCTCATTATTCACATGCATTATACTTACTAATAAAGTATCATCTCTTACAGAATTTTTAAATTCATCAAAATCTATTATTCCTTTTTCATTTACTTTAAGGTATGTAACTTCAAAGCCTTCACTTTCTAGATCTTTAAATGTATGAAGAACTGATGGATGCTCTATTTCTGTAGTTATAAGATGCTTTCCTCTTTTTTTATTTAGATTTGCCACACCCCTTATTATTGCATTATTTGATTCTGTACCTCCAGATGTGAAGAATATTTCCTTATCCTTAGCTCCAATAGACCTTGCTATATCTTGTCTTATTTGTTTTATAGTTTTTTCAACTATAATTCCTTTTTTATGAATAGATGATGGATTACCATATTCAATAGTTAAAGCTTGAATCATTTTATTTATAACTTCATCGTAAGGTTTTGTAGTAGCGCTATTATCTAAATATATTTCCATATATTCACACCAACTTTCTTCTTTGTTATTTAATATAAACTACTAATTTTATTTTTTGCATTTTTGATTTATATATTTCAAAAAGTCCCAATATTATTTTAAAACTTTATATAAAGTAGTAAAATAACATGGGACCTTTTTTGTCTCTATTATAATATATATTATTTATCTATTTTTGTAAATAAATGTAACCTATTAGTATCCTATATTTTCATTTAGTATATAAACCTCAAAATCTACAAATGGAGGCTTTTGCTCAATAATAGTAGTTACCGTACACATTCTATCAAGACTCTTACAATCACTACAGTTTTCAGTTACTGCACAAGGAGTTTTTCTTTCTAACCTTCTTGCATTTTGAGGACAAGCAACAGTTTTTATTCTATTCATAGCATCATCATAATCTTTGGCTATTTTATTTAATCCACATATTATTCTAACCTTTTTAGGACCAAAGAACATGGCTGCTACTCTATTTCCATTTCCATCTATATTTATTATTTTTCCATCTTGTGTTAAAGCATTACAACTAGTTAAATACACATCTGAGAATAAAGCCTTTTTAAAAAGTTCCATCCTTTTTTCTGGTTTCACCTTCCAGTGCCATAAAACATCATTTCCTCTATCACATAATTTATCGTATATACCTAAAGATTCAACTGTACTAGTACCACCTATAGCCACTAGCTCTTCAATAGATATTTCTTTTAACAATTCTTCAATTAATTCTTCTCTATTTTCAAAATACTTGCTATTAATTTTTCTTTCTGATAGGTTTTTCATAACATATTGAATCATTTCCATAACCAAATACACTCTCCCTAAATTTTTATATGTTATATTAAATTATATATTATATTTTAATAAATTTTAATATTTTTTTAAAAAACTATTGCAAACTTTGTCGCAATTTGTTATTATTAATACATGGTTATCCCCCTGATAACCTTAATAAAATCTCTATTCCCAATACCCCTT